>NZ_CP038865.1:1277500-1370000 GCF_004792515.1 Vagococcus xieshaowenii | reverse complement strand
TTTCCCCCTGTGAGAGTAGGACGTTACCACGCATAATCCGGCATAGCTCAGTTGGTAGTAGCGCATGACTGTTAATCATGATGTCGTAGGTTCGAGTCCTACTGCCGGAGTAATCAATAATACTTTATTAGTAGCTAATAAAAATGAGCTAGAGGACTGAGTCTTCTAGCTCATTTTTTATACACAAAAACAGTTGAATAGATAATCAACTGTTTTTGTTATTACATATTCATTGCGGCAATAATTACTGAAATGACAGCAGAACCTATCGTAGCAATCAGCATTAACCAAATAACTACTTTTTTTATTGTATCGAATTTTGATTTTTTCATTAATGAGCACTTCCTTATAATTTCTATCTTAATATTAGCCAAATATAAAGGTAGAATCAAGTCTTTTTAAAAATATAAACTATTTACAATGATTTTGAAATAGATTTGTAATGCTATTAGTGTAAGATAAATATAACTATAGAAAGAAGGATCTTTAAAATGAACACAATGACTCCTATGTTGTTTTTTTGGATTTTTTATCCGTTTATTATGATGTCTGCCAGCCATTTTATTGTAAAAAGATGGTCTTTATTACAAAGATATCAACTTAGAACGTCAGATATTGCAACACCATTATTATTTATTGGTTTACATTATTTATCTGATGAAATATTCTCTATTTCGATCACGCCCTACATGTTTATGATTGTGTGTATTATCGGGATTGTTATCGCAGTTATGCACGCCTATTTTTATGGTGATATACATTATAAATTTTATTTTAAAATGTTTTGGCGATTTACATTCCTTATTAGTTTATTGGTCTATTCCTTTTTAATTGTATACGGTTTAATTAGACTAATAAACGGTTTTTAGTTCACTAAATTTATAAAACTTTGTTAATCAGGTGGTAGAAAGTGGGGGAATGTGGTAGACTATTCTTATACAGTGGGGAGGGGGAGTCTATCATGTTTATGGGCGAACATCGGCATAACATCGATTCAAAAGGTCGTTTAATCATGCCAGCAAAATTTCGTGATGATTTAGGCGATAAATTTGTTTTGACACGTGGTTTAGATGGATGTTTGTTTGGCTACCCTATGCAAGAATGGCAAGAACTTGAAACAAAGTTAAAAGAATTGCCTATTTCAAAAAAAGACGCGAGAACTTTTGTACGTTTTTTTTACTCTGCTGCAACAGAATGTGAATTAGATAAACAAGGTAGAATTAATATTCCATCTTCATTGAGAGAACATGCGATGATTGAAAAAGGATGCGTGATTATTGGCGTATCTGATCGTATTGAAATTTGGAGTGAACAAAAATGGCAAGATTATTCTGATGAAGCTGAGAATCAATATGATGATTTAGCTGAATCAATGATTGATTTTGGATTTTAGTTAATTTAGAGAGGATAAAATATGGTAAAAGAATTTAACCATATCACCGTATTGTTAAATGAAACGGTAGATAATACAATTACTGATCCGGATGGGATTTATGTAGACTGTACATTAGGTGGTGCAGGACATAGTGAATTGTTATTATCTAAATTGTCTGATAAAGGACATTTGTATGCATTTGATCAAGATCAAACGGCGATAGACCACGCAAAAGAAAAATTAAAACAATATATAGATAAAGGGCAAGTCACTTTTATTAAAAGTAACTTTCGTTATTTAAAGGAAGAACTAACGAATTTGGGTATTACTCAAGTCGATGGTCTAATTTATGATTTAGGTGTTTCTTCCCCTCAATTAGATGAAATTGAAAGAGGCTTCAGTTATCATAATGATGCCCAGCTAGATATGCGTATGGATCAACACGCCGATTTTACAGCAAAAGATTTGGTGAATACATATACATATGAGCAATTAGTTAAAATTTTCTACAGATACGGGGAAGAAAAATTTTCTAAACAAATTGCTCGTTTGATTGAAAAAAAACGTATGGAACAACCAATTGAAACGACAGGAGAATTAGTTGAAATTATAAAAGAAGGGATACCTGCACCTGCTAGAAGAAAAGGTGGGCATCCTGCAAAGAGAATTTTCCAAGCGATTCGTATTGAAGTTAATGATGAACTTGCTGTAGTTGAAGAATCTTTAGAACAAGCTATCGATTTGTTGAAAATAGGTGGTAGGGTAGGCGTTATTACCTTCCATTCACTTGAGGATCGTTTGGTGAAAAATATTTTTAAAGAATATAGTCAACCAAAAGATGTACCACATGGTTTACCGATGATACCGGATGAATACCAACCTAAACTTAAATTGGTGAATAGAAAGCCGATTTTACCAAGTGATGAAGAATTACAAGCTAATAATCGTGCGCGTAGTGCCAAATTACGTGTTGCACAAAAGCAGAATAGTAAGTAAAGGAGAGCAGAAATAATGGCTGAGCAAAGAAGTTTTGATGTAATTGAACAAGCTGTTAATGAACCTGTTGAGTTATCTGTTATAGAAACATCAACAGAAAATGTTGACTTTAGTCAACCCATTTCTAGGCTAGAGCGTATTACTAAAATTGAAAAATTATTAGTTGCGACTTTAATTGTTTTTTTTGTAATCCTTTCTGCACTTACTGTTCAAATCTCAAATCGAGTTTCTCAATATGAAAATGAAATTTCATCAATTGAATCGAAAAATAGTGGAATTAAACAATCAGTGACTGAATTGGAACAAGAAAAAACTGAGTTGTCTAGAGTGGACAAGCTAAATGAAATAGCAAAACAAGCTGGATTAACTAAACATGAAGATAATATAAGGAATGTGACAGACTAATGTGGGAAAAATGGCAGAATTTTATTCAAAGAAAAGGATTAAATCCTATTGTTAATCGAAAAAAATTCTCTATTTTTTTGTTTTTTGTAACAATTGGCGTTTTTTTGCTATTTATTGCTAGATTTTCTTATGTAGTACTAATTGGCAGAGTCGGTAATACTTCTTTAAGTGATAAAACTCAAGAATTGTATCAAGGAAGTAGCGTAATTAAGGCTAAAAGAGGTACCATTTATGATCGAAATGGTAATATCATTGCCGCAGACGCTACTTCCTATTCGTTGTATGCTGTACTAGATAACACTTACTTAGGCATCGCAACGAATGGTAAAAATGGTTCAAGAGAAAAATTATACGTAGAAGATAAAAACAAAGAAAAAGTAGCAGAAGTTATTGCAAAAAACACAGATTTAGAGAAAGAATATGTTTTAGATCAACTGAATCAAGACTTAAAACAAGTAGAATTTGGTAATGGTGGGAAAAATTTAACCCTTGAAACAAAAAACAAGATAGAAGAATCTTTAGATGCTGATGGCATTAAAGGGATATATTTTACTGAGCAACAAGCAAGAGTTTATCCTAATGGTATTTTTGCTTCTCATTTAATTGGTTATGCACAAAATGATGGTGAAGATAGTATGACAGGGCAAATGGGAATTGAAAAAGCTGAAAATGAAACTCTTTCTGGTAAGAATGGTAAAGAGACGTATTTAAAAGATAGTGCTCAACGCAAAATTGCAGGATCTGTAGAAGTTGAGAAAAAAGCTGTAGACGGTAAAGATATTTATACAACATTAGATTTGAATTTGCAAGTACTGTTGGAAGATTCAATGACTGAAGTTCTAAAAAAATTTCCTGATCAAGATGATATGACGGCTATGTTAGTTGAAGCAAAAACAGGCAACATCGTAGCAGCTTCACAGCGTCCTACATTTAATCCAGAAACAAAAGAAGGTTTAGAAAAGCAAGATGATGAAACAGATATTTGGTCAAACTTGTTAATTCAACGACAATATGAACCAGGATCAACAATGAAAGTTTTTACAGTTGCGACCGCTTTTGAAAATGGTATATTGGATCCTAATGCTTATGTTAAAACAGGTGTTTATGAATTCGAAGATGGGACTAAAATATATGACTGGAATAAAGAAGGAGAAGGGACGATTACCTATCGTCAAGCGTTTGCCTTTTCTAGTAATGTGGCAATGGTTAATTTAGAAACACAAATGAAGGACAAATGGGTAGAATCATTAGATAAATTTGGTTTCAATAAATTAACAGGTACTAATTTATTAAATGAAGTACCAGGCTATCTTCCAGATATGTCTAATAGTGTAGATTCTGCGATTACATCTTATGGTCAAGGTATTTCAGTTACACCTTTCCAAATGATTCAAGCATACACGGCTATTGCAAATAATGGTACGATGTTAAAACCTAATTATATTAGTAAAGTAGTCGACAGCAATGGTGAGATAAAAGAAATGCCAGTGAAAGAAGTTGGTAAACCAATCAGTGCTGAAACTGCTAAGAAAACATTAGATATGATGACATCTGTGGTTGAAGATCAAACATATGGTACAGGAACTTCTTATGGAATAGATGGTTACCGTGTATCAGCAAAAACCGGAACAGCCCAAGTATTTGATAACAGTACAGGTAAATATTTTGAAAAAATTTATATTAACTCTGCTGTTCAAATTGCACCAACAGAAAATCCAGAATATATCATGTTTGTAACAACCAAAGGGGACGGGGAACAGGCTTCGACAATTATTTCTTCGGTTTCAAACAAAGTATTAAAAGAAGCATTAGATAGAAAATTAAAATAAAATTTATTGGTAAAATAGAATTGAGGGTTAAGTATGGAATGGACAAAAATTTTTTTACCAATCGCTATTAGCTTTGCGATTACGGTAACTATCATGCCGTTTTTCATTGGATATTTCCAACTGAAAAAACATGGACAACAAATTAGAGAAGAAGGACCTAAGTGGCACAATAGTAAGGCAGGAACGCCTACAATGGGTGGCGTTGTTTTCTTAATTGCAACAGTGATTACGTCATTTGTATCAGCTCTTTTTGTGGAAAATATTATCACCACCACATTGTTGAGTTTACTTTTCATCTTAGTATTATATGGAATTGTTGGTTTTTTAGATGACTTCATTAAAATATTTAAGAAACGTAACATGGGATTAAACTCTATCCAAAAGTTAATTACTCAGATTATTGGAGGCATCATTTTTAGTATTAGCTATGCTAAATTAGGAGGTGCGCATTCTTTAGATTTACCTATTATTGGAGAATTACCTTTAGGTGTAGTAATTTACAGTATCTTCATCATCTTTTGGCTAGTTGGTTTTTCAAATGCGGTTAACTTAACAGATGGTTTAGATGGTTTGGTTGCTGGATTAGGAACGATTTCTTTTGCAACATACGGATTAATTGCTTGGAAACAAGAGCAATTCGATGTCCTTGTGATTTGTTTAACCATAATTGGTGGTTTACTAGGCTTCTTTATGTATAATAAAAAACCTGCAAAAATCTTCATGGGTGATGTCGGTTCGTTAGCTTTAGGCGGTTTACTAGCGGGTATCTCAATTATGTTACATCAAGAATGGACGTTATTATTAATCGGTCTTGTTTATGTAATTGAAACACTTAGTGTCATGTTGCAAGTTGCTTCATTCAAATTGACGGGTAAACGTTTATTTAAGATGGCGCCTATTCATCATCATTTTGAAATGCTAGGATGGTCTGAATGGAAAGTGAATATTGTATTTTGGTGTGTCGGATTAGTGATGTCAGTCATCACGTTATTTATTCTTTATTAGGAGTTGAGTAGGATGAAAGTTATTAGCAATTATCAAAATAAAAAAGTACTGGTGTTAGGTTTAGCAAAAAGTGGGACAACAGCGGCTAGACTACTCCATCAATTAGGGGCAATTGTCACCGTTAATGATGGAAAGCCATTAGAAGAAAATATAGAAGCACAAGAACTTTTAGAGTTGGGTATTAAGGTAATTGCTGGTAGTCATCCTATTGAGCTGTTAGATGAAGAATTCGAATTGTTAGTAAAAAATCCTGGAATTCCTTATACTAATCCTATGATTCAAGTAGCTTTGGAAAAACAAATTCCAGTGATTACAGAAGTAGAATTAGCCTATGAAATTTCTGAAGCACCTATTATTGGAATTACCGGAACAAACGGTAAAACAACCACGACAACCATGATTAACAACTTATTAAATGCTGATAAACAAACGCCATTTGCATTTGTTGCAGGAAATATCGGTCAAGTTGCTTCACAAGTAGCTCAAGAAGTATCAAAAGATAATGTGATGGTAACAGAATTGTCAAGTTTCCAATTAATGGGGATTGAAACGTTTAAGCCTAAAGTTGCGGTAATTGTAAATATTTTTGAAGCTCATTTAGATTATCATGGTAATCGAGAAGAATATGTTAAAGCAAAATGGGAAATCCAAAAAAATATGACAGAATCAGATTATTTGATTTTGAATTATAATCAGGAAGAATTACGATTATTGGGACAAAGAACAAATGCAACAGTCATTCCATTCTCTACCAAAGAGAAGTATGCTGAAGGTGCTTATGTTGAAAATGACAAGATTTTCTTCAAAGAGGAATTTATTATGTTAACTCATCAAATAGGCGTACCTGGTGAGCATAATGTTGAAAATGCTTTAGCAGCCATTAGTGTGGCAAAATTATACAACATTTCTAATGAAGAAATTATTACGGCATTATCTACCTTTGGTGGTGTTTCTCATAGAATGGAATTTGTTGGTAATGTATTAGGACGTAAAGTATACAATGATTCAAAAGCAACAAATATTCTTGCAACACAAACCGCTTTAAGTGCGTTTAAGGACAAGAAAGATAAAGTTATTCTTATCGCAGGTGGATTAGACCGTGGTAATGATTTTGTTGAGCTAGAGTCATCTTTAGAGAATGTGAAAGCTATTTCGTTATACGGAGAAACAAAAGATAAGCTTGCAATATCAGCTAAGTCTGTTGAGATTGTTCACATTTCCATCAATGATCATTTAGATGAAGCCGTAAGACATGCATTTGAATATTCTGATGAAGGAGATATTTTATTATTTTCTCCCGCATGTGCTAGTTGGGACCAATTCAAAAATTTTGAAATCCGTGGCGATCAATTCAAACAAGCAATTAAAAATATAGAAGAAGAGTGGAATAATTAATGAGATTATTAGTTTCTGGTGGAGGGACGGGTGGACATGTCTATCCGGCTCTTTCTTTAGTTAAATATGTAAAAGAAGTAGAACCTGATTCAACCTTTATGTATGTTGGGACTCAAGGTGGACTTGAAAGTACAATAGTAAAAAATGAGTATTTACCATTTGCATCCGTTGATATTCAGGGATTTAGAAGGAAGTTAACGTTTGAAAATGTGACCACAATCAAAAAGTTTCTTAAGAGTATCAAAGATAGTAAACGCATTATAAAGGAATTTCAACCTGATGTCGTAGTAGGAACGGGTGGTTATGTATGCGCACCTGTTGTCTATGCTGCACATAAATTAGGTATTCCAACACTAATTCATGAACAAAATAGTGTGCCAGGAGTGGCAAATAAATTTTTATCACGATATGTTGATAAAGTTGCCGTATGTTTTGAAGATGCCATAGAATATTTTCCAAAAGAAAAAGTTGAATTAACAGGTAATCCTCGTGCGCAAGAAGTTGCAGGTTTGAAACCTGATAATTATTTGACGGATACTTACCAATTAGACTCCAATAAAAAGACTGTTTTATTATTTGGAGGCAGTCGAGGTGCCAAAACGATGATGAATGCTGTAGAAGAAGCCGTCAATGAGTTAGAAAAAAAAGATTATCAGACAATTGTAGCAACGGGTAACATCTATTTTGAGTCAATTAGTGAACACATTGACTTGTCTTCATTAAAAATGGTAAAAATTGTGCCCTATATTGATAATATGACACAAGTATTAGCTAATATAGATTTAGTTGTGAGTCGAGCGGGCGCAACCTCTATTGCTGAATTTACCGGGATGGGATTACCTTCGATATTAATTCCAAGTCCTAATGTTACCAATGATCATCAAACAAAAAATGCTATGTCTCTAGTTAGAGTTGGTGCTGCAGAAATTTTGAAGGATAGTGAACTTACAGGTCAAACATTAGTTTCTTCAATTGATGCGATCATGAAAGATGAAGAAAGATTAAAAAATATGGCAGTTGAATCAGAAAAAATTGGCTATCAAGATGCTACGACACATTTATATCAGCTATTAAAAGCCTTACAAAAGTAGGAGGTGCTGATAAATGACAGATAAATCAGAGAAAAAGACGATAGGGAATGTTGATACATTAAATGATTCAAACGATGTGAAAAAAGTAGAAAAAGAGTTTTTTGAAAATCTTACACCGTGGCAAAAAGAGAACTTGAAGTATTTACAAGAAAATGGTGAGGAACCAAAGTGGATGGATAAACCTGAAGAAGAATCCAAACCTAAACCGTTAAGTTTTGATAAGAAAAGCCTTGAAGAACTGATAGAAATGAAGCAAGAACAAAAGATGAATAGCACCACTAACTCAGAAAAAAGTGAAGCTCAAGATCCAAACAACACAGGGGATATTTCAATAGACAAGGATTCAACAGAAGAGACATTATCTTCTGTTGAATCCAAAGATAATGTCTTAGACTTAAAAAAAATTCTTAAGGAAACAGTTGCCGACGAATCCGATATAGCTTATGAATCAGAAATGCTAAAAAAAGAAACATTTGCAGATAAACTGCCTAAGATTAGACAAGAAAGACGTCGTAGAATGTTAAAAAGATTGTCGCTGATTTTAAGCATGTTTTTGCTAGTTTTACTATTAACAGCATACTATGTTTCCCCTTATAGTAAGGTACAAACATTAGAAATTGTGGGGAATAGTTCGGTCACTAAACAAGAAATTGCTTCTGCGACGGGGCTAAAAAAGAATGAGTTTTTCTGGAATGCTTATTTAAATGAACCAATCATCGATAATATCAAAAAAGCTTTACCAAGAATTAAATCTGTTGAGAAAAGTATTTACAATGTCAATAATATTAAATTAAATGTAACAGAATATAATGAGCTTGCTTATGCAAAATTTGAAGGAAAGTTTTATCCTATTCTTGAGAGTGGGAAAATTTTGGATAAAGCAGTTACTTCTCAAAATAAATCTTTTACAGTGTTTACTAATTTTTCAAATGATAAACAATTAGAACGAATGTTAACAATTTATCTAAACATGGAAGACAAGATAAAAAATAACTTAGATGAAGTTGTGTTAAATCCTTCAGGAAAAGTTAGAAGTCGTATCGTACTGAGGATGAAAGACGGTAATCAAGTGATTGGTTCAATAAAAGACTTAGGCGATAAGATTGTTTACTATCCTGAAATTTCTAAAGAAATGACGGAACCTGGTGTGATTGATATGGAAGCAGGGATTTTTAGTTATTCCTATACCTCAAAGGAAGCTAGTGAAAAATTAGCAGGACTTGGAGTCGTAGATAAAAAAGAAAGCAATAAAGAAACCAAAGAAGATGAAACCACGGTTGAACAAACAAATATGGCGGATTCTGAAGATAATGATGAATTAATTGATGAATTACAAAATAATAATTAATTATTTACATAATCTTATTTTCTAATATTCATATATTATGGTAAAATTAATAAGAGTAGGTTCTAGAAAAAATTATTAAATAAGCTAAAAATACTCATCATCAATTACTAGATAAAATGTAGGAGGGAGACCCCGTTATGGCAAACACAGGAATTTATGTTGGCCTAGATATTGGTACTACATCCATTAAAGTTGTAGTCGCTGAGTACATCGAGGGACAGGTTAATATTATTGGTGTCGGAAATGCGAAGTCTGAAGGATTAAGCAAAGGAATTATTGTTGACATTGATAAAACCGTAACATCAATTAAAAGAGCAATTAAGCAAGCAGAAGAAAAATCAGGTATCCAAATTAGACAAGTTAGCGTGGGACTACCAGCTAATTTATTAGAAGTGGAAAAATGTGAAGGAATGATTGCGGTAAGTACTGATTCTAAAGAAATTACTGATGAAGATGTCCGTAATGTGGCAAAAGCAGCAATTATTCGTTCTATTCCACCAGAACGTCAAATCGTTACACTTATTCCAAGAGAATATAAAGTAGATGGTTTTGATGGTATAAAAGATCCACGTGGTATGATTGGTGTGAGATTAGACATGAGCGGTATCGTCTATACTGGACCAAAAACCATTGTTCATAATATCCGTAAGTGTATTGAAAAAGCAGGTTTACAATTAGAAGAATTAGTTATTTCTCCACTTGCGTTATGTGAAGCGATTCTTTCAAATGGTGAAAAAGAATTTGGAACAATTGTTATAGATCTAGGTGGTGGTCAAACGACAACTGCTGTAATTCATGAAGGACAATTGAAATTCACTCACGTTGAGCAAGAAGGTGGAGAATACGTAAGTAAAGATATCTCTGTTGTATTGAATACATCAATTACTAACGCAGAGGCATTAAAAATTAATTATGGTGACGCGTATCCTGAGCGAACTAATCCAAGCGAAGAGTTCCCAGTTGAAGTGGTTGGTCAAGAACAACCAATTAAAGTGGATGAACGTTATTTATCAGAAATAATTGAAGCACGTATGGAACAAATATTCACTAAGTCTAAAGAAGTACTCGAAGATATTGACTGTTTAGATTTGCCAGGTGGCATTATCTTAGCTGGTGGTAATGCAAGTATTCCAGGTGTAGTAGAACTTGCTCAAGAAATTTATGGCGTAAATGTAAAGCTACATGTTCCAAATTATATGGGATTACGTAATCCTGCATTTACTAATGCAATCAGTATCGTAGAATATGTTGCTCAATTAAGTGACATTTACCAAATTTCTAAAGATGCAGTTGAGGGACCTAAACGTACAATGGCTAGACCACAGGTTGAAGAAAGATATGTACAACCAACGACACAATTTGAACCAACAATTGAAAAAGAAGAAGTATTTGAAGATGTAACTGAAGAAGACGATAAATCAGTCAAAAAAATTACAGAAAAAGTTAAAGGATTATTCTCAAATATATTTGATTAATTCAAACGGGAGGAAATAGCGAAATGGAATTTACATTTGATAACCACATGGAAGACGGAGCTATTATCAAAGTTATTGGAGTTGGTGGTGGTGGCGGAAACGCTGTTAATCGCATGATCGAAGAAGGCGTTAAAGGCGTTGAATTTATCGTAGCGAACACTGATGTTCAGGCTTTAAGAGATAGCCATGCCGAAACATTAATTCAATTAGGACCTAAATATACTCGTGGTCTTGGTGCGGGTTCACAACCAGAAGTTGGTCGTAAAGCAGCTGAAGAAAGCGAAGAACAAATTGCAGCTTCTTTAGAAGGAGCTGATATGATCTTTATTACCGCTGGTATGGGTGGTGGAACAGGAACAGGTGCAGCACCTCAAGTAGCTCGTATTGCTAAAAATCTTGGTGCTTTAACAGTTGGTGTTGTTACGCGTCCATTTAGTTTTGAAGGACCAAAACGTGGCCGTTATGCAGCAGAAGGAATTTCTGAATTAAAAGAAAATGTTGATACATTATTAATCATTTCTAATAATCGTTTATTAGAAGTTGTAGACAAGAAAACACCTATTTTAGAAGCATTTAAAGAAGCAGATAATGTGTTACGTCAAGGGGTACAAGGAATTTCTGATTTAATTACAGCACCTGGTTATGTTAACTTAGACTTTGCTGACGTTAAGACTGTTATGCAAAATCAAGGAACTGCTTTGATGGGTATTGGTTCAGCAAGTGGTGAAGATCGTGTTATTCAAGCGACTAAACAAGCTATTTCATCACCACTATTAGAAACATCAATTGATGGTGCTGAACAAGTCTTATTAAATATTACGGGTGGTTTAGACATGACACTATTTGAAGCACAAGATGCTTCTGATATCGTGACAGCTGCTGCTGATGGTGATGTTAATATTATCCTAGGTACTTCTATTAATGAAGATTTAGCTGATGAAATTGTTGTTACAGTCATCGCAACTGGTATTGACCCATCAAAAAAAGAAAACAAAGGTCGTTCTAAATCTAGAACAGCACGTCCTCTAACAAATACAACAACAACTACACCGCGTTCTACACAAGAGTTTGAACGTGTAAAAGTAGAACCTGTTGAAGAAGAGTCAGCTTTTGGCGAGTGGGATATTCGCAAAGAGCCTATCCAACGTAATGTGATGAGTGATTCTCAATTTGATACAATTGAAAAGAAAGAAATGGAAACATTCAGAACAGAAGCAGATAATGCAACTGATGATGATGAATTGAGTACACCTCCATTCTTTAGAAGAAGAAAATAAGAAGTAGAAAAAATGAGTCTTGAAAAGAATTTGAATTTAGTAAAAGAATCAATAAGTCAAGCGTCTATTCAATCATCAAGACATCAAGAGGTAACGTTAATTGCAGTTACCAAGACTGTGTCAAGTGATGTTGTGAAAGAGGCAATTCAATTAGGTTTAAGTCATTTTGCTGAAAATAGATCTGAAAAGTTAATTGAAAAACAAGAAGCATTAGAAGATTATCACACGTTCACTTGGCACCTGATTGGTACGTTACAAACAAGAAAAGTCAAAGATGTCATTAATAGAATTGATTATTTTCATGCACTAGATAGAATAAAAACTGCCCAAGAGATTCAGAAAAGAGCTACTAAGACGATAAATTGTTTTGTACAAGTGAATGTATCTGGTGAAATAAGTAAGCAGGGGATTAGCTTAGATGAAGTTGAGCCGTTTATTAGAGATTTAGCTCAATTTTCTGCAATCAATGTGGTTGGTTTGATGACAATGGCTCCTAACGGTGAAGAACCTGAAAAAATAAAAGAATACTTTGGTAAATTAGCGTTAAAGCAACAGGAAATTGCTAATTTAACTATGAAACATGCACCCTGTACCGAACTTAGTATGGGGATGAGTAAAGATTATCCTTTGGCGATTAGTCAAGGAGCAACATTTATCAGAGTGGGGAGTCAATTGTTTGATTAATAAAGATGAAAAGTAGGTGTTTGGGATGAAATTTGCATCAGCTGGTGAAAATATAAAGAAATTTTTTGGACTAGATTTTGCTTTAGATTTAGAAAACGAATCATCTAACCATGCTGAAGTGGCACCCCCACTTCAAACGACTAAGCAACCTATAGAGAAAAAAGTATTTCAAAGTCAAAAAGAAGTATCTAAACCTGTCCCTAACAAAACAACGACAAAAAACAATTCTGAAAGATTATTAAAGAAAGAAAAAATTGTCGGTAATAAAGTGGCAACTATTACACCACCTAGTATTGATCCAGTTAGAGAGAATAATATTTTGAGTATAGAAAATGCTGCAAATACAGTTAACACAAAAACACCTAGACATACAGCAAACAAGAAAACAACAACAAATGTTAGTAATGATTTGGTTAAAAAAGTTACAATATTTGAACCAAGAACGTATGCTGAGGTACAAAACATTGCAAATGCATTTTTTAGAAATGAAATTGTTATTGTCAAATTTAATTTGGTTGAAGAATCGCAGGCAAGAAGAATTGTTGATTTCTTGACAGGGGCTGTATTTGCCTTGGATGGAGATATTCAAAGATTAGATAGTGAAATGTTTATTTGCACACCAAGTCATTTAGAAGTTGACAGTGACACTGCGGATAGCTTACTAAAAAGTCATTTAGTTTAAGAATGGGAAAGTTGGTAATACGGTGTTATTTTTGATTAGCGTACTTAGAAATTTGGTTAGTATTTATACAACCTGTTTAGTCTTATATGCATTGATTTCTTGGTTTCCAGGTGGATACCAAAGCAAGTTTGGACAATTTTTGACCAAACTTTGTGATCCCTACTTAAGATTTTTTGATCGATTTAATTTATCTTTTGGAGGGGTAAGTTTTAATATTGTAGTGGCAATTTTTGTCTTACAAATAATTGAAAGAGTATTGTTAAGAATTTTATTAGGCTATTAATAAAAACAATAAGAGGAGGATGGTTGTCGATGGAAAAAAATGTTTATCAACATTTTCGCAAAGATGAGCATCCTTTTATTGATATGGTTGAGAATTGGGCTGCTAAAGTTGAACGTGAATACGCCCCTTTTTTAACAGGTTTTTTAGATCCTAGACAGTTCTATATTTTAGAATCAATTGTTAGAAATCAGAGTCAAGGATTGAAAATTAGTAGTTTTGGTGGATACGAAGGTGCTGAGAGAGTAAAAGCTCTTATTTATCCAGACTATTACGAACCTGAAATTGGTGATTATGAAGTTTTAACGTTTAATATTGAGTATCCTAAAAAATTTACTCAGTTGAAACATAGTCAAATATTAGGGACTTTAATGAGTCTTGGTATTAAGCGAGAACTGTTTGGTGATATCACAACCGATGGTGATAGTTGGCAAATACATCTAGATGAAAAGATGGCAAGCTTTGTTAATGGCCAATTTGATAAAGTAGGCAAGGTTGCTATCAGGCTAGAAATTGCGCGAGATGCAATTATTATACCAATCAATGAATGGGAAACATCTAATCATACAGTGAGCTCTCAAAGATTAGACGCAGTTATTTCAGAAGTATTTAATATTTCTAGGCAACGATCTAAATCACTGGTTGAATCTGGTAAAATAAAAGTCAACTGGATGCTATGCGAAAGAGTAGATACACTGGTAGAAGCTTTCGATATGATATCTGTCAGAGGTTTTGGGCGAATAAGAATTGATGCTATTGAAGGTAGAACTAAAAAAGATAGAATTAGAATAAACGTTTCAATGATAAATAATAAGAGGTGAATATTATGGCAGCGTTAAGTCCATTAGATATTAAAAACAAAAGTTTTTCAACAAAATTTAAAGGTTATTCTCCTGAAGAAGTAGATGACTTCTTAGATCAAATTATTGAAGATTATGAAGAATCTTTACGTAAGGTAAAAGAACTAGAAAAATCTTTAAAATATGCAGAAGAAAAATTAACGTATTTCAGTGAGTTAAAAGACACGTTGAATCAATCAATTATTGTGGCACAAAATACTGCAGATAAATTGAAAGATACAGCTACAAAAGAATCAAACATGTTAGTGACCGGTGCTGAAGCAGAAGCTAAACAAATCATGAACGAAGCTAATATAAAAGCGGAAAAAACAGTTTCTGAGGCCAATAGTTTAGCTAATGAAATTATTAGCAATGCTCAAAAGCAAGCAACGCAATTAGCTGTTGAAACAGATGATTTGAAGAAGAAAACACGTGAATTCCATCGTAATCTAGCATTAACGATTGAATCTCAATTAGAAATCGTTAAAAGTCCAGAGTGGGATGAAATTTTACGTCCATTCTCTTCATTTGTTGATGATCGTCACAGTAGTTTTAAAGATTTACTAGACAAAAAATTAGCAACTAATCATACCGACTCAGATGATACTGAAGCGTCTGAAGCAGATGATTATCTAGTAGAAGAAGGACATACTCAAGCAATTGATTTGAGCGAATTAACTCAGGAAGTTGAAGAAAAAGAAAATAACTAATATATTTAAAATAGTATCTGATTATGTTATGATAATCGGGAGTCATGAAATAGAAAAGCTTATGCTATATTTTTAGCGAACTAACGACAGTGAAAGGTTAGTAATCTCTGGTATAAGAAAGATCCTTCATGTAGGTACAGGTATGAACATTTATTTATTAGTACTTGTCGATTCATTCGCGTTAAGAATGACAAGAGCAACTTTAGCATTAATTGATGGAGACTAAAGTTGGAATTTGGGTGGTAACACGAGCACTTCGTCCCTTTATAGGGGTGGAGTGTTTTTTATGTTGAGAAGGAGAGAAGAACTGATGAAAATGAAAGAAACACTTCAGCTTGGAAAAACAGCTTTTCCAATGCGTGCTAATCTACCAAACCGTGAAGGTCAATGGCAACAAGAGTGGGAAGAGCAAAACATTTATGAAAAGAGACAACAATTAAATGAAGGTAAACCAACCTTTGTGTTACACGATGGGCCTCCGTATGCTAATGGAAATATCCATTTAGGTCATTCATTAAATAAAATTAGTAAAGATATTATTGTTCGTTCTAAATCAATGTCAGGATTCCGTGCACCTTATGTGCCAGGTTGGGATACACATGGGTTGCCAATAGAACAAGTATTAACGAATAAAGGCGTAGATCGTAAAAAAATGTCACGAGCAGAGTATTTAGAAAAATGTCGTGAATATGCGTTATCACAAGTTGATAAACAACGTAATGACTTTAAGCGTTTAGGTGTTTCAGGTGATTGGGATAATCCTTATATTACTTTAACAGCTGACTATGAAGCTGCGCAAATCCGTGTATTCGGAAAAATGGCTGAAAAAGGTTATATCTATAAAGGCTTAAAACCAATTTACTGGTCACCATCTAGTGAATCTTCACTAGCTGAGGCAGAAATTGAATATAAAGACGTTAAGTCACCATCTATTTTTGTTGTATTTAAAGTAAAAGATGGTAAAGGCTTATTAGATACTGACACGTCGTTTGTTATTTGGACAACAACACCTTGGACATTACCAGCAAACTTAGGGATTTCAGCTAATGCTGATTTTGACTACGTGGTTGTAAATGTTGAAGGTAATAAATATGTGGTGGCCAAAGAATTATTAACAACTGTTGCTGAAAAAATTGGTTGGGAAAATTATGAAGTCGTTCAAGAATTAAAAGGTTCTGATTTAGAATACATGACAGCACAACATCCTTTCTATGAGCGTGAGTCATTAGTGATGGTTGGTGACCACGTGACACTTGAAGCAGGGACTGGTTTAGTTCATACAGCACCAGGACATGGGGAAGATGATTACTTTGTTGCACGTCGTTATAACTTAGATGTCTTATCACCTGTTGATGGGCGTGGGGTTTATACTAATGAAGCACCTGGTTTTGAAGGGATTTTCTATGATAAAGCAAACCCAATGATTACGGAATTATTGGAAGAAAAAGGCGCCTTATTGAAATTAGACTTCTTTAGCCATAGCTATCCACATGACTGGAGAACGAAAAAACCTGTTATTTACCGTGCGACGCCACAATGGTTTGCTTCAATCGATAAATTTAGAGACAATATTTTATCAGAAGTAGAAAAAGTAGAGTGGATTATTCCTTGGGGTAAAACACGTCTTTACAATATGATTCGTGATCGTGGAGACTGGGTAATTTCTCGTCAACGTGCCTGGGGTGTACCGCTACCTGTTTTCTATGCTGAAAACGGTGAACCAATTATTACGCCAGAGACTATTGAACACGTAGCAAATTTATTTGCTGAACATGGATCAAAAATTTGGTATGAAAAAGAAGCCAATGAGTTATTACCAGAAGGCTTTACTCACGAAGGTAGTCCTAATGGCCAATTTACAAAAGAAAATGACATCATGGATGTATGGTTTGATTCAGGTTCTTCACATGAAGCAGTTTTACGTGGGCGTGAAGACTTAACGTTCCCAGCTGATATGTATTTAGAAGGTTCTGACCAATATCGTGGTTGGTTCAACTCAAGTATTACAACAAGTGTGGCAATTAACGAAGTAGCGCCATACAAATCAGTTCTTTCTCAAGGCTTTGTATTAGATGGTGAAGGCCGTAAGATGAGTAAATCTTTAGGTAACGTGATTATCCCTGAAAAAGTTATCAACCAAATGGGTGCTGATATTTTACGATTATGGGTGTCAAGTGTTGACTATGAAGCTGATGTACGTGTATCAATGGATATTTTAAGTCAAATTTCAGAAGTTTACCGTAAAATCCGTAACACTATGCGTTTCTTAATTGCCAATACAGAAGATTTTGATCCAACAACAGATCGTGTTGAGTACCGTGAATTACGTTCAGTTGATAAATATATGATGGTTCGTTTGAATCAAGTGATTGAAACAATTAAGACCAAAGGATACGAAGAGTATTCATTCTCAACGGTCTACAAGACAGTCGTAAATTTCTGTACAACTGAATTATCATCATTCTATTTAGATTTTGCTAAAGATGTTGTGTACATTGAAGGAAAAGATGATTTCAATCGTCGTTGCATGCAAACTGTGTTCTACGATGTTGTCGTTGCTTTAACTAAATTATTGACACCAATTTTACCTCATACAAGTGAAGAAATTTGGTCATTCTTGAAAGAAGAAGAAGACTATGTACAATTAGCTGAATTCCCAGAAGTGACACATTTTGAAGATGAAGCAGCTTTAATCGAAGAATGGGATGCATTTATGAGCGTTCGTGATGATGTATTAAAAGCATTAGAAGAAGCTCGTAATTCTAAGTTAATTGGTAAATCATTCGAGGCTAAATTAGTGTTATATCCTGATGAGGTAACAAATGCCTTGTTTACTAGCCTAAATGCAGATTTGGCTCAAATTTTAATTGTTTCTCAATTAGAAGTAATGCCAGTTGCAACGGAAGTACCAGAAGGCGCTATGACATTTGAAGGCTTATCAATTGTTGTAGAAAAAGCTGAAGGTGAAACATGTGATCGTTGTCGTGCGGTAAAACATGATGTGGGTAGTCACGAAAGTTTACCAACCTTATGTGATCGTTGTGCAACCATTGTTGAAGCAAACTTTCCAGAAGCTGTGACTGAAGGATTTGAAGCAAAATAAGGTCGAAAACTTGCGTTTAATAAAAAATTCACCTAAGAGATGATCTCCTAGGTGAATTTTTTTAGTTATTTGAGCGTTCTTTTTGTAAATCTTCGACTTCGATAACACCAAAGTTCTTTTTCTCTAAATGTTGAATGACTGTTTCCAGTGTTTCTTCTGTGGTATCAACGGGTAGAGTAAATAACATACGACGAATAAATTCATCTTGTCCAACATCTAACGTAATACAACTTGTGATACTTGTATGTTTAGAGATGATTTTAGAGATACTTGCTAGATCTCCGCGGTTACCAGTAGAGGCAACGGTCAATACATAGCGACCTTCATTAACATTCCATGATTGAGCTAAAATATTTAATAATTTACTATGTGTTAAGATACCATAGAATTGTTGGTTATTATCTAAGACAGCAATATAGGGTAATTCTTTAATAGTAAAGAAGATTTTAAAGAAAGAAGCATCAATGTTGATGAATTTTGTTGCATTTTTAAGTAAGTGGGTAACAGGTAGGCTCATGTCGCCGCCTTCTGATTTATGACGATAGATATGCATTTTATAAATGTTTCCACGGAAAATTTTGTCACCCTCATCTAATATAGGAACACAACGGTAACCTGAATCTTCTAAAATTTTTAAAGCATCTTCAAGTGTACAATTTTCATTAACAGTTGTTAAATCTTTTTTTGGAATACAGACTTGTTTAATTAGCATTATTTTTCCTCCAATCCTGTTCTAAGTCTATTCTATCAAATAACAAGAGTGACTACAATGACAATGATAGTAATATCAAGGTTTGGTAGTAATTGACAGTTCAAAAAAATAGTGTTATCTTAGGTAAGAGACTAAATGGAAAAGGTGTATAAATATGGCAACAAGAAAAACATCCCTGGCATGCGTAGATTGCGGCTCTCGTAATTACTCTAAAACAGTAAACGATAGCAATCGCTCAGAACGTTTAGAAGTTAAAAAATTCTGTAAATATTGTAAAAAACACACGCTACACAAAGAAACTAAGTAGTTGGAGGTAGAGCTGATATGAAATTTTTTAAAGACACATTAGCAGAACTAAAAGCTGTCACATGGCCAACTGGCAAAAAGTTAAGAAAAGATGTTGCAACAGTTATTCAAATGACGTTATTATTTGCAATTTTCTTTGGTGTCGTTGACTTTGTCTTAAATACAGCGGTTCAATTATTCGCTAAATAAAGTAACCAGTCAATCATAAAAGACTAGCGTTTATCTTAATTCAATGCTATACTTTGTTTGAGGAAAACTTCGGTCTATCTGAGGTTTTTTTATTTTACACGAAAGAAGGAATCTTGAAAATGGAAACATTTGAAAAACAATGGTACGTGTTGCATACCTATTCAGGTTATGAAAACAAAGTAAAAGCCAATATTGAGTCACGTGCGCAAACTATGGGAATGGAAGATTATATTTTCCGTGTAGTGGTTCCTGAACAAGAAGAACACGAAGTTAAAAATGGTAAAGAAAAGATTAATATGGAAAAAACTTTCCCAGGTTACGTATTAGTTGAAATGGTAATGACAGATGATTCATGGTACGTGGTACGTAATACACCAGGCGTAACAGGATTTGTAGGTTCTCATGGTGCAGGAAGTAAACCAGCGCCACTATTAGATGAAGAAATCACAGCCATTCTTAAAAAATTAGGTATGAGCAAACGTCATACTGAATTACACGTTGAATTAGGTGAAGTCGTAACAATTATTGATGGTGCATTTGCTAACTTAACAGGTGAAATTACTGAAATTGATATGGAACGTCAAAAACTTAAAGTAAACATTAACATGTTTGGACGTGAAACATCAACAGAGCTAGACTTTAATCAAGTAGATAATTTATAAAAAATAAAAAGATGATTCAATGTAAGCATTTAAGCTACGTTGAATCATCTTTTTTTATGCGGTAATAACGACATTCATGACTGACTCGTTAATCGTATGAATCGTTACACTATTTTCGTGTAATTGATAATTAATGAGATAAGTTTGTTTATCCTTAATGAGACGAATAATGGAATAATCAGCCCTATTTTCTACAGATAATTGATTAATAAAGCCAACGTCTATTTTTTTTTCGTAAGCTAATTTAAATGCATCTTTAATAGTAGGATTTGTTTCATCAAGTAATAATATCCCTGCTACTAAAGCAAAATCAGGTAATCGTTGTTGGGTTTGATTAGAGTAAATATCGATGCCGTCGGGTAGTCCATTTATGATTGAATTTAGCCATTTTCCAGTATTAATAGCTAATCGAACATCTAAAAGGGTGGGAATCTTTGCGCCTGTAGAGATAATGTCAAAGACGCTTTTCGGTGATTTATTTTTCATTAGGTCATCAGCTCCTTTGTTTTAGTTTATCATATTCTGTTTGATTAGGGTGATTTCATAAAAAAATGTTATTGAATGTTGCTTTTTTTTTAATTCATTGTATAATAGATAGGTGTGTAAGAACACACTCTTTTTCGTAAGGGAAAGAAACGTGGGAGGAGAAATCTTAGCTCCAACTAACCACATCACGGACTTAAGGAGGTATGTCACGTGGCAAAAAAAGTAGAAAAAATCGTTAAGTTACAAATTCCAGCTGGTAAAGCAACTCCAGCACCGCCGGTAGGACCAGCATTAGGTCAAGCAGGTGTAAATATCATGGGATTCACTAAAGAATTCAACGCTCGTACACAAGAGCAAATTGGATTAATTATCCCTGTAGTAATTTCTGTATATGAAGACCGTTCATTTACATTTGTTACTAAAACACCACCAGCAGCAGTATTATTAAAGAAAGCTGCTAACATCGAAAAAGGTTCAGGCGAACCAAACAAAACTAAAGTTGCACAAGTAACTAAAGCACAAGTTCAAGAAATTGCTGAGTTAAAAATGGAAGACCTAAACGCAGCTTCAGTTGAAGCAGCAATGCGCATGGTTGAAGGTACTGCACGAAGCATGGGAATCACTATCGCTGAATAATTTTCAGTTGTGTAGATTGTCAATGTAGTAGCTTCTCAGTCAGTTTATATTGAAAAATATAAATTTAGTGGGAGGATCAACCGTTATAACCACATTCAAGGAGGAAACAAAATGGCTAAAAAGAGCAAAAAAATGCAAGATGCTTTGAAAAAAGTAGACAACACAAAAAATTATAATTTAGAAGAAGCTATCGCTTTAGCAAAAGAAGCAGGTTACGCTAAATTTGACGCAACTGTAGAAGTTGCATACCGTTTAAATGTAGATCCTAAGAAAGCTGATCAACAAATCCGTGGTGCTGTTGTTTTACCAAACGGTACTGGTAAAACACAATCAGTTTTAGTATTCGCTAAAGGTGAAAAAGCTAAAGAAGCTGAAGCAGCAGGAGCTGACTATGTTGGAGATGCTGACATGGTTCAAAAAATCCAAGGTGGATGGTTTGACTTTGACGTAGTAGTAGCAACTCCAGACATGATGGCTGAAGTTGGTAAATTAGGACGCGTATTAGGACCTAAAGGTTTAATGCCTAACCCTAAAACTGGTACAGTTACTATGGATGTAACGAAAGCTATTGAGGAAGTTAAAGCTGGTAAAGTAACTTACCGTGTTGACCCTCAAGGAAACATCCATGTACCAATTGGTAAAGTATCATTTGATGATGCTAAATTAATCGAGAACTTAAAAACAGTTCACGATGTGATCTTAAAAGCTAAACCAGCTGCTGCAAAAGGTATTTACATCAAAAACTTTGTTGTAACAACTACTTTTGGTCCAGCTGTAAAAGTTGATCCACAAACTGTTTAATTTCTAAAATAATACTTGACCTAAACAACTTTACATGATAAAGTTGTTTAGGTAATTAATTAAATAATTATTACGTACCGAAGACAGTAGGTGGCTTAGCCTTAATTTCCTACCGAGGACAACATTGAGTTTAATCAATAGTCCCTCTATGTCAACGGTGGCATGGAGTTTTTTTATTGAAAAAATTCCACCATCAAAAAATACGGAGGTGAATGTATTAATGAGTCAAGCTATTATCGAGAAAAAAGCACTTTTAGTAGATGAAATGACTGCAAAAATCAACGAAGCAGCATCAGTTGTTGTTGTTGACTACCGTGGTTTAACAGTTGAACAAGCTACTAACTTACGTAAACAATTACGTGAAAACGGCGTTGAAATGAAAGTTATCAAAAATTCTATCTTACGTCGTGCTGCTGAACAAGCTGGTTTAGAAGGATTAGAAGAAGTATTTACTGGTCCTACTGCTGTTGCTTTCAGTAACGAAGACGTAGTTGCTCCAGCAAAAATCATCGCTGATTTTGCTAAAGAAGCTGAAGCATTAGAAATTAAAGGTGGTATTATCGAAGGCAACGTGGCTTCTGTTGAAGAAATCACTGCTCTTGCTAAATTACCAAACCGCGAAGGTTTACTTTCTATGTTACTTTCAGTACTTCAAGCACCTGTCCGCAACGTTGCATACGCAATCAAAGCTGTGGCAGAAGCAAAAGAAGAAGAAGCAGCTTAATTATTGCTGCTTAGCTTAAATTTATAACAAAAACAAACACATACGGAGGAATATAAAATGGCATTAAACATTGAACAAATTATTGCTGATTTAAAAGAATCAAGCATTTTAGAATTAAGCGAATTAGTATCAGCTATTGAAGAAGAATTTGGTGTATCTGCAGCTGCTCCTGTAGCTGTAGCTGGTGGAGCTGCTGAAGGCGGAGCTGCTGAGCAAACAGAATTCACTGTTGAATTAACTTCAGCTGGTGACCAAAAAGTTAAAGTAATCAAAGCAGTACGCGAAGCTACTGGTTTAGGATTAAAAGAAGCTAAAGCTTTAGTTGATGGCGCTCCTGCTCCATTAAAAGAAGGCGTTTCTAAAGAAGAAGCAGAAGCTTTAAAAGCTTCATTAGAAGAAGTTGGCGCTTCAATCACATTAAAATAATTAATGTAATGAGAACATCTCTTATGAGGTGTTCTTTTTTGATTTTAGAAAAAGTCAGCCATTGATAGCACAAAAAAACTTCACCTCAAAAAGGTGAAGTTTTTTATTTAAACAAATAATAGACGACTAATAAAATAATAGAAGTAAAATGAAGGGTTAATTCTCTTTTTTTAGGATTAGTGATTAATTTCAAACAGAAAAGGATCAATACTAAACCGATAGATAGTGAATAAAATAACCAATCACTCACTTGGTGTAAGTGGTTTTGCCAAAATAAAAAGCCAATAGTTGCAAAGAAACTTACAAGTTTTAACAAAATTGTTTTACTCTTATTCCATGAGCCGTTGTAATCATATAATTGTCGGGTTGTTATGCTAGACATTGCGATAAGATAGGCGAAAATAAATGTGGCTAAGTATGATAGTTCGAATTTGTTAGTTGCTAGAGCTAGGATAATTGTATTGAAAATAATCCCATTGAATAGTGACATCATAAGAGTATATTGGGGATGCACTAAGAATTTTTTAAAGTTTAAGTTTACTAATAATTGATAGATTTCATATAGAATAATGATGATAGTAAAGTTGAAACCAAGTTTAAAAAATAACAAGAAAATTAATAGCGTTGCTAGCGCAAGTTTAATAGCTAGTAGTTGATTAGTTAGCTCCGTTCGATTTTTAAAGGCGACACGAAGTAGATTAATGAAAAAGTTTGATAACCATATATAAAGGGCTAAGAGTAAAATCGTACTAGAATACCACTTGAGTGAATGTCCTAAAATTAAACCTGGTAGCAAACAGGTAATAGTTTCAATAAACGAATTAATGGCAATAAAAATAAAATTTGGTTTTTGATAGTTATGATTCAATGTTTTTCTCCTATGTTGTTATGACTGATTTAATGTTATATAACTTTTTTGAAAACGTCAAGGGAACAAGGATTAAATAATATTAGTAATTGCGTAAATATTTTGTTATACTAGGAACGTTGCAAGTTCCCGATAGGCTTTGAACAGAAGGTTTGAAGATTCCTTGTAACCGAAAAATAATTAGGGGGAATAGAGAAAATGTTAGAAAAAAAATTATTTACATCAGAATCTGTATCGGAAGGACATCCAGATAAAATTGCGGATCAAATTAGTGATGCTATCTTAGATGCTCTTTTAGAACAAGATCCTTATGCACGTGTTGCGTGTGAGACGTCTGTTACAACTGGTTTAGTGTTAGTGTTTGGAGAAATTTCAACATCAGGTTACGTTGATATTCAAAAAGTTGTTCGTGAAACGATTAAAGAAATTGGTTACACACGTGCAAAATTTGGATTCGATGGTGATACATGTGCGGTTATGGTAGCGATTGATGAACAATCAGCTGATATTGCGGCAGGTGTTGACAATGCGTTAGAATCACGTGAAGAAGAGACCGCTGATATCGGTGCGGGAGACCAAGGGTTAATGTTTGGTTATGCATGTGATGAAACACCAGAATTAATGCCATTACCTATCTCATTAAGTCATCGTTTAGTAAAACGATTAGCTGAATTAAGAAAAGCTAAAACATTAGCTTACTTACGTCCAGATGCGAAGTCACAAGTTACGGTTGAGTATGATGAGAATGATCAACCAAAACGCGTGGATACAGTTGTTATTAGTACACAACATGACGAAGAAGTTACACAAGAGCAGATTCGTGAGGATTTATTAAAATTAGTCATTCAAGAGGTCATTCCAGCAGAATTATTAGATGAAGAAACAAAATACTTTGTTAACCCATCAGGTCGTTTTGTCATCGGTGGTCCTCAAGGGGATGCTGGTTTAACAGGTCGTAAAATCATTGTTGATACTTACGGAGGTTATGCACGCCATGGTGGTGGAGCTTTCTCTGGTAAAGATGCAACAAAAGTAGACCGTTCAGCAAGCTATGCGGCACGTTATATTGCCAAAAATATTGTTGCGGCTAAATTAGCAACAAGATGTGAAGTACAACTTGCTTATGCCATTGGGGTTGCACAACCTGTGTCGATTGCAGTGAATACTTTTGGTACTGGAACAGTATCAGATGAGCAATTAGTGGCAGCAGTGCGAGAAAACTTCGATTTACGTCCTCAAGGTATTATTGATATGTTACAGTTAAGACGTCCTATCTACCGTCAAACAGCGGCTTATGGACATTTTGGTCGTACAGATATCGATTTAACTTGGGAACATACAGATAAGGTAGAAGGCTTATTAAAGAGCTTAAATGAAACTAAATAAAGGATTTAAGAGCCAACTCCTGATGAAAAAATCTCTTTTTCATTGGGAGTTTTTTATCTAAAAAAGGAGATTAGAATGAAAATAATTCAATTGACCATTGGTGGAATGGATAAAAAGCAATTAATCGCTACACTAGAGGAGAAGCAAGTATTTCTAAATCCACTAGGTCATCAATTACTTGAACAATTAGATGACTTCAAATTCTGGCATGAGCAAACAATTAGGTTGGTAGAAGTAACAGTTGCCAAGTTAGGATTATCCCAGGGAGGAACACTATTAGAAGTCTTTATTTCAGGGATAAAAAAAGGATTTGCTTTATGCGAAGTTGAAATAGCTGCTCTATTAAGCCTTGATTACAATTATTTAGAAGATAGTATAGGACTTATTTCAACAGGTAAAGCACCAACTAATTCCGTGACGATTGCTTCGAAAATACTTATAGATACGGATGATTTTCCAAAGGGCTTTTATATGCGAAAAATTGACAATGTCTGTTGGTTACGAGGCTACACGTGTGATCATCTACATGTATTTGCGCCAGAGGATCGCTTCATGTTTTTAATTAACTAAAAATAGGAGATACTAACATTGTGTCTTCATTACAAGTCATAATTAATGCTTTACTAGAAAGCCAAGGGTAATAACCTTATAGTTTCACATGTCTAAAAATGAAAAGGAGTGAAAGATACACATGAAACAAAAGAAAACAAATGTAAAAATCGTGACGTTTACGGTTTTTATAGCCACTTTTATGACGGCGATTGAAGCAACGATTTTATCAACAGCCATGCCGACGATTTCAAGTCTTTTAAAAGGCGGGGAAATTATGAGTTGGGTATTTTCAATTTATTTATTAACCAACGCGATGATGACCCCTATTTATGGGAAATTGACAGATACCATTGGGCGTAAACCAGTTTTTCAAATTGGTTTGTTCTTTTTTATGCTAGGGTCATTACTATGTGGCTTTTCAACTAGCATGTTGCAATTAATTATTTTTAGGGCGATTCAGGGAATTGGAGCAGGTGCAATTATGCCGGTTGCATTAACTATTATTGCGGACATCTACGCACCAGAAAAACGAGCGAAAATTTTAGGGTTAAACAGTGCGGCGTGGGGAATTGCTAGTGTTGTTGGACCGTTAGCAGGTGGTTTTATTGTAGATACGATTGGTTGGCATTGGATTTTCTTTGTTAACTTACCGATTGGTATCTTATTAATGATATTATTACAAACTTTCTTAATTGAGCCAAAACATAAAGGCGTATCTGGAGCAGTCGATATTAAAGGTAGTTTAGTGTTGATGAGCTTGTTGCTAGCCTTTCTTTACGGGTTTCAAACCATTAGCGATAATGGCGGTGTTGGTATTCTGACAATCGTCTGTTTTGCGTTGTCAGTTCTTTTAGCGTTTATTTTTATTCAAGTAGAAAATAAAGCAGTTGATCCAGTAATTCCAATGTTCTTATTAAAAAATAAAAAATTCGTGTTAATTAATTTATTAGCAGCACTTATAAGTGGTTTTTTAATGGGAATTGATGTGTATATTCCAATGTGGATGCAAGGACTATTAGGCGTTAAAGCAGCAGTCGGTGGCTTATCGTTAACACCTTTATCAATTACATGGGTAATCGGCTCATTTTTAGCAGGTAAATTACTTGCTAAACGTAGTACGCAAGTTAGTTTAGGAAGTGGCGTGTTGATTATTTTATCAGGTGCTATCATGATGGCGTTTGCTTCTTTAAATACGAGCTATTTAGTTTTTTGTTTAATTTCAGCTTGGATTGGTTTAGGGATGGGGATTACTATTACGGTTTGTACAGTAAATGCACAGACAACCGTTACGAGCGATTTAACAGGTGTTGCTACATCGTTTAATACCTTATGTCGTACATTAGGACAAACAATCATGATCTCAATCTACGGGGTTATCTTGAACTGTCAAATTAGTGAGTCGATTGCTAATAATGGTCACGGTTATACACGTGCTCAAATTGATGATGTATCTAATCACGTATTAGCTGATAAAATGCCTTTAGAACAATTGAATGATTTACGAGTAATTTTATTTGATGGGCTACATATCGTGTTTGTCGTTTCAGTTGGTTTATTAGTTGTTGGTTTTTTAATTAATTTATTGATCAAAGATTAATAAAAAGTCCATCCCCTTTATTTTTAAGGGAATGGACTTTTTTATCGCGCATTTTTTGTGCGTTTTTTTTCGATACAGAGTAGGTAAGGAGGATTGTTTTTTTGATTGATAAAGCCATATTGTAGGACATTATAGTCTGATTGAGGAAGTGTTTCTGCAAATTGTTGAACATGATTTTTTTCCTCTAATCCACCTGGATGACCGTAATAAACGACTACGACAATCCGTCCGCCGGGTGCTAAACGTTTCATAATAGCCTTAAGCGCTGTGAGAGTTGTTTGGGCTTGAGTAATAACTTCTTTGTCACTGTTTGGCAAATAGCCAAGGTTAAAGACAGCCGCATGGATAAGCTGTTCAAACGGTACTAATTCATCAATCGTTTCATGTCCTTTGGTATGTAAGGCACATCTTTGAGATAAGTTAGCGTCTTCTAATCGTTCTGTTGTGCGTTGAATGGCAATTTTTTGCACATCAAAACCAATCACGCGACCAGTTTTTCCAACTAATTCAGCAAGAAATAAGGTGTCATGTCCATTACCGACTGTCGCATCAATCACCCAGTTTCCCGGTTGTACGACTTGTGCTAATAGGTCATGACTATAGTGTAAAGCTGATTTTAACATGAAGTATCGGCTCCTTGTAATCGTATGTTTTTAATTCCTTGATAAGTATCACGCTCACGCATTTCTTTATCAATCGCGTTTAACACTTCCCATTTCTTCAAGCTCCACATCGGTCCAACTAAGGTATCACGCGGAGCATCACCGGTTAAACGATGCACGATGATTTCTGGTGGTATCATTTCTAGTTGGTCACAAACTAATTTGACGTATTCATCTTGTTCCATTAGTTTTAACTCGCCTTTAGCATAGTCACGCATCATGCGGGTGTTTTTCATTAAGTGTAAGAGATGAATTTTGATGCCTTGAATATCAGAATCGAGAATCGTGCGACGGACGTTTTCTAGCATCATCTCGTGTGTTTCACCGGGCAAACCATTAATCAGATGGGTACAGACGCGAATGTTATGTTTGCGTAATTTTGCAACGCCGTCTAAGTAAGTTTGATAGTCGTGAGCGCGGTTAATTTTGCGACTGGTGTCTTCAAAAGTCGTTTGTAAGCCTAGTTCGACCCACAAATACATACGATCGTTTAGTTCGGCTAAATATTCGACCACGTCATCAGGTAAACAATCAGGACGGGTACCAATCGCCATTCCAACAACTCCTTGTTCATTGACGACTTGTTCAAAACGATGCTTAATCACCTCAAGTGGCGCATGTGTGTTGGTGAAGTTTTGAAAATAAACTATATACTTATTAACATCTGGCCATTTTTTATGCATGCGTGTGACTTCTTTTTGATATTGAACAGGTAGTGGGTCTTTTGGTGCAATGATCATATCACCTGATCCAGAGACACTACAAAAGGTACAACCACCATGCGCAACTGTCCCGTCTCGGTTGGGACAATCAAACCCACCATCAAGTGTTACTTTAAAAATTTTCTCACCGAACTCCTCGCGAAAAGCGTAATTTAAGGTGTGAAATCGTTTGTTAGGATCATTAGAATATTGAAATGTCATATTATTCACTCTTTCTTTATTGGTTAAATACTTGTAATAGACGATACTTCACAAAATAAGGATAAGAATACGCTAGCCAACTGGCGCCAAGTAAGTAGCCACCTATAATGTCACTTGGATAATGAACCCCTAAGTAATTACGACTTATCCCAATTAGGAGAGCAAAGATAATACAAAAAGCTTGTAATGTTTTGATTTTCCAAGATCCTTTAGCGTAAGGTAACAAAATTAAGAAAATAGTCCCCCATAAAAGGATACTAATCATCGCATGACCACTAGGAAAACTATAGTGGTCAGCATAGATTAAATGCTCCACACTAGGACGTTCTCGGCTATATAAAAATTTAATAAGATAGTTACCAACGCCAGAAATAAGCGCCGTATTCAGTACTAACCAATAGGCTTCCACTTTTCGTTTACTTTGCCATAACAGTGTCACAATCGCTAAGACGATAAAAACAACGGAAAGTGTATTACCGAATTTAGTCAGCCAACTAAAGAAATTGGTGAATGAATGTGAGCGAATAGAAACGAACCAATTCATGATGGGTTGATCAATTCTCAAAATAGTCGATTCATAAAATTTCACGATATAACCAAGTATCATAAAGAGTGTTAAACAAATAACACTAGCAAAGTGCCAATAAAGGCGCATGGTTGAATTTTTCAAAGAATCCCTCTTTTCATAATAATTATAGACAATTAAAGGGAGTGTGATTAATTTATCACACTCCCTGTTCATTATATCACAACTGATTATTGATTTTTAGCGTTTATGGTAGTTGAACGAAACAATCAGAGGCATAGTAAAGCGTATCAAAAGATAAATAATCAGCTCGATTGTTGTCAATCGGCGTTTTATCTAAATAATAATAAGTATCATGGGAATCTTTATCAGATGCGTCTTTATCAATTTTGAATTGCATTAATTGAATGGCCCCTGATTGTGTACTTAATTGAATAGCGGCAGGTTCATTATTTTTTACGATAGTAGCCGTATCAAATGCTTGGACATCTGTTTTAGGGTTATCGATTTTAATTGTCTGTTGTGCTTCATGACCTTCTAGTAAAGTAACAAATATGTTGCCTTTAGTGTTGGTTACTTTATTTTGACTGGTATCTTTAGGGTTAATCAAATAAATATCACCATATTCATTTTTTAGCGTTGTATTTCCTGAATTATTTTCAAAACTGATTATTCCTTTTTCATTAAGGACAGTGACGTCATCAAATTGATTAGCAAATAATTGGCTATTGCCTTCGCTTGACTCTATAAGTGTTTTTTCTAGGAACTTAGAATGATAAAAATAGGTGGCACTTTCGTTTGATTCTATGTTTGTGTCTTTATAAATCGTTGATTGATCAATAGTTATTGTTCCTGAAAGTTGTTGGGTTTTTATTTCATCAAGTTTGAGATTATTTAAGCGTAAATTGGTTGACGACGTATTGGTGTTTAATGAGGCAAGTGACATATTAGATACATGGATATTGGGATGGTCACCTTCATGGGTTACAATATTTAAATGAGTCACTTGTTTAGGTAACTGAATATGTATGGAATTTAATGATGGTGAATAGAAACCTATTACTGTGTCTTTTTGTTCAACTGGATGATTTTCTAATTCAAGGTGCCATTTTTTATCTATTTCTGATAGTTCGTAAGAGATATCTTGCGGGATAAAGCCATCTTCATTTAATTGAATGGTTGGATTACTGGTTTGTGTTATATTGAGATCTAGCTGACTCCCTTTTTTAATTTCAATAGTTAAGGTATTAGCGTTAGTAGGTAGAGATAATTCATCACGTAATCTAGTCTTTTCAAATCGGTTTAAGCTAAAGCCAATCCCAATTATTCCGATAATAACCGAAAGTAAAGCAATTCCCATCATAAATTTGGTTGATTTTTTCATTAATAGTCACCTCTCAAAACGTGTAAATTAGCGTAGAAGTAATACTTCGTTACTCTCCAAAAATATTTAGTCAGTGTTTTACAAAGATAACAACCGACAATCCCTAGGCCAAAGAGGACACATCCGATAGATAGACTAAATAGTGGATAAGTTAGGTAAGGGGTGAAATAAGCTGCAATTAATATAATTGGGCTGATAACAAAGGTTATACTAACAATCCAGCCACAGACAATTAAAATACCGATACATAAAAATAGCCAAAACATTAAGGTTAAGTTAATAAAAAGCAATCCTAATATTTGTAAGACTCGTTGTAATTTAGAGTATGGACGAGTTCGTTTACTTTTTTTTGTATCGAATTTATCATCCATACCTTGATCAGACCATTCTTGCCACCCTTGCTGCTCATACGGAGACTGGGAAGTTTTGGCCCTATTTTTTTTTAATATAGCCGCCGCAATGATGACAGGATCACCTAATGCCTGGATAATCGTTTCTTCTGATTGATCCGTTAAGTGCTCTTTATGAATAAGCTCTTGATAGTATGTCAAAATTAACGTCTTTTCTTTAGAGGGAATATTAATTAATGCGTCATTAAGTTTTTGTAAATAAGTATGTTCATACATTGAATAATCTCCTAAGTGTTCGTTTCTTGTATCATAGTACAAATGAGTGACAAAAGACAATGACATATCACTAAAATCAGTCTAAAGTATGAAATATGTTTAATATATTACAAATTTATTAAATAAATGATTTATGATCATAAAAATGTTAGAATTTAATTAGCTATCTATATATGGATATGTTGGGAGGATTTGTTTAAATGATCAAAAAACACAGTGGCAATAAAGAGAAAAAATATAATAGTCAGTCATTTTTAATGAAAAAGTCAACTTCACTATTAGGGACAACCCTAGCAATGGGTTCTTTAGGGACCTTATTAGATGGCTCTCAATTAGTAAATGCTGAAGAATTAGATAATGAGCAGTCAGTAAAAGTAGAGGGCAAACAAGAAAAAGATAAATTACCCTCAATTGAAACCGTAAAAACACCTCAAGTGATTACAGCGTTTGCCTCTCAAGCGGATTTTGTCAAACAAATCGGAAGCTTAGCTCAAGTAGTGGCAGATGAAAACGATTTATATGCGTCTATTATGGTAGCACAAGCTATATTAGAAAGTTCATGGGGGAATAGTGGTTTAGCGAGCTATCCTAATCATAACTTATTTGGTATTAAAGGTTCGTATAACGGTCAGAGTGTCATAATGAGAACATGGGAACATATTAATGGTAAAGATGTCTATGTGAATGCGTCCTTTAGAAAATATCCCTCTTATAGAGAATCGTTGTACGATAATGCCTATGTGTTAAGAAATACTAGTTTTGCTTCTGGCAATTACTATTATTCTGGCGCATGGAAGAGCAATAGTAACTCTTATCGTCAAGCAACGGCATGGTTAACAGGCCGTTATGCAACAGATCCTAATTATGGTTCTAAATTAAATAATATTATTGAACGATATAATTTAACTGCTTTTGATACACCTGGTAGTCACCCAAATGTATCAGATAATGGAACAGTTGGTAATAACGGGAATAGTTCTTTGGATAATCCATTGACGACGTCTAAACCTTCAGAAGAATTTTCATATTATAACGTACAGGCAGGTGACACATTAACAAAAATTTCAAAAAAACATGGTGTCACGGTCGCTCAGCTACGTTCATGGAATAAATTATCAGGGGATCTAATATATGTTGGCCAACAATTGAAAGTAAGCAAACATTCAACCAATAATCAACAAGAAGCCGATCACAATGCATCAGGTCAATCTACAGGAACAACTCAGTCGGCTCATATACACAAAGTCGTATCTGGTAATACGTTATATAGTTTGGCGCGTCAATACGGTGTAAGTGTTGCGCAAATCAAATCATGGAATGGTTTGAAGAATGATGCGATATACGTGGGGCAATCATTAAAAGTTGGCACTCAAAAAGTTGAGGGAACAACTAATAATACGCAACATAAAGAGCAAGCGGACAATACAAGTGGCAACGCCACAACGTATAAAGTAGCAGCAGGTGACACGCTTTATCGTATTGCCAATAAACATGGTGTAAGTGTTGCGCAAATTAAATCGTGGAATAAGTTAACGACGGATACCATCTATGTTGGGCAATCACTAAAAGTTAGCAAAAAATCATCAAGTGCATCAACTCATACAACACCTAATAAAAATGAAAACAATCAAAGCTCAACCAAAACACATCAAGTAGCAGCAGGTGACACTTTATCAAGTATTTCTAGAAAATATGGTGTGAGTGTTGTACAAATTAAATCATGGAATAAGATGAGTGGCGACATGATTTTTGTAGGGCAACGTTTGACAGTTAAACAACCCTCACAAGAAACAACAAATGATCAAACAAGCACATCAAACGCTCCAAGTAATACGAGTCAATCATCTAATATTAATATGAAACGTTATACTGTTAAAGCGAGCGACACTTTGTATTCTATTGCAAAAAATTATAATGTTAGCTTAGCTAACTTAAAACAATGGAACGCCTTGAAGAGTGATGTGATCTATGTAGGTCAAACGTTGAAAATAGCAGACCATGCTGAAGAAAAAACAACAGTTTCGTCTACTTCTACACAGACATCTCAAGCTGATGTATCAATTAACGGAACATATACAGTAGGTAAGGATGATACCTTATTTAGCGTAGCCAATAAACATGGGATGTCAGTTGAACAATTGAAAAAGCTAAATAACTTACGTAACCATATTATCTATGTGGGACAAAAATTAGTTATAACTGAAAAAAATCAACCAGCATCAACAACTAATACTGATGAGAAGAAAACGTATGAAGTAAAAAAAGGTGATACGTTATATTCAATCGCTAAAAAGAACAAGTTAACAGTAAAAGAGTTGAAAGAGTTAAACAAATTAACTAAGGATGCTATTTATATTGGTCAAACATTGACATTAAAATAACTTGTTGAGACGATATAATAAGTTGCAATTAAGCCATATATTTGATATGATGACATCAACTGAGAAGAGGAGTAGTAAGAGATAGTTCCTTTCAAGAGAGTGCATGGTTGCTGTGAATGCATAAAGGAATACTTTGAACTTGCCTTGGAGTAATTTCTACTATAGAACGGATGGCTTTCGTTACAAGCTGTAGAGGTTTGACTAATTTGTCAAACGAATTTAGGTGGTACCACGTAATTGACATTACGTCCTATAAAAGTGTTTTATTACGCTTTTATAGGACTTTTTTATTATATTTAGGAGGGAAAATAATGGTTTTTAATCACAGAGAAATTGAGCAAAAGTGGCAACAACATTGGGCCAAAGAACACACGTTCAAAACAACAGAAGATGACAACAAGCCTAACTTTTATGCGTTAGATATGTTTCCATACCCATCAGGACAAGGTTTACACGTTGGACATCCAGAAGGTTACACAGCAACAGATATCTTGTCACGTTTAAAACGTGCGCAAGGTTACAATGTTCTACATCCAATGGGGTGGGATGCGTTTGGTTTACCCGCTGAGCAATATGCCCTAGATACTGGTAACGATCCAGCGGAATTTACTGAAAAGAATATTCAAACATTCAAGCGTCAAATTAATTCATTAGGTTTTAGTTACGATTGGGACCGTGAAATTAATACCACAGATCCAAATTACTATAAATGGACACAATGGATTTTTACTAAATTATATGAAAAAGGCTTAGCCTATGAATCAGAAGTTGCGGTTAACTGGTGTCCTGCTTTAGGAACGGTCTTAGCAAACGAAGAAGTTATCGATGGCTTATCAGAGCGTGGAGGACATCCAGTTGTCCGCAAACCGATGAAGCAATGGATGCTTAAAATTACAGCCTATGCAGATCGTTTAATTGATGATTTAGAAGAAGTTGATTGGCCAGAAAGCATCAAAGAGATGCAACGTCACTGGATTGGACGCTCAGAAGGCGCACATATTACGTTCCAAATTGATGGGACAGATCACAACTTTACGGCATTTACTACACGTCCAGATACATTATTTGGTGCAACGTATGCCGTTATGGCGCCAGAACTACCATTAGTTAAAGACATTATGACGGATGAACAAGCAGACGCAGTTGAAGCATATATCAAAGAGGCAGAGAAAAAATCTGACTTAGACCGTACGGAGCTCTCTAAAGGAAAAACAGGAGTCTTCACAGGTGCTTACGCGATTAACCCAGCTAATGGTGAGAAAATGCCAATTTGGATTGCTGATTATGTGTTAGCAAGCTACGGTACAGGTGCTATTATGGCGGTTCCAGCTCACGACGAACGTGACTACGAATTTGCTAAAACATTTGGCTTATCCATTATTCCAGTGATTGACGGTGGCAACATCGAAGAAGCTGCTCACACAGGTGAAGGGACACATATCAATTCTGATTTTCTAAACGGTTTAGACAACGAAACAGCGATTGCTAAAATGATTGATTGGTTAACTGAAAAAGGTATTGGTAAAAAAGAAGTCAACTACCGCCTACGTGACTGGTTATTCTCTCGCCAACGTTATTGGGGAGAACCGATCCCTGTGATTCATTGGGAAGATGGTACGATGACAACTGTTCCAGAAGAAGAATTACCACTAGCTTTACCAAAAACAACCGACATTCAGCCAAGCGGTACTGGTGAATCACCTCTTGCGAACATTGAAGAATGGGTAAATGTTGTAGATCCAGTAACAGGTAAAAAAGGTCGCCGTGAAACCAATACAATGCCACAATGGGCAGGTAGCTCATGGTATTACTTACGTTATATCGATCCTCATAATCATGAACAAATTGCTGATCCTGCTAAATTAGCGAAATGGTTACCGGTGGATATGTATATCGGTGGTGCAGAACATGCGGTACTTCACTTATTGTATGCTCGTTTCTGGCATAAATTCTTATACGATATCGGTGTAGTTGGTACAAAAGAACCATTCCAACGCCTGTTCAATCAAGGGATGATTTTAGGTAGTAACAATGAAAAAATGTCTAAATCAAAAGGCAATGTTGTGAACCCTGATGATGTCGTTGAAAAATATGGGGCAGATACATTACGTTTATACGAAATGTTCATGGGACCATTAGACGCCTCAATCGCTTGGAGCGAAAACGGATTAGAAGGTTCTCGTAAATTCTTAGACCGCGTATGGCGTCTAATTGTTGATGAAAACGGCAAAATGCGTGACCGTATCACAACGAAAAATGACGGTAAATTGACAAAAGTTTACCATCAAACAGTGAAAAAAGTGACCGAAGATTACGAAATCTTACACTTTAATACAGCCATTTCACAATTAATGATTTTTGTTAATGAAGCGAATAAACAAGATGCACTTCCTTATGAATACATTAAAGGCTTCGTCCAATTACTAGCGCCAATCGCACCTCATTTAGGTGAAGAGTTGTGGCAAATTCTAGGGAACGAAAACGATATTTCTTACGTTGCTTGGCCAACTTATGACGAAGACGAGTTAACCGAAGATACAGCCGAAATCGTCATCCAAATCAACGGAAAAGTGCGCGCGCGTGTTGAAGTAGCGATTGATATTAACAAAGAAGACTTAGAGAAATTCGCGATTGCACACGAACAAATTGCCCCACAATTAGAAGGCAAAACGATTCGTAAAGTCATAGCTGTACCAGGCAAACTAGTCAATATTGTCGCAAATTAAAGTGCTTGTAGTCGTGTTTAGCTCCGACCAAAAGCCGGATTAGATAAAGTGCTTAAGGGGACGAATGACTTTTGAGCAATATGTTGTCCCCGAAAGCCTAAATAGAAAAGTAAAAAGGATTGTGGCCATTTGTCACAATCCTTTTTTGAAAGGAGCTATTATATGCGAATTGTTATTGATGGAGATGCTTGTCCAGTTAAGCAAGAAATCTATCAAGTTGCTCAAAAGACGCAAATCCCAGTTATTTTAGTTAGTAGTTACGATCATGTGAGTGATAAACATCCAGACCAAATCGAAGTGGTATATGTCGATCGTGGGGCGGATTCGGCAGATTACAAAATCATCGGCTTAATTCAAGCACACGATATTCTTGTCACACAAGATTATGGCTTAGCTTCACTTGCTTTACCTAAAAAAGTTCGTGTGTTACATCATACGGGTAAAGAATATACGTATACCAATATTGATCAATTACTTGAACAACGTCATCATTCAGCTAAACTAAGAAGAAGTGGCCAACGCACGAAAGGCCCAAGTAAATTGACGGTTGAACAAAAAGAAACATTTAAAGAACTGCTAACAAAAATAATATCAGAAGGAGATAACCAAGATGATTAAAGTACTATTTGTTTGTTTAGGAAACATTTGCCGTTCACCAGTTGGCGAAGCCGTAATGCGTCACAAAGTCTCACAAGCTGGCTTATCAAATCAAATTGAGGTGGCTTCACGTGCCACTAGTGATTTTAACGTCGGTAAACCACCGTATCATCAAACAAGAGAACTGCTAGACGAGAAAGGCATTGACTATTCAGGCATCACATCCGAACAAATAAAGCCCCAAGATTTCGAGGCGTTTGATTATATTATTGGGATGGATGAACAAAATATTGCCAATCTAAAAGCCATCGCACCGATAGAGTATCAGGATAAAATCGTGACATGCCTATCTGTATTGCCTGAAGCCGGTCGTCCAGATGTGCCAGATCCTTACTATACAGGTGAATTTGAGTATACATACGAGTTAATAGATCAAGCAACTGATAAATGGTTGTTGTATATATATAAAATATTGTCTAAATAATATTACTAAAACATAGAAGGTGGTCATTATTATAGCCACCTTCTATGTTTTTATGTCAATAATAAATTGGCAACAAATTGTTAAAATATTAAATTTATACCAATCATCATTCATTTTCACATAGATTAGTATTGTATTATTTTTATTTTGGTGTTAAACAGTTCTAAACTAAAACTCTCAAAAAAATTGTAGTTTTACTAAAAGGTCAAATTTGAAAAAAAATAAGTGTTTTTGACCTTTTTATGCATGTGAAGGAATAGTATTCTGAATACGATAGTATATGCCTATCTAAAGTATGAGGGTAATTCAATTTAAATTTATATAATAGATCATAGAAGTCTTATTGGGCAACAAAGAAGTGAGGGATTAAATTGAAAAAAAAAAATTGTTTTAGTGAATATAATCACTTTAATATTTATTATAGTATTTAACTTTCTATTTAAAATTCATTCTATTAATGGTAGAAGCATGGAACCAACAATCCATAATAATGATATAATTTTAATCAAGAAAACTAAATTAGTTCCTAGATATTCATTGATTGGTTTTGAAAATAAGGAGAGCGGATCTTTACTATTAAAAAGAGTAATTGGGATGCCAGGAGACGAATATATTATAGCTCATAATCAAATTATTATTACTAATAAAGAAGAAGATAATTATGCTTCTGTAAGCAAATTTGAGTTAGATATAAAGGTAGCTAAAGAGTTATCTTACTACAATAAAATTCCTGAAAATCAGTATTTTGTTATAGGTGATAATAGAGGAATCTCTAACGATAGTAGAAAATTTGGATTTGTTAATAAGGAAGATGTTGAAGGCATTCTAACATATCGAGTATATCCTTTTAATAAAGTGGGAAGAATAAATTAAAATTTAAAGAAGGGAGAAAAATATGTTGCTATTATTTATAATTATATCCATTTTAATAACGATGACTGTTTTAGTAGTTCCTAGAGCAATAATTCAGATGAATATAAATAAAATAAGTAAATTGAGACGATATTCTGAAGATTTTAAGCGTAAGTTTTTAAAATACCAAATGATACAAATGGTTAATCATGTAAAAATTTTAGTTTTGGTTGCCATTTTGTCAGTTGGATCTACAATTTTAATGACATATAAACTTATTGTGTATGAAATTAAACAGTCATCACTAGTTGGAGAGTTAGCTGGTGTCAGAGAAGAAATAGAGATAATACACTTAAAGTACCAAGAGTTATTAAATGAGCTTCCAGTTAGAGAATATCCCTCAAATGGTATAGAATTATCTCAAATTTTCCCGAAAAATAATGTAGACCAAAAAGAAATTGAAAAACTAGAAGTTAATATAGCTAATAAAATTTATCCATATTTTGGATATACTAGTCCAGTAGTTATTTATAATCAAGAAAAGAAACTACTGATAATTAATTTTAGTAGTTTAAGTGTTGAGAATATTCAAGCAGATGAGATAAAAAAAAATCAAAATTATTTTATCGAAGAACTATCTGCAAACAGAAGTATTATTGAAGTATTAATTAAATTTAATCAAAAAAATGAGTTAGTTGAACAATTTCATTATATTAGGAATACGATGACAGATAAATTGGAATCGAATTATGAATATGGAAAGGTGGATTAATATGATGGAGAAGTTTTTTTCTGTACAATCAATGATAAGTGAAATTGATTTGATGGATGAAGTGACTTTTGATAATACATATCAAAATTTGTTTGATTTGTCAGATAGTTTAAAAATGGAGAGAAAAAAAAACAAAGAGATTCGTATTTTAAAAACAGAAATAAATAACTTGAAAGAATCATTAGAAAATGAAAAAAAAGAGCGTTCAATTAGTGAACAGGAGATTATTTTGAATAATAAAAATCAAAGTTTTAAGATACTAGATATATTAGATAACATTGCTAGATTGGAATTTGAGTTGGATAAAAAAGATATAAAATCAGAAAATTCACTTAAAAATGCAACTTCTAAGAGTTCTAAAAAAGTGAGTTCAGACGATAATTTATTGCTTAATGATGGATTAAAAGAAAAAAGTAATCAAAAATTAGATGACGAAAATGTTAAAGAGAATTTGAAAAATTTAGATCAAGATTTACAGTTGTTTAGTGAACAGCTATTTTATGAAATAGATAATTTATTCGAGAATAATTAATTAGGAGATGAAAAGATTGAATAATAAAAAAGTGGAAACTTTTAAATTTCAAACAGTTATGACAGGATATTCAAAAAAAGAAGTTGATAACTACATCAATGATTTATTAGAAAAACAATCTAAATTAGAGAATATTAATAATGCTCTTAATGAAAAAAATAATGAATTAAAAGAAGAGCACTTACATTTGAATACGCTTTATAAACAAGAGCAAGAGCTGAGAAAGAGTCTAGATATTGAAACTAATAAATATGTTCAGGAAATGCAGAGAATAAAGAGTGAAAATGAAGAATTACTACGACATAATCTAAAAATTAATAAAAAAAACGAAGAACTTTTAATGCTGGTTGATAGTACAGAAGGATTAAAAGATGATGCTATTAATAGAGCGCAGGCTTTAATAATTGAAGGAAAGGAAAAGTTAGAAGAATATGCTCAAAAGATACAGGAAGATTTTATTGATGTTGAAAATAAGAAAAAACAACTAATAGATGAGGCTAATGAAAAAGCAAAGTATATTATAAATGAAGCCAATGAAACTACACTAAAAATTACACAAGAAGCAAATACAAAAGCTACTTTAATAGTACAAAAAGCATTCGATGAAAGAGAGCAGTTTTATGTCGATTTTGAGTTGGAAAAAGAAAATTTTGTTAATGAGGCAAAAAAACAACGAGAAAAATTATTTCAGCAATTAGCTAAAGAAAAAACGTCAGTTAAAGAGCAGTTAAATACATTGAGGATTAAAAGAGAAGAACTTGTTTCCCAGATAAATAAGTCTATTACAAATTTAGGTCAAGAATGCAGTATGTTAAAACAACAATTAGAAGAGATTAAGTATGAAGATAGAACATTTAGACAACAATTAGCCACTATGTATCAAAGGAAGATAGACGATTTAAAATTAGAAGAATCTGAAAACACCTCAATGGCTGCAATTGATTTTTTTAAGGAACTAGAAAATGAAGATAAATTATTAGATCAAAATTTCAATTCGGAATTATTGGATTATAATGTAGAAATTTAGTTTATTATTAGGAAGTATGCTGGTTGATAATTTCTTTATAAAAAGAGAGGGAAATATGAAAATAAAAAAAATAATTGTGATATCTTTAGTTATATTTGCTGGTTTAGAATTAACTAGTTTTGTAAAAGGAATGATTCAAACTAAACCATTAATGGCGGATGAATTAGATATAGTTGATTCAGAGACTATGTCTAATTCATATACAACAGAAGAGTTTATGGGGAATAAGAACAGTGAAGATGATGTTATATCAGTATTACCAGATCAATCATTAGAAATAATAGAATCAAGTGAAGAAATACCAAAAGACTCTAGCGAATTAATCGAAGAGACAACAGATCAAGTGACTACAGAAACAACAGAAATGACTGAAACAACGGAAGAAAATATTCCAGAATCAACAACTGATTCTAGTCAGACATTACCTGAGGAATCTCAAACAACCGAAGAAACTACTACTTCTGACGCTCAAGAAAGTACAGAGGAGACGGTGTCATCTACTGAATCAGAAGGTTCTGTGACTAATACAACCACTGAAACAAGTGAAAATTCGACAGAAACAACTGAGACAAGTAAAGAGTCGCCTAATAAAGAAGATAGTTCATCATCCGTAGACAAAGGTGAACAGCCAGTAGCTAATCAAAAACCCGGCAAAGATAATAATCCGGGGAAGAAGCCAGTGAATAATTTAAAACCAGGTAAAGACGAAATAAAACCTCATAAAGAAGGAAATAATCAACCAGTAGCAGCTTCTAAAACGAAACAAAATAATAAGCAATCAACAACGGATAATCGAGTAAGCACAAAAGCAGCCACTTCAGGTCCGTCATTTAATACGCAGATCGACTTAGGTGAACAGTCTGAAGAATTTGCAACGTCTAATCTATTAAATTACCGTTTACCTTTATTATCTGAACTAAAGTCAGAGCAAGAAGCTGTTCTTATTTATGGTAGTTTATTGTTGGTAGGCAAAGAGCAATTTGAAGAACCTTCAACAAAAGACAAAAAAAATGAACAACATAAAAAGCATGAAGAAAATAAAGAAAATAAGGTTAAGCCTACTCCTATTACCTCAAGAGCTTTAATGACATGGTTAGGTAATGAATATTTTGACCAAGATTTATTGACCAAACAAACTAAGCCATTATCTGCTTCAGAAACAATTGCTGTAGGCGATATTGTTGTTTGGACAAATTATATGAATCAAACGCAGTATGGTTTATATATCGGCGATGATTTGTTAATCACGGTAGAAAAAGATGGTGATGATCACTATGAAGTGGTAACTCAGTACTATGTCGAAAGTGATGATCAAACTATCTATCGAAATGAAAAGCTAACTTTAAATAAAGAAGGGGAAAAATTATTAAAACAATACCCTGCTTCTTTAAATTTTCAAACCAATCCGTTAACAGAAAAATTTGTTAAATCTATTGGAGAAGGAGCGCGTGAATTAGGTTTAAAATATGATGTTTTTGCATCTGTTATGATTGCACAAGCATTGTTAGAAAGTGCCTCTGGAACAAGTGGTTTAGCACAAGCACCTAACCATAATTTATTTGGCATAAAAGGACAATACCAAAGTCAGAGCGTTTCAATGGCAACAAATGAAGACGATGGTAAAGGAAATCTTTATGCTATCCAATCAGCGTTTAGAAAATATCCTAGTTATCAAGAATCTCTTAAAGATTATGTGTCATTAATCAAGAGTGGTACAGGATGGCAATCAGATTTTTATAAAGAAGCATGGCGATCAGAAGCTAATAACTATATTTCAGCTGCGCAAAGTTTAACAGGTAAATACGCAACGGATACACAATATGATAAAAAAATCATTAGTTTAATTGCTGCGTATGATTTAACACAATATGATGAACCAAAATTAGATAAAACTTATACTGGAACAACATCAGGCATTTTACAATCTAGAAATGAGATTCCAAAAGAATATCGTCGTTTGATGAAATTCCCCGATTTTAACCAAAAAAATTATAACACTTCAGGTTCTTATCCAATTGGTCAGTGTACATGGTATGCGTTTAACCGTGTGGCGCAACTAGGTATGACGGTAGATGATTATATGGGTAATGGTGGAGAATGGGGAACTAAGGGAGCTAAATTAGGTTATAAAGTAAGCAATACACCTAAAGCCGGCTATTTAGTTTCATTCTTACCAGGAGTTGCAGGATCTAGCAGTGAATATGGACATGTGGCGTTTGTTGAAGCAGTCACAAAAGATGGTATATTAATTTCAGAAGGAAATGTCTTAGGTGGCACACGTGTTTCTTATCGTATTATTTCAAACGATATCGCACGCTCAACACAAGTGAAATATATTGAAGCTAAGTAAAAACGTAATACTTTACTAAAATAATAAAATTATTATATAATTACCTTATTGAACCTCAATATTATATAAAAGACCAGTGAACATGTCGTCATTGGTTTTTTTATTAATTAAAAATTCAATAGTTGTTAAATAGATTAGTGAAATGTTTTTGGAGGTAGTTTTATGATAAAGTTTAAATCGACGAAAATATTAGTACAAAGTATAGTAATAATGTTTATTATAATACTATTATTGATTATACGAATTACTGTAAAGCCTTCAATTCATATGATATCAGGTAATTCTATGGTGCCTACAGTGAAGAACGGGGACTATGTTGTGACAACAAAGGTAAAAACAATTAATCGGTATAGTATTGTTGTAATAAAGGAAAATAATTCTGAAGAGTTGTTAATAAAGCGAGTAATAGGTATTCCAGGAGATGGAATTGTAAGATCAGGAAATAATGTATCTATTGTTAATAAAATGATTAGAAATTCTGATTTTTTATATAATTTTAGGGTATCCAATGAAACATTAATAGAATTACGATCTCATACCCACATCCCATTTAATAAATATTTTGTGATAGGGGATAATTTGGAATATTCTAGAGATAGTAGAATGTTTGGTTTGATAGATGAGGAGCAAATAATTGAACAAGTAAAAGGAAAGTTGTTTCCATTAAGTCAGTTTGAATTATTATATAAAAAAAACAAAGCCACTAGTAATTTCTTTTTTTACTAGTGGCTTTGTTTTTTTAAAATTAATTACTTAAAGCACGATGAATCATTTCATCTGCGATAGTATTGAATTTCTTTTTCAAAATATTTGAATGTAATTTTTTTATTTTAGTTAAATCAATTTCTGATAAGAAATGAGAAATAATTATATAGTTATCAATTTTGGGGGCATCATCAAAGAAATGATTAGTGATAACTAAATCATAATCATTAAAAAAAGATTCATCGAACTTAATTGATTGTCTTTCATCGATAAACTTTAAGGTGTTTTCACCAGGTAAAATAAGTTTAAGTTTATTTTTAAGATAAGAATTAAAAGAAAAATCAAAATTTACATAAACTAGAATCTCTACAGGTTTAATATTTTTCATGAAATTTTCGAGTAAATTATCAGTTTCGGTAATCATACTAAAGAAGATCATATACATGTTATTTTTTGATGTATTCTGGAAATGTTTGTTGAAAATTATTTTGAAAATATCGTTCATGTTTTCAAGAAAAAAATCATTTTCATTGAAAAACTTTTTATAATAGTTATTGGCAGATTCGTAACTATCCGGAATTGATAAGTATCCCCAAATAATATCATATATTTTTTTTAATAATTTATTACGGTTGTCTTCTGAGTATTTATAAATAAATACATGTTCGATTTCATCTAAAAAAAGACCGATTTTTTTAATCCTATCGTTATTTAATGATAAGTCATCGTTTTTTTCTAGAAAGTACCTATCGGTAAGTAAAAAATGGAATATTTTAATATAAGAAACACCCTTGTATTCTGGTATGAAAAGATTAGGCTTCTTAGATATTAGAGAGTTAATTATAGTTTCTCTATTTGAAATTAGATTAGGATTAATAGTAAAGGTATTACTATTAATCTCCCTTTGAAGAGAAACTAAAGAAAATAATTGTAAATTTAGTAAATCTTGACGACAATATTCTGAACCGAATTTAGTATGGAGGTTATTGTAAACTTGTTCTACAAAATATAAATCTTCATTTTTGAAAGGTAAATTTTCTAAACCAAACATTTCTTTAATTAAAATAATAAAAAAATGACGGATTTTTATTTCATCTCCAATAATTCTCACAGGTTTTGTAGAAATTTTATAATTAAGAGGACTTAAATTTAAGTTAATATCCTTAATAGTTCGTTTAATAGTCGATTCACTTGTGAATAGGGCTTCTGCTAGTGAAGAAATAGTGTAGCTTTCGTCAAAAAAAATTTTTAAAAGAAGATTATACTCTAAAGAGTTTTGCAGAGCTTTTGAAATACAATAGTCACTTGAGTGGTGATTGGCAAGCTCTAGACTTAAGATATTGCCGTTAGACACGAGCTTGGAAGGATGAATAAGATTGTTTAATTCATTAGATAAGCGAATAAGAGTTGCGCTTGAAATCTTGTATTTATTTAAAATATAGTTGATTTCTTTAGGTCGAAACTCCACCTCATTTATTAAATCTACAAATTTTTTGGTTCGACTTGGTAATAACATCGTTTCACTCCTTTGTTTCCTCTAACTGTTAAATAATAAATTTTAAGAATATATCTAAGTATTTAAAGTTAATCATATAAATATATAAATGTCCAACAGTTCAAAAATGTTTTTTATATTTTTTTTTTGAACTGTTTCTTTTAAATTTTTTTCGTTAATATGATAAAGTACTAGGAATTTGGTAGGGAATGATTAACTGTCTTTCATGAATTAATGTTTAATAAATTGGACGATTAAACTAAATCAAATGAAGAACTTAAGGAGAGATGTACATAATGAAAAAAATTTGTTTATTATTGATTACGTTATTTAGCTCAATGGTCACAGCAGCAGAGTTCGTTTCAGCCTCTGAGTTTAATTTTAGTGTAGATACGGTATTGCCAAACAATCAGCGTGAAGGAAGTACTTATTATGATTTAGTAATGGAACCTAATAAGCAGCAAGAAATTATTACAAAAATAAAAAATCATACTAATAGGGAAATTGAAGTTGAAGTATCCATTGAACCAGCCACTACTAATATTAATGGTGTTGTTGATTACAGTAAAACGGAAAAATCAGTGGATGAAACAGCACCTTTTAATATAAAAGATTACGTCAAAGCTAATGAGCAAACAATAAAAATACCAGCCAATGAAACATGTGAATATAAATTAAAGATTTCAATGCCTAAAAATAAATTTAATGGTATTGTAGCGGGTGGTATTACTTTTAAAGAATTAGAAGAAAAAAAAGAAAAAAAAGAAAAGAGTGAAAGCCAAAGTATGGCAATTGAGAATAAGTTTGCTTATTCCATCGCTTTACTATTAAGACAAAATGAAATTTCTTTAGACTCTGATTTGAAACTAATAAATGTTAGACCAGATCAATTGAATGGACGTAATGTCATTTATTCAGATTTGCAAAATCCAATTGCAAAGTACTTAAATAAATTAACAGTTGATGCCAAATTAACAAAAAAGGGAAAAAACGAAACTTTATTTGAAGCATCAAACGAAAACATGCAAATGGCACCTAATACAACAATGTCTTTTCCAATTAGATTAGATGGTAAAAAACTAGAAGCAGGAAAATATACGATGTACATTAATGCTTCTTCTGGAGAGAATAAATGGCAACTAGAAAAAGATTTTGAAATTACAGCGGAAAGAGCTCGTGAGCTAAATAAGACAGATGTTTCAATTGAAGAAGATAATTCGATGTTATTCATTTATATAGGAATTGGTATCCTGATAGTTCTTATGCTAATTATTATCATTTTGCTTATTAAGAAAAAAAATAAAGCATAGGGAGTGAAAAATAATTAATTATGATAAAAAAAATAATTTGGTTATTAGTTTGTGTATCGTTATTAGCATTATCAACAGGAACAGCTTATGCTGAGGATAATGGATACGTGACAAAGGGGCAAGTGAGTTTTACTGGTATATATGAAGAAGACAACGGCCCTGCTGTTTCACCTCTAACAGAATCTCCACAAAAGGTTCATCAGGAACACCACTATTTGCCACAAACTGGTGAAGAAAAAATGGAATATGAATTGTTAGGGACGTACATTGTTTTAATAGCAATCTATCTTTTACTAATAATTAAAAACAAACTAAGGGAGGTGTAAAATGTTAAAAACTAACCTGCTGTTTGTGCTTACCTTATTATTAATTCCTTCATCTAGTTTAGCAGAAGAAAAGAGCTATTCATCTAAAGGACAAATAGATTTTGTGCAAGGTGATGATGTTGTTTCGCCTATTGATCCAGAAAATCCTGATCCAGACCATTCGGTGGTACCGTGGGATCCAACAAATCCTGATGGACATGCAAATATAGGGACACAGGGGCCTCTTTCTATTGATTATGTTTCGAGTTTCGATTTTGGTGCTAATGAAATAAGTAACCAAGATACGATATATTATGCAAATCCACAATATTATTTTAATGAAGATGGGACCCAAAAAAGTGAAGCCATTAAGAAACCAAACTATGTTCAGATTTCTGACTTCCGTGGCAATAATTCAGGATGGTGTTTGACTGTAAAACAGTCTAAACAGTTTACAAATAATAAGACTAAAAACAGTATGTTAATAGGAGCTCAAGTTAGTTTACTAAATAGTCAAGCAACTTCCTATATTGAAGAAGAAGATCAAATTCCAGAAGTCAACGATATCAAGTTAGAACCAGGTGAAACTAGGATCGTTATGAAAGCAAATAGCGGCCAAGGAACCAATACTTGGATTAATTCTTGGAATCCAATTGAAATATTGGAAGACGGGGTAGTAAAAAACACGGGCATTCAATTATTTATACCGGGAGCTACACCAAAAGATTCAGTAAAATATACTACGGAATTTATTTGGACGTTATCAGACATTCCGTTTGAGTAAAATAAAAATTTATAAAGGAGTTTTAAAAATGAAAAAAACAAAAATTATTACAACAACCTTATTAAGCACGTTAGTTTTAGGAACTATTTCAGCAACAACAGTGGTAAACGCAGAAGAGGAAGTAAAAGAGTATAATACTAATGCAGCAGTGGGGTTTGAAGCTAATGATGAGCCGGCCCCCCCAGTAGATCCGGAAAACCCAGACCCAACAGAACCAATTGATCCAGTAGATCCAATTAAACCGACAGATCCAGAGCAACCAGGACCAACTCCTACTGTTGGACCTTTATCTATAGATTTTGCCTCTACTTTATATTTTGGCAATCAAAAAATTAGTACAGCAGATGAAACGTACTTTGCAGCAGCTCAGTTAAGTAAAAATTCAGATGAAACTTTTGATGAAACAACCAACTATGTGCAAATAACTGATTCACGTGGATTAACGGAGGGTAGATGGGAATTACGTGTAAGTCAACCTAGTGCTTTTATCTCTGATGAATCAAAACAAGAATTGTCTTCTGCAAAAATATATTTTACTGATATTGCGTTGGTATCACAAGAAGGAAATACATCGAAATATCCAGTGCTTAATAATGATGGATTCTTTTTAGAGAGTGGAAGTACTGAAATAGTAGCGACAGCAAATGAAGCTAATCAAGGTTTGGGAACATGGGTAACTCGTTTTGGAAGTAAAGGTACGTTAGTCGAAAATGAAGAAGGTAAAGAGGTCGAAATTGCAGGCAAAACTGTTACTGTTAAAGGTAAGTATGCAGAGCAAACAACTAAGTTAAGTCCACAAGTACGTCTAGAAGTTCCAGGAGCAGCTAACAAAGTAGCGGAGTTATATTCAACAAAGATTATTTGGACATTATCAGATACTCCTGATAATGGCGAAGAAAATACAGAAGGGGATACACTGTAAAATGAAAAATAAGTTAAAGAGTAGTTTAATATTAAGTTCATTGCTGTTAAATTCTATTTCAACCATTGTATTGGCTGATAATCAAGAAGAAGAAAAGCAAGTTCCCAAAGAGGCATCTGTAGAATTTGTTGCAGATGAATTACCTACACCACCTGTGGACCCAACAAACCCAGACCCAGACCCTGGTATTCCAGTTATTCCAACAGATCCAACAGATCCAACAAATCCACCAACTGAGCCACCAGTTGGAACAGATGGTCCATTATCTATCGACTTTGTTTCAACCTTATATTTTGGAGAGAATAAAATTACTGGTAAAACTGAAAATTATTCAGCCAGAGCCCAAGGATTATTTGTTGGAGAAGACTTTAAAAATGTTACGAACTATGCTCAAGTTACTGACAAAAGAGGCACATTAGAAGGATGGATCTTATCAGTTAAACAAGATACCCCATTTATGACGGAAGCTTCAGAAAACAACAAAGTACATGAGTTAGTAGGAGCTGAGTTATCATTTAAAAATGCTTATATTTCAACACATTCAGAAGATCCAGAAGTTTCTACTATCAAGGAAAAACATATTTTTGTTTCAGGTCAAGAAGAAGAAGTTTTATCCACGTCAAAAGGACATGGAGGTGGAACATTCACTTATAATATGGGATCACCAGAAAGTTTAGTTGTTCAAGATGGAGATAATGAAAACCTTAAAGATGATGAAAAAGTTATTATAAATAAAGATATTAATTTAAATGTTCCAGGAAAAGCAGTTAAAAAAGCTGAAAAGTATAGTACAACTTTAATATGGACTTTAAAGAATGCTGTAGAGAATAGATAAATACACTGTTTTATTAGTTAGAAGTACTAATTATAAAAGGAACCATAAAAGTTAGAGGAATGAACTCTAATTTTTATGGTTCTTTTTTTTTGCACATAATTTGACAAATTATAAAAATTAAAGCCTTCAACGTATTAATATATTAATAAAGATGCGTTTCAGTTCCTATAAAACAATATTTCTGTTTCAATATGATATATAGACAATTGTTTTTTTATTTGTTAGGACTTACGATTGGAATGCTATAGGAGGTATATGAATTGAAAAAAAATAATGTTAGGAACCTGATAAGTGTTTTAGCAGGTATCAGCTTGGTCTTAAGCCCATCTATTAGTGTAGCTGAAGCTATAACTCAAGAGACTGAAACGAGTAAGGTACTTGAGTCCATCAACGAAGAATCACTATCTACACAAATTTCTATTCCTGAAGATAAGGAGATTAGTAATAATAAGCTAGATTTTTCTGATTCATTTGAAGAAATAAGTTCAGAAACAGATAGTATTCATAAGGAAGAATACGCTGTTGATGAGCCAAATAATAAGAATCTCAAAATTCTTACTAAAACTGATGGAACGAATAGAAATTCAACTCATTTAGGCACATTAGGAACTTGTAGTTGGGAAATAACAGACGATGGTGTGCTTACAATTTTTGAAGGGGAATTACCAAGTTTATCAGAATCACCTTGGATAGAGTATAAAAACGAAATTAATAAAGTTGTCATAAATGGATCTATAACCACTAAGGCATATATGAATAATTTATTTGATGGATTAAGTAATGTTACCGAGATTAGTGGACTAAATAATATTGATACATCTAATACTACTAGAATGATGTACTTGTTTAGAGGCTGTTCATCATTGAAAGAGGTAGATTTATCTTCTTGGAGTACGTCTAAGGTTACGACATTTACTTCAATGTTTAATGGGTGTAGTAGCATTACTGAATTAGATTTATCAAATTTTGATACTAGTGTTACCAATTCATATATTTCAATGTTTGCAGGTTGTGAGTCACTAGAAACGTTAGATATTAGTGGACTAGGTAAAAAAAAGACAACTAATGCATATAAAATGTTTGATTCGTCCAATAAAAAACTACGTTCTATAACTGTAGGTGAATATACGCCTTTTGACGCCAGTGATTCTGGACTGCCAAGTCATACAGCTACAGGAAGTTACACAGAAGGTTGGATAGGAGTTAATACTAGTCAATACTACACTTCTTCTAAAAATTTTGCTAATAAATATGATGGAAGTTCCCCTGATACCTATGTTTGGGCTACACGTATATTAGTGGAATATTTAGATGAGCATGGGAATAAACTTCATAAGGACAATGAAATAATTGGTTACTTAGGTGGGGGGTATGATGCTACGATAGATGACTATCAATTAGAAATACCCGGATATCAATTAAATACTAGTAAATTGCCTGATAATGTTACCGGAATTTTTACTGAGGAATTACAGACAATAAAACTTGTGTATTCCTTACCAGACGCAAAAGATATCACAATTAAATATATCAATCAGGAAGGGAGTGAGATACATCCTTCGAAAACCATTTCAGGTAGCCTCGAGGATGCATACGATGCCACAACAGACGACTATAAAATATCTATAGATGGATACATATTAGATGAAAGTAAACTACCTGATAATGCTGTTGGAATAATGAGTGATAAAGAGCAAGAAGTGGTGTATGTCTATACACCAATCAAAGATGTGGAGCTACAAACGGTGATCGTAAGATTCGTAGACGAAGCAGGCAAAGCATTAGCAAGTCCTAAAACGTTACACGGGGCAGTAGGGGAAAACTATGAAACAAGTGCGCTTGAAATTGAAGGGTACGGGTTAAAAACTTACCCAAGTAATGCGAATGGCACCTATGGAGAGACACCAGGGGAAGTGGTGTATGTCTATACACCAATCAAAGATGTGGAGCTACAAACGGTGATCGTAAGATTCGTAGACGAAGCAGGCAAAGCATTAGCAAGTCCTAAAACGTTACACGGGGCAGTAGGGGAAAACTATGAAACAAGTGCGCTTGAAATTGAAGGGTACGGGTTAAAAACTTACCCAAGTAATGCGAATGGCACCTATGGAGAGACACCAGGGGAAGTGGTGTATGTCTATACACCAATCAAAGATGTGGAGCTACAAACGGTGATCGTAAGATTCGTAGACGAAGCAGGCAAAGCATTAGCAAGTCCTAAAACGTTACACGGGGCAGTAGGGGAAAACTATGAAACAAGTGCGCTTGAAATTGAAGGGTACGGGTTAAAAAAAATACCTGCAAATAAAAATGGGAAATATATTGATTTTCCAATAGAAGTTATTTATATTTATGAACCAACAGAACCAACAGAACCAACAGAACCAGCAGAACCAACAGAACCAACAGAACCAACAGAACCAACAGAACCAACAGAACCAACAGAACCAACAGAACCAACAGAACCAACAGAACCAGCAGAACCAACAGAACCAACAGAACCAGCAGAACCAACAGAACCAACAGAACCAACAGAACCAGCAGAACCAACAGAACCAACAGAACCAGCAGAACCAACAGAACCAACAGAACCAACAGAACCAGCAGAACCAACAGAACCAACAGAACCAACAGAACCAACAGAACCAACAGAACCGACAGAACCAACAGAATCAACAGAACCGACAAAACCAATAGAAACAACAGAACAAATCAAGGATAAGATAAATTCTCAAGTAGAAAATAGTAATCACTCTAATGATAAAGCTGGAGGTAGTGATATATTACCTCAATCTGGTGAAAATAAAAAATCACTTCTAGCTATAGTAGGATTAATGTTACTAAGTTTTTCTGCTTTATTCTCAAGGATAAAAAGAAAGAAATAAGTAGAGATTTATTAATAAATGAATGGCAATGTTGAAGTTTGTAAATAATAAAATTATAGAATAAGCTAATTAGGTGGAGTGTGTAAACTCCACCTTTTTGTGTTTACTCGATAATTTGTAGTAATAGTTTTAACCATGTTTTCACGGATAACTTCCATTAAAGAACCAGTCAAAAATGAAAAACATCTATCAATCTTGAACTGTTTAGAGGAAGTTACTTGTAGTAAAATTATGAAGCGAGAGTAATATAATTGGATTTTGAATTTAAAAGGATAATATGTTGATAATATAACCGCATGATAGGAGTGAATGTTTTTGAAAAAAAAGCAATTGAATAATTGGAAGGTATTTATAATTATTTTTAGTGTGATGATAAGTGGTATTCTTTTATATAGTAGTTATTTTCTGAAAAATGCGTCTCCTTTATGGGCGGATGAGGTGAAACTTGATCAAGTCGATACTACAGGAAGTCAAGAAATAGAAGAACTAAGGATAGAAGAAGCCCCAGAAGAGAGTGTAGAGCAAGAAGAAGCCCCAGAAGAAAGTGTAGAGCAAGAAGAAGCCCCAGAAGAAAGTGTAGAGCAAGAAGAAGCCCCAGAAGAGAGTGTAGAGCAAGAAGAGATTATGAATGATCAATTAAGCCCATCGATAGGTCAAAGAGTGGTTAGTGGTGATTATGAATATAAAGTGTTGAAAGATGGAACAGCAAGTATTACTAAATATACGGGTACCATTACTCATGACTTGGTAATTCCAGAGCAATTAGACGGCCTTCTTGTAACTGAACTTTCAGGATATACATTTGCTAGTAAAGGATTAACTGGTCATCTAACTATCCCTGAAAATATTAATAGGATAGACGGCTCGAATGTTTTCAGTAACAATAATTTAACCAGCGTAGAGATAAAGTCAAAACAATTAACGACCACTTCAAATGCTTTTCGTGCTAATAATATTAAAGAAATTATATTTCCAGAGGGCTATGATTATACCATCCCGTTTAACAATTTATTTAGTTCTCAAAAAACAGATATTTTTATGTATTTACCGGAGCTGGGAGATAGAGTAAATATTCGAGATTTTATCATAATTGACACGGATGAACCAATTAAGTGGTCATGTAGGCATACATCGGTTTCGATTGATGATCAATATATAGTATTTGATAATATGTTTAAAAGCACAAATATCGAACTGGAGGCTACTATTAAAGGTGGAAAATTAGGGGCGTTTACTTTAGAAGTTTTTAAGGAAAAATCATTTGTTGAAGTCTTTGATTCAATAGTTCCTCTAAATACATCATGGAAAGCTGATAATAACTTTGCCTATTCAATTGATGAATTAGGTTTTAAGTCTACTAGACTGGCGTTTAGTGGTGTGAAAGTTACTGGAGAGGTAGATACTACTACTGAAGGTGTTTACCCAATTACTTATACAAAAGATAAGTTTTCAAGAACGATTAATGTAACAGTTAAAGACACTAAAATGAAATTAGAGGCACATGATTCTGAGTTATTAATTGGAGAAACATGGGATCCAACAGATAACTTAGACAAAGCCATTGGAGAATTTGGTGAAGAAATTCCATTTTCAGAAATTGAATATGAAGGAACGGTAGATATTGAACAGATTGGAGAGTATCCAATTATATACAACTATCAAGGAATAAAAAAAGGAATAGTGGTATCGGTAATTGAACCAATAATTGTCAAAGCTTCCTATGTTGATTTGAACGGTAAAGAATTAGAACAAACAGAAGAAAGATTAGGTAAGACAGGAGATCCCTATTCTTTTGAACCTAAAAAAATTGAGGGTTATGTTTTGGCGTCTATCAACGGTGAAGTAGCAGGTAACATAAGTGAAGAGACAGAAGATATTGTTTTCAAGTATATCAAAGCAGAACAAGTCTTAAATTTAAATCAAGAAGTATATAATGAGGATGGTAATTCCTTAGATAAAGAATCAGTTAATAAAGAGGATTCGTTAAACTATAAGTTAACTGTTTCTCTAAATAAAGATATCGAATTAAGTTATTACAGCTTAGATAATATATCGCTAACAGAAGTGATTGATGCTTCACTTGAGAATGTTAGGAACATAAAATTAGTTAATTCAAAGGGAGAGGAATTACCATTTCAATTAGAAACGGAAACAAATACGATAATTTTCTCAGGGAAAACCGAATTATCTAGTGAATGGATTTTAACATATGATGCAGAAATTCCAAGAACAGCAGAAACAGCTACTGAAATTAAAGAAAAAGCAAATGTGACATTAACGCTTAAATCAGACTTGTTAGAAATTGAACCATTAATAGCTGAATCAAATGAGGTTGTAACAATTATAGCCCCCTCACCGCTGACCTTAATAAAAGCGCCTAAATCTATATCGTTTGGTCGTTCTAATATTATTCCTTCTAGTACTCAATCTTATGAGTATGAAGAGGTTGATATGGATGACAAAAACATCGTTATCAATGATGGGCGTGGTACAACAGGTGGATGGAGTTTGTTTGGCAAGATGGAAAAAGAACTAACAAATGGTAACTATGTATTAAGTTCAGCTTTAAGTTATAAGGAACAGGTAATGGACTCTATTAATGGAGCCTTGATTCATAATCAAGAAAAAACTGAAAATTCAAAAGATTTAACGATTGAAATTAATAAAGAAGATCTTTTATTAACTATTTTACCGGGTCAAGCTCGTCAAGGGGAATTTGAGGGGGTAATCCTATGGTCGTTGAGGGATGTGCCATCAAATACGGTTAACTAAAGGGATTTAGACATTTAAAAAGAGATGTAAATAGTTTATATAACAACAATAAATCGAACTGATAAAAGAAGTTGTTACTTTATCAGTTCGATTTTATTTCGGCTCCTCTTCAAATAGTGTTGATGAGTTCAAATTTATAAATTTAAGTCACTAGGTGAAGTGTAAAAGCTTCACCTTTTTGTACGATAGTTTGAAATATTAGTTTTTTAGAAATATAAATTCTATCACGTAAGTTTCTAAAGCTACGATATCCATATGAAACTCGTTTAATTTTATTATCAACGTCTTAGATAACAGGGATAAAATAAGACAACATCAAGGTGTTATATGTGCCTTTTTCGGGTCCATTGAATAAGATTAATCGATTTTTAAATCAGTTAGGAAGCTCTTTGGTTAGGGAAATATGAGAGTTGATTTAATTTGAAAATAATTAGGGAGCATGGTCATCAATTACTTTCAAATAAGAAAAACAACCAATTAAACAGATGAAGAATGAATGGTAAAGTTAGAAAAACAAGTTAGTTAAGAAGTAATACAGAAGGTTTATTTAAGAGGACTGAGACGGATAAGGAAATGGAACGACAACTATAATAATCAGAGGGATAATTTGGAACTATATGATACAGGTCTAGGAATAGATCATCTCAAACGAACTGAGTAAAATAAAAAATAAGAGCAGCTTTCGCTACTCCAAAATAAGTTTAACTTCTGGGTGTTCACTAAACTACTTAACTTTAACATGAAGAGCTCATTTATTCTTGCTCACTTAACTAGTTTGGTCATTAATTCAAAAATCAGGATATTTAGTTATTCAATCCAAAAATATTATTTTGTTCTTGATCTGCACCGTCAAAGTCTAAGACATCGACCAATTCACCTTGGACACAATAGCGATTTGTTCCTGTTGTATCACAAGTAATCAATGTAACGAGTGTTTGATCTTCCACATCATCAATTACTTCAACTTTTGTTGCGGGAATATAATCCATATAAGTTGCTTCATAAATGTAAACCTTGTCCAAATCAGTCAAATAAATTTTATCACCAGATTTAATCTCAAGTATCGGTGAAAATAGCAACGTAGGATCTACCATGCGATGACTAGCAAGGCCATAGTTTCCTTGCCCCATTGCTTGTTCGAGTTTCATTGTCCCTGCTCCGAATAGAAGAGAAGTATTCGATACACCTTTAAAAATGGGTAAATTCATATTCACACTAGGGACAGAAATGTTACCAATAACAGGTAAAGGCTCATTGGCAGCACGTGCTCTTAGAACGGATTCTAAATCAAGGGACTCTACTTTATCAAAATCAAATTCCGCATCGCCTTTTTGGTTCTTTTTGATATCCTCTAGACTTACGTTGTTTAGTTGATACTGATTCGTTTTTTGATGAATTAAAAAGTTTTGAATTTGCTTATTAAAAATCAAAGCTAGGCCAACTAATAAAAGTAGGAAACAGATGAAATTGATGAACCAATTTTTTTTATGTTTATTATTATTTTGCTGTTTATTTGTCATAGGTGGGTATCCTCCTTAATGGGGTATTATATTAAGATTGTTTTTTGTGAATATGGGACAGGAATATTTTACCATATAATTAATATAAATAGAGATGTTTTGAATTTGTTCATTAAAAATTTATGAACAAATAGCGAATACTCTATGAATGAATTAATTAATATAAATGATGTAATATTACAACATTATGTCTAGTTTTAATAATGTAACATAAATTTAACGTTTAATCTCTCCCATTTACTAATAGAATCATGTAAAATAATAAAGAGAGATATATAGAGGGGAGTGGGGAAAGTGAGTGGTTCACAAATTTATGTGCGTTTAGATTCTATGTCCAATGCTGTGACATCTAAAGGAATAGGTTTGAAAGATTTTCAAAATGCTATCACTACTTTTCCACAACATATATTATTATTAAATAATCAAGCAACACAAGGCGAAATCGAAACGAACACAGGCCTTCGAATGATTAAAGGCGAAGAAACTATTCGTCAGTTTTTTACAGAGCAGGCTAACTCAAGTCAATTGAAATGGATTGACTTTAAGAATATCGATTTAATTCGTCAAATGAAACCGATTGAAATTGCGGAATTACTTTATTTTGGTCATATGAAATCACAATTGCATTCACCGTTTTTTTATAAGTTGCAAAATAATTTTGTCTATTTTGCAGAAGATAATGACTTTGGTAAAGTTTATTATCGACACATGAGTGATTTTTATACCGTATTACAACACACAATTGAGCGGACATTACAAGGACAAATGGATGACAGTAGACGTTTCTTCCAAAAGAGAACCGTGGTTAAAACGATGGCTAGTGATTTATTAGAAGAACTGACGCCTATTTTACAAGAAGGAGTTGTCTTTGATTTTTCAAAAGCTGATAAAACCAACGACTGGGAAATCAATGCTTATATAGTTGAAGATAAATTTAGAATGTTAAATGCTAAAGATCAAGTGGTCTTGACGTTAAATTATGAGACAGAATCTAGTGAATGGTCGCTAGAGAAAAAAATCGAAATGACGAATTTTTTCGGAATTAGTTAATTAAATAGTGAAAAAGCCAAAACTTTTCTAAAATATTGTAGAAGAGTTTTGGCTTTTTTGTGCATATACTTTTTTTTTATTCTGAAAATTGCTATAATAGGATAAGATTTTGTTAAGAATAGAGGAGAACAACAATGAAAATTATTGCTTTATATGGTGGGAAGAGTGCTGAACATGATATTTCGATTCTATCGACTTTTTCAATGTTACAAGCTTTTTACTATGACTACTACCAAGTGCAATTAGTGCATATTACTAAAGAAGGTAAATGGTTTAGAGGACCATTATTAACACAAGCACCTGAAGCAATTGAGACACTACACTTAAATAATGAAACATTTGAAGAAATAAAAATTGGCGATATCATTGAAGAAAATGCTGTTGTATTTCCAATTTTACATGGTCCAAATGGTGAAGATGGTACGATTCAAGGGTTACTTGAAACCTTGAACATGCCCTATGTTGGGACAGGGGTGTTATCAAGTGCCTGCGGAATGGACAAAATCATGACGAAACATATTTTACAACAAATTGGTATTCCACAAGTTCCTTATGTGGCGTTATCAAAAGTAGAATGGTTAGCCAACCAAGAAAAAGTTTTTGACAAATGTGAAGGCTCTCTTATTTACCCAATGTTTGTTAAGCCAGCTAATTTAGGCTCAAGTGTTGGAATTAGTAAAGCCGAAACAAAAGAAGAATTGCAAGTGGCGATTGAAACGGCATTGAAATATGACCGTCGTATTGTGGTAGAGCAAGGAATCGAAGCACGTGAAATCGAAATTGGTGTTTTAGGAAATGATGAAGTACGTACAACACTAGCTGGAGAAATCGTCAAAGATGTGGCGTTTTATGACTACGAGTCAAAATACATTGATAATCAAGTAACCTTACAAATACCAGCTGATATTCCAGCTGAAATCCACGAACAAGCAAGAGAGTACGCAAAAAATGCTTATATCTCATTAGACGGTAGTGGATTAAGTCGTTGTGATTTCTTCTTAACGACTAACAATGAACTGTATTTAAATGAATTAAACACAATGCCTGGTTTCACCCAATTCAGTATGTACCCATTATTATGGCAAGAGATGGGCTTACAGTATGGGGACTTAATTGAAGAATTAATTCAATTAGCTTTAAACAGACATAAAGAAAAACAAGCATTAGCTAACTAAGCATGAGATAGACATTTTTTGAGACTGTGACCGTTGTTGTTGCAGTCTTTTACTATGAAGAGGAGCGTTTTTTATGTTAACCATTGGAGAAGTTGTTGAAGTTTTAGAGGCAAACTTATTGTTAGAAAAAAATTTAAACACTGAGATTACGTCAGTTGAATTTGACACGCGTAAAGTAGGCGAAGGATCGCTATTTATTCCGTTAAAAGGAGCTAGAGATGGACACGAATTTGTTACTCAAGCCATTGAACAAGGCGCAATCGCGACTCTTTGGGAAAAAGGAAATCCTCATACACAACCATCAGGTATTATTATGATTGAAGTAATAGATGTTTTACAAGCTTTACAAGATTTAGCGCATTATTTTGTTCAAAAAATTAATCCTAGAGTCGTTGGGGTAACTGGATCAAATGGCAAAACAACGACCAAAGATATGTTAGATTCAGTTTTAAGTCAAGCATTTAAAACATACAAGACACAAGGAAACTATAATAATGATATTGGGTTACCTTATACCATTTTACATATGCCAATTGACACAGAATTATTAGTATTAGAGATGGGGATGAATCATAAAGATGAAATTCGTCCGTTATCGTTGATTGCTGAGCCAGAATTAGCAGCTATTACTATTATCGGTGAATCTCATATTGAATATCTAGGTTCTCGTCAAGGCATAGCGGAAGCAAAAATGGAAATTGTTGAAGGTTTATCACTGACAGGAGAATTAATTATTCCTGGTAATGAACCATTATTAGAACCATTAGTTAAAGGCTTATCACAAACAATCGTGCGTTTTGGGCAAGAAGGAAATGAGGATATTAGTGCGACTATCGTGGAAAGTTCGAAACATTCAGTGACATTCACGGTTTCAGTATTCCCTGGTGAAACCTTTATGATTCCTATTGTCGGCGATTATAATGTGAACAATGCGTTGATTGCTATTCAAGCGGGCCGTTATTTTGGCCTAGAAGTTGAGCAAATTAAAACAGGATTGGCGCAATTAAATTTGACGCAAAGTCGAGCTGAATGGGTAAAAGCATGGAATGGTGCCGATATCTTAAACGATGCTTATAATGCCAATCCAACAGCGATGAGCTTAGTTTTAGAAACTTTTAGTCAAATAGAAGTTGAAGAAGATGGCAAACGGATAGTAGTTCTTGCCGATATGGGAGAGTTGGGTGAGCAATCTCAACAAATGCATGAAGAGATGTTACATGCTATTAATTTTGATGCGATTCATCATATTATTTTATATGGTGAATGGATGGGATATTTGGCGGATAAAATGGTAACAGCCGATACATTAGTTCCTATTGATTACTTTAATAAAGCAGAGCGTTTAGAGTTAGTGGCTCGCTTGCGTGAAATTATTTTACCTACTGATTTAGTGCTGTTTAAAGGCAGTAATAGTATGAAATTGTCTGAAATTATCAAAGAGATTTCTGAAAAGTAATCATATTTGTTTGTAAGTCTCTTATAATTGTGATAATATGTATTAGATGTGGACGGACACAAGACACCTACGGACAGGCATCTGTAGAAAATAAGTGAAACTGTAGTCAAGATTTAGGAGGATATTATTTGAAATTCAAAGATTTAGGATTAGCACCAGACATTTTGAGCTCAATCGAAAAAGCTGGTTTTGAAGAAGCAACACCCATCCAAGGTGGAACAATTCCATTAGCGTTGGCAGGAAGAGATGTAATTGGACAAGCCCAAACAGGAACTGGTAAAACAGCGGCGTTTGGTTTACCAATGTTACAAAAAATTGATACAACAAAAAAAGCTATTCAAGGGATCGTCGTAGCACCAACTCGTGAATTAGCTATTCAAACACAAGAAGAATTATACCGTTTAGGTAAAGATAAAAAAATCCGCGTACAAGTTGTATATGGTGGAGCAGATATCAGTCGTCAAATTCGCGGCTTGAAAGATTTCCCTCATATTATTGTTGGAACACCAGGGCGTTTAATCGATCATATTAATCGTCGTACATTGAAATTAAACAACATCGAAACATTAGTGTTAGATGAAGCAGATGAAATGTTGAACATGGGGTTCTTAGAAGATATTGAAACAATCATTTCAAGTACGCCAAGCGAACGTCAGACCTTATTATTCTCAGCTACAATGCCTAAGAGTATTAAAAACATTGGTGTGAAGTTCATGAAAAATCCTGAACACGTAAGTATTAAAGCTAAAGAAATGACAGCTAATTTAATTGATCAATATTATGTTCGTTGTAAAGATTTCGAAAAATTTGATGTGATGACACGTTTATTCGATGTTCAATCTCCAGATTTAACGATTGTTTTTGCTCGTACTAAACGTCGTGTTGATGAATTAGCACGTGGCTTAGAATCTCGTGGCTATAAAGCAGAAGGAATTCATGGTGACTTAACACAGCAAAAACGTATGAGTGTCTTACGTGCCTTTAAAGCAAACACAATTGATGTGTTAGTAGCAACCGACGTAGCAGCCCGTGGTTTAGATATCTCAGGCGTTACGCATGTATATAATTATGATATTCCTCAAGATCCAGAAAGCTATGTTCACCGTATCGGACGTACAGGCCGTGCAGGTAAAGAAGGTATGTCAATTACTTTCGTAACACCTAACGAAATGGACTACTTACATGTTATCGAAGATTTAACGAAAAAACGTATGTCACCATTACGTCCACCAACCGAGCAAGAAGCATTGCAAGGACAAGTGAACGCAGCCGTTCAAGGCATTGAAGAAGATTTAGCTAAAAATGGTTTAGAACAATACCTAAAAACAGCCGAAGTATTATTAGAAAAATATTCTGCTGAAGATTTAGTGGCATTGTTAGTTAAATCAGTTGCTAAAGAAGATTCATCAGCTGTTCCGGTTAAAATCACACCAGAACGTCCATTACCATCAAATCGTCGTAAAGGTAAAGGTGGTGGCGGTAAAGGTCGTGGCAATGGTAACGGCCGTGGAAACTACTCTAAGTCAAGAGATAGCCGTGGTGGTAACCGTGGCGGTAACGGTGGCGCTCGTCGTGACCGTAAAGAAGGCGAACGCAGTGGCGAACGTCGTGCAGGTAAAGAAGGCGGAGAATTCCGTGGCAATAACAAACGCAAAGACGCTGGTCGTAAACGTCCAGAAAAAAGCAAACGTGATTTTGTCATCAGAACTGCAAGTAAATAACAAAAATTGAGCAGTGTCACACATCAATAATAGCGTGACCTGTAAATAACTAACATAAAAAGTACGATAGTTTATGCTGTCGTACTTTTTTTGATATATAATAAAGAAAATGAAACGATTGAAGGTTGGGATAACATGGCGATTTATGGAATTGGCGTGGATGTTGTAGATATGCCGAGAATTAGACAGATTGTTGAGGAGAATCCGAAGTTTATTCAACGGATTTTGACGGACAAAGAATATGAACAGTTTTTGTCACGCGGTCTAAAAAGACAAGTAGAATACTTTGCTGGACGTTTTGCATGCAAAGAAGCCTTTTCTAAAGCGTGGGGAACGGGTATTGGACCAATCGACTTTAAAGCAATTGAGGTCTTAAATGAAGACAACGGCAGACCAATTGTTACTTCCTCTCCTTTTGAAGGGGAAGTTCATGTAACGATTTCGCATTCGGACACTGTGGCAATTGCCTATATGGTATTGGAAAACAAATAAACGGACTGTGACATCGTCACAGTCCGTTTAGCTTATTTTAGAATGTTGTGGCTCGATATAGCTAACTTTTCGAATATGTTTAATAGGCAACATATGTAAGGATTGTGTTTGTTCATCTTTGAGGATGACCGTGGTCTCATTTGTTGGTTGAAACATGACTTGTCCATACATAGTAGTTGCACGTTTCGTAACAGATTCAGATACTTGTAAGACAGTTGTTGCCTTTAGTGTAGAAGCTTTAATAAGCTGTTCTTTAATTTTTTCTAGTTCTTTCTTAGTGATTAAAGAGTCATCAAAGAAGGATGCGAGAAAACGTTGCGACGAACTAGAAATAATTTGAGTCAGTTGTTTGACTTGGTGCTTCATAGTTGTTTTTTCCATATTTTCTCCTCCAAACTTTTTTAATAATACGTTTATTATACTTAAATTTACGATTCTAATCAACTTAATCGATTATGTGGCTTTTCTATTTGCTAGGATATTTTTTAGGGTATAATAAGAAAGTAGAGAAGGACAAGGTGAGGTGGTTTAATGAAATATAGTGAATTAGTTGAAGATTATTTATTGGATTGGTCTGAGGTTGATTCGTTTATTCAACATGCAACGCCTATTATTACAAATGAGCTTAAAGATACGCGTGAACTATGGTTTCAAGGATATTTTCGTCCAAAAAAAACTGAAGATAAACGTGTGTTTTTGATATATGATCGCACAATATTGCTTGCCATACGTTGGCAAGAACTTGATAAGAGAGTCGTTTGTTTAAAGGAAGTGCTATTAAATAGTGACATTGAGATTAATCGAAACGAGTGTGTTGAACTTGTTCGTGTTGCGACACATTTAGGCTATTTTCGAGAATTGGTTATTGAGGAGAGTGATTGTAACCCTTCGTGGAAATATTGGCTTAAGCAAGCAGGAGCAGTGACACTATCTCATCGATTAACTTTGTCTAGTCAGTATACAGAAGGCTTGGTATTAAGTGGTGGGGGTGCTAAGGGGGCTTATCAGATTGGTGTATGGCAAGCAATTGAAGAACATGCTCGTCAGTTTCCTGTTATAACAGGTACATCGGTTGGCGCTTTGAATGGTGCTTTAATTATGCAAGGTGATTTTGATGTGGCAAAAAAAATGTGGGAAGACATCGCAACAAATAAGATACTTGATTTCCCAGTAAATGACGAGTTGGATTCTTATGATACCAATCACTTAGTTGAAAATATACAATTATTTATTAAGTCTGCCTTGATGAATAAGGGAGTCAGCACTGAACCACTAAAAAAAATGATAGAGACACTTTTGTCGGTTGAGAAGATTAAAGCCAATCCATCTCGTTTTTACATTTGTACCACCAGGCTTAAAATGATGAGTGAGAAAGTGATTGATATTAAAGAACAATCGAATGAAGACGTTTATTTGTGGCTGCTAGCGTCTTCTTCATTTTTTCCAGCGATGGCAGCGACCACTATTGAACAGGAGCCTTATATTGACGGTGGTTATCGTAATAATATTCCTATTGACGTAGCCTTAGCTAAAGGAGCAAATAGTTTATTAATTGTTGATATCGAAGGTCCTGGTGTGACAAAGACACATAAAATATCGCCTACCGTTCCAATCATATACTTAAAAAGTTATTGGTCACTTGGGACAGTGTTATTATTTGACCATGAACGTTCTAAATGGAATATTAAATTGGGTTATTTAGAAATGAAAAAAAAGTTAGGTGAATTAAGCGGCTATTTGTATAGTTTTAACTATGATGAGCAACAACAGCCTCTTAGGGCGATGAATTATCGGTTGTTGCCTCGTGTGTTTAGTAGTGAGCAAATAAAAAATATTTCGAATGATGCATTAGATGGGATAATCAAAAAAATTCGTAAATTAAGTAATGACAGGGTTTCAGTACATACATGGTTAGTTGTCTTAATGGAACTGCTAGCTAAGTATTTAGGTGTTTCACCTATACATGTGTATTCCTATGATGCATTTATTGAGGAAATTATTAAAGAATATCATGCATCCATAGAGGAAAAGTCTCCTACAACAAGTGACATGTTATTATCATTAGGTGAGCATTTAAGTGCTTATTTTGGTAGTACGCCGTTAATTAGTGAACGGGCACAGCTGGTGTTGTTGACAGATTTATTTTTACAAGAAAAAATTTCAACTGACACGTATAAAAAAATAGCGATGATAAATGAACCGGTATTGTTGATGGCTCAGATGTTATCGTGTTTCATTAAAGAAAGAGGGTAAAAATATGGCACAGGAATTTAAATATGAAATTGTTGAAGAGATTGTAGTACTATCTGAAAATCCAAAAGGTTGGCGTAAAGAGTTGAATTTAGTGAGTTGGAATGATCGTCCTGCGAAGTTTGATTTAAGAGATTGGTCCCCTAATCATGAAAAAATGGGCAAAGGTGTCACCTTAACGAATGAAGAATTTAACCTACTAAGAGAAACGTTAAAAAATATGTAGCAAAAGGAGCCCTGTCACAATGAAAAGTATGACTGGATTTGGCAAAAGCCAATCGTTAAATAATAATATTCAAGTAGAAATTGAAATTAAAAGTGTTAATCACCGCTTTCTTGATACTCAATTTAGGATGCCTCGTGAATTGTTAGCTTTTGAGAATGACTATAAGACTGTTTTAAAAGAATTAATTCAACGAGGAAGAGTGGAAAGTTATATCACCGTAACTACCAATATTGATAATCAACGACAATTAATGATTCATTGGTCGTTATTAGATGAGTTAGTCTTGCAATTAAATCAGGCAAGTGAGATGCGTTATAAAGAAAAGGCGTTTAATCCAGAAAGCATCATGACAGGTCTCGTAACAAATCCACAATTTTTTGAAGTGACAGAAAATAAAGAAATGACCCAAGAAGATGCGCAATTGATTATGAAGTGTTATCGTGAAGCTGTAGAACGACTAGATAGTAGTCGGTTAGCAGAAGGAAAACAGATTGCTGGTGTTTTAACGGTACTGCTAAATGAATTTGAGCAACAAATGTTAGCCGTTAAAGAATTAGTTCCAGAAATTGAACAAGACTATCGTCATCGCCTTGAAAAGCGCTTGAAACAAGAAGTGGGCGAGCAATTTGAAGAAAGTCGTTTGCTAACAGAATTGGCATTATTAATTGAAAAGGGTGACATTCAAGAGGAACTAGACCGCCTAGTCATCCATATAAAAAAAGCGCATGAATTAATCACAACAGATGGTCCAATTGGTCGAGAATTTGATTTTTTACTTCAAGAAATGAATCGTGAAGTAAACACAACAGGGTCTAAATCAGTGAATATTGCTGTTAAAGAACTGATTGTACAAATGAAAACAATGCTTGAGAAAATCAAAGAACAAATTCAAAATATTGAATAAATTAGTCAGATTGAGTGACTTACTCTTGAAATTATTGCGAATTTAACGTAATATAAAAGATACTATTGAAAAGTAGAGAGGACGACATTATGTCAACAAGAGGACTATTATTTATCTTGTCAGGACCATCTGGCGTAGGTAAAGGGACAGTGAGAAAAGCGTTATTTGAGAAAGAAGGCAACGAATTAAAATATTCAGTATCCATGACCACACGTAACAGACGTGACGGTGAAGTGGACGGGGTAGATTACTATTTCCGTTCAAGAGAAGAATTTGAACAGTTAATCGAGGAAGGGAAGATGCTTGAACATGCCGAGTATGTCGGTAACTATTACGGCACCCCGCTAGATTACGTGAATAAAACACTTGACGAAGGATACGATGTATTTTTAGAAATAGAAGTGCAAGGTGCTATGAAAGTAAAAGAGAAAGTGCCAAATGGTATCTTTATTTTCTTAACGCCCCCAGACTTAGGAGAATTAAAGGCGCGTATTATCGGTCGTGGAACAGATGAAATGTCTGTTATTGATGAGCGCATGGAAGTGGCGAAACAAGAAATTGAAATGATGAGCCACTATGATTATGCTGTCGTTAATGATAAAATTGAATTAGCTGTAGAGCGTATTCAATGTGTTATTGAGAGCGAACATTTAAAAGTATCCAATGTATTAGAACATTATCAAGAAATGATGAAGGAGTGGTAGACATATGATGTTAAAACCATCAATCGACTCATTATTAGAAAAAGTCGATTCAAAATACTCGCTAGTAATTTTAGCAAGCAAACGCGCGCATGAATTAGAATTAGGTGCAACACCAATGAAGGAAGATTTTTATTCTGTTAAGCACGTTGGTCAAGCATTAGAAGAAATTGAAATGGGCGATGTAGTGGTTGATCCTAACCCTGAATTAAAACGTGAATTACAACGTCAAAAAGAAGAAATGCGTTTAGCTGACAAAAAACGTGAACGTAATGAATTAGAAGCAAAGTTAAGAGCTGAAGGATAACATAATGTTATAGAGCTGTGACAGCGATGTCTCAGCTCTATTCTTTTTTGTAACAGACAAATGATAGATAGTTTAGTAAAATAGAAGTAATAGTCAAAAACAGTTAAGGAGGCAAGAATGATGCGAAAAGTAGCTGAAGTAATTGTCGATGTCCCTACAATGCAAACAGACTTGCCCTATACGTATCTCATTCCTGATGAATTAGAAGATAAGATTCTCCCTGGTATGCGAGTGATTGTGCCTTTTGGTAAAGGTAATCGTAAAATACAAGGATTTGTAACGGCAATCAACGAGATACTACCAACAGAGGATTTAACAGCTCTGAAACAGATTGAAGCACCGATGGATTTGGTGCCAGTGCTCTCAAAAGAATTGCTAGAGATGGCTGAGGAAATGCGACGTACGACATTGGCATTTAAGATTACTTGTTTTCAAACGATGCTCCCCAATGTAATGAAAGCTTCTTACGATAAAAAGTTAGTCGTACGCTCAGATTGTCCACAAGAAATTATGGATACGGTATTTGATGGTTTAGCTGAAATGACGTGGGAAGACGCTCAAACAAGCGGTAAACTCCCTACTATTATGAAGTTACGTCAAGAAAATCTCGTCGATGTCGTCTACTTGGTAAACAAAAAGAATCGTGTTAAAACAATTAAAGGCTTTCAATCTCTTTTAACCAGTCAAGAGTTAATGGCAGTTAAGGACTCGCTAAAGCCTAATGCGAAACAGCAACATTTACTAATAGATGTCCTACTGTTGCTCGATGGCAGCATGATATCTAATAAAGAAGCCCAAGAATTGTATGATATTTCTACAGCCGTTATTAAAACTGGGCAAACCAAGGGCTGGTTGAACATCATTGAACAAGAAGTAAAACGTGATCCTTATGCTAATCACACGTTCAAACAAACGTTTGCAGCGACATTAAATAGCGAACAACAACTGGCTTACGAAGCAATTACTCACGCTGTTAGAGAGCAAAAATCAGAGACATTTTTATTAGAAGGAATTACTGGTAGTGGGAAAACAGAAGTTTATTTACAAGTTATAGCCGATGTCTTGAAAGAAAATAAAACAGGCATTGTCCTAGTTCCAGAAATATCATTGACGCCTCAAACCGTTCGACGATTTAAAGAACGGTTTGGTTCTGAGGTAGCTGTCTTACACAGCGCGCTATCAGTCGGCGAAAAATATGACGAGTGGCGTAAGATTGAACATGGAGATGCCAAAGTAGTGGTCGGTGCGAGGTCGGCTATTTTTGCCCCACTTGATAATTTAGGTGTTATTATTATTGACGAAGAGCATGAAAGTACCTATAAGCAAGAAGAAAACCCTCGCTATCATGCGAGAGACTTAGCCATTTGGCGCGCAAATTATCACCAATGTCCGGTTGTATTAGGAAGCGCTACGCCTTCACTTGAAACCCGTGCTAGAGCGCAAAAAAAAGTTTACCACATGTTGCAACTAACGGAACGTGCCACACAAGCAAGTCGTCTACCAAAAACTGAGATTATTAATATGACGGAAGCCGAAACATTTGGAAAGATGCAAACTTTTTCTCGTCATCTCTTAGAAAAAATCCAATTGCGACTTCACAAAAAAGAACAAGTCGTATTGATGCTAAATCGTCGAGGTTATTCATCCTTTGTTATGTGTCGCGATTGTGGTTTCGTGGTACCGTGTCCTAACTGTGATATTTCTTTAACGCTACATATGGACAGTCATTCAATGAAATGTCACTATTGTGGACATGAAGAGCCAATTCCTAATAAGTGTCCAGATTGTCAAAGTAATAAAATTCGCTATTATGGAACGGGAACACAAAAAGTAGAAGAAGAGTTGACACAATTATTTCCAAAAGCCAGAATTTTAAGAATGGATGTAGATACGACAAGGAAAAAAGGGGCACACGAGCGCCTGTTAGAACAGTTTGGTCAGCATGAAGCAGATATATTGTTAGGCACCCAGATGATTGCTAAAGGGTTAGATTTCCCTAATGTGACGTTAGTCGGGGTCTTGAATGCTGACACGGCGTTAAATTTACCAGATTTTCGAGCAAGTGAGCGTACGTTCCAATTGTTAACGCAAGTTAGTGGTCGAGCGGGTCGAGGTGACAAAGCAGGAGAAGTAGTTATTCAGACGTTTAATCCGGATCATTACGCGATTCAATTGGCAAAACGTCATGATTATGAGCAGTTCTTTAGATATGAAATGTCAGTTAGGCATGAAGCTAACTATCCGCCGTATTATTTTACGGCGCAAATTATTGCTAGTCATCCAGAAGAAAATGTTGTAGCAAAAAAAATGTATGATATATTATTAGGTTTAAAAGAACAGCTTAGTGCTCAAGCGATTATTTTAGGACCAACGCCTAAAGCGGTTATGCGTGTTAATAATCGTTATTTTTACCAAATCGTGATAAAATATAAAGCCGAACCTCATTTATATGAGTATTTACGTAGTATATTAGAAAATAACCAAACAGAAATAAGCAAAGGTCTTAAACTATCTGTTGATACAGAGCCTTTGAATTTTGTTTAATGAAACGAGGAAGATAATGAATTATCCAGTAGTACTTCACCCAGATAAATTATTAAAGAAACAAGCGAAAAAAGTAGAAGCGATTACCGAAGAATTAATTGTCATGTTAGATAATATGTATGAGACAATGGTAGCTCATGATGGTGTCGGCTTAGCAGCGCCTCAAATTGGTCGATCACTTCGTATTGCAGTTATTCAAGCAGATGAAGAAGATGATATTTTAGAGCTAATTAACCCAGAAATTGTCTCTTTTGAAGGTGAGACGATAGATGTTGAAGCGTGTCTTAGCATACCTGGAAAATATGGATTAGTCCCTAGACATGATCGTATTGTAATTCGCTATTTTGATCGTGAAGGTGTCGAATACGAGTTAGAAGCAGATGATTATTTTTCTCGTATTATTCAACATGAAATGGACCACTTAGACGGTATTTTATTTATTGATAAAGCAACTAGATTAATGAGTGAAGAAGAAATGGTACAGTATATGGAGGAATTAGAAAATGACTAAAATCGTATTTATGGGAACGCCAGCTTTTTCAGTTCCTATCTTAGAAGGGTTAATAAAAAATGGGTACGAAATATTAGCGGTTGTGACACAACCAGATCGCCCAGTTGGACGTAAAAAAATACTAACCCCTCCACCAGTCAAAGAGGCGGCATTAAAACATGGGTTAGAAATTCTACAACCAGAAAAAATATCTGGTTCAACAGAAATGGCGCGTGTCATTGAATTGGCACCTGATTTAATCGTGACAGCTGCTTTTGGGCAGTTTTTACCAGAAAGTTTATTAAATGCGCCAACATACGGAGCAGTAAATGTTCATGCGTCATTACTCCCTAAATATCGTGGTGGTGCGCCTGTTCATTACGCCATTATGAATGGTGAAAAAGAAACAGGGGTTACGATCATGCGTATGGTCAAACAAATGGACGCTGGAGATATCTTAACGCAACGTTCAATTGCGATTGAATCAAATGATAATGTAGGCTCGATGTTTGATAAGTTGAGTCAAGTCGGTCATGACTTACTATTAGAAACTCTGCCAGAACTATTAGCAGGGAATATTACTCCCGTTCAACAACGTGAGGAAGAGGCAACGTATTCGCCTAATATTTCACGAGAACAAGAACAAATTGATTGGAATAAATCAGCTCAAGCCGTTGATTGGCAAGTACGTGGTATGTATCCGTGGCCTGTTGCTTATACAATGAATCAAGAAAATCGTTGGAAAATTTTGGGAGGATTTGTGGGAGAAGAAACAACCGATGCGTCAATAGGTACAATTGTAGCAATTGATAAAAAAGACTTTAGTATTGCGTGTGGCAATCAAAGCGTTTATCACGTGACGCATATCCAACCAGCGGGCAAAGGTTCTTTAACGGCACAAGAATTTATAAATGGAGTAGGTCGTCAAACACAAATTGGCGATCAATTAAACTAATGAGTAAAATAATGAATAAGCAAGTCCCAACTAAAATCAAACAAAATCCACGTTTTGTGGCAATGAACTTGTTAACGCAAGTAGATCAAAATCAAGCGTATTCGAATCTATTAGTAGATAAAGGCATTAGAGATGGCCAATTAGACGCTCGTGATGGCCGTTTAATGACAGAAATCGTTTATGGTACGATTAGTCGCCGTTTAACCTTAGAATATTATTTAGCGCCTTTTATTCAAAAGGTCAAAAAAATCGATCCGTGGGTTAAACAACTGTTATTACTATCAATGTATCAATTGCATTATCTAGATCGTGTTCCAGCGCATGGCATTGTTAATGATGCGGTAGACATTGCGAAGGCTTATGGTAATCCTGGCATTGGAAAATTTGTCAATGGTGTCTTACGTAATGTCTTGCGAACAGAATTACCAGATTTAGAGGAAATCGATAATACGACGAAACGTCTGTCTGTTCAATTAAGTTTACCGGAATGGTTAGTGGATAAATTGTTAGCAACAATTGGAGAAAATGAAACTATCGCATTAGGCGAATCACTGTTTGAAACGAGTCGTTCAAGTGCGCGTGTTAACACAGCATTGATTTCAAGAGAGGACGCACTTATCCAATTAAAAGATGAAGGATATGAAGTTGAAGCGTCAGAGGTTTCAACTTTTGGGATTATTGCTGCTTCAGGTTTCTTAGCAGGAAGTGAGTTATTCAAAAAGGGTTATATCACCATTCAAGATGAAAGCTCGATGTTAGTCGCACCAAGCTTGCAGTTAGAACTTGATGATATTGTACTGGACGCTTGTGCAGCGCCAGGTGGAAAAACCACACATATTGCCCAATTTTTAGATGCAAGCGTTGGAGGACGTGTATTAGGACTGGATATTCATCAACACAAAACAAAATTGATTGAAAAAAATGCCCAACGCCTTCAGTTGGAGTCAGTAGTGAGTGCTCAACAACTTGATGCTAGAGAAGTAAAAAATACATTTGAAGATGACGCGTTTGATAAAATTTTAGTTGATGCGCCGTGTTCAGGATTAGGTTTACTACGTAGAAAACCAGATATTAAGTATAGTAAAAAGCCAGAAGATTTTGTGAATTTACCAAAAATTCAACTTGAAATTCTTGAAAGTGTGGCTACGAAAGTGAAACAATATGGTATTATTACTTATAGTACCTGTACCATATTGCCTGAAGAAAATGAACAGGTCATTGAAGCTTTTTTAGCTAAACATCCTGAATTTGAAATAATTGATGTTGCAGGGGCTGATAAGTTTGCGAAATCAAACAGTTATGTAACACTTTATCCACACGAATATGGAACAGATGGGTTCTTTATTTGTAGTTTAAGAAGAGTTAAATAAACAAGCAATTTATAAGAGGTGTAAAAAATGAAAGTTGCTTTTCAAACGAATGTAGGGAAAAAACGTTCAAGTAACCAAGATTCTGTTGGTTTGTATATTAATCAGAAAAATATCGCGTTAGCAATTGTGGCCGATGGAATGGGAGGTCATCAAGCCGGAGATATCGCGAGTCAGTTGACCGTTAGTCAATTAGGCGATGCATGGGAACAAACCGATATTGATGACGAAGAGCTTGCAACGTCATGGTTAAATGTTGAAATTCAACGACTAAACCATTTGATTTATGAAGAAGGTATTCAATTTCCAGAACGAGTAGGTATGGGAACAACGATTGTTGCAGCAGTTGTAATTGATAAGCGTGTCATTTTATTCAATGTTGGAGATAGCCGTTCTTATAGGGTAAGAGGAGATGTTATTTCACAGTTAACAGAGGATCATTCGCTAGTTAACGAATTAGTGAAAACAGGTGAAATCTCAAAAGAAGAAGCCCAGCAACATCCAAGAAGAAATGTCTTAACACGTTCTCTAGGGTTACCTACTGATGTTGAAATTGATAGTGTAACTGTGGACTTACTATTGAATGACTATATCATTTTATGTACAGATGGCTTAAGTAATATGGTACCTGATGAGCGTATGTTAAGAGTTGTTAGTAGTGAGATGACACTCAAGAAAAAAGTAACAACGTTAATTGAAATCGCAAATGAAGCAGGCGGTAAGGACAACATTACGGTTCTGCTGATGGATTTTGAAGACGAAGAGGGTGAAAACTAATGGTAGAAATAGGTAACAAAATAAACGGTCGTTACCGAATTATTCGAAGTATTGGTAGTGGTGGTATGGCCAATGTCTACCTTGCTTACGATTTGATTTTAGATCGTGAGGTAGCTGTAAAGGTGCTACGATTTGATTTTCTTGATGATGAAACAGCCATTAGAAGATTTAGAAGAGAAGCTTTAGCCGCTTCAGAATTAGTCCATCCAAATATTGTTGGTATTTATGATGTTGGTGAAGAAGATAATCGTCAATATTTAATAATGGAATATGTCAAAGGAACAGACTTAAAAAAATATATTAAAGAGAACCACCCATTATCTAAGGAACGAGTAATTGCTATTATGCAACAAGTTCTTTCGGCAATTGGTTTGGCACATGAACATCGTATCATTCATAGAGACTTGAAACCCCAAAATATTTTAATGGATGAAGCAGGAAATGTTAAGATTGCTGATTTTGGCATCGCTATTGCGTTATCAGAGACATCTTTAACACAGACTAATACATTATTAGGTTCTGTCCATTATTTATCACCAGAGCAAGCAAGAGGAAGCATGGCAACACGCCAGTCGGATATTTATGCTTTAGGGATTATTTTGTATGAACTATTAGTAGGAAAAGTACCGTTTGAAGGAGAATCAGCAGTTTCTATTGCATTGAAACATTTTCAATCGGATATGCCTTCTGTGCGTGAACAATTACCTGATGTTCCACAAAGTTTAGAAAATGTTATTCTTAAAGCAACAACAAAAGAGCCTTCAGATCGCTACGTTTCTGCTGATGAAATGGCAAAAGATTTAATGACCTGTTTATTGCCAGAACGAGCAAATGAACCTATATTTAAACCAAAATCAATTATGGAAGATGAAACCAAACGAATTCAACCTATAAGCGATGCACAAGTAACAAAAGCTAATCAGACCAATCAATTGGATAAAGAGTCCGATGAGATAACAGTTGAAAAACCGCCTAAAATTGAACCTAAGAAGAAAAAACGACGTGGGGGTAAGATCGGGTTATTGTTAATGCTAGGTGTTTTAGCAGTTTTAGCAGGTGTCTGGCTTGCACCATCAGGAACAACTATTCCCGATGTTTCAGGTCAAACGATTGATGAAGCTATTACATTGCTAGAAGACAAAGGATTTAAGGTGTCGGATGATTATGAAGAAGCTTTTTCTGAAACAGTTAAAGCTGACCGAGTGATTAGCACATCACCTCGTATTGGAACGCGTGCCTTTAAATCTGAAAAAATAATTTTAACCGTTAGTAAAGGGTCTGAAAAAATTGAGATTGGTAACTATATTGGCTCTCGCTTGACAGATGCTAAAAAAGAATTATTAGATTTAGGTTTTACGGATGATCAAATTAAAATAGATGAAGTGGAAGATCCGGATTATGAACCAGGTGTCATTGTGAGTCAATCACCGGCAGAAGGGTCTAAAATTTCGCTAGCTGATGGTCAAGTAGAGTTAAAAGTCAGCGTGGGAACTGAAACGATTATTTTAGAAAATTTAACAGGTTACACATTAACTGAAGCTATTAATTATTTAAATGGCCAAGGATTAGGTTTTACTCAGGCTACAAGTGAATTTTCAAATAGTATTCCTGAGAATTCTGTTATAAGTACCTCACCAGGAGCGGGTGCAAGTTTAGTAAAAGGGAACTCTGTCATGATTGTGCTTTCAAAAGGACCAGAACCTGTTGAAACTGTCGAATCATCTGAAGAACCAGAAGTTGAATCAACTGAAGAGTCGTCAGCTGATTCAGAAAGCTCTGAAGAAAGTACGGAAGAAAGTACGGAAGATAGTTCAAAAGAAACATCATCTGAAACAAGCACATCTTCTGAGGTTGCCAAAGAAGAGTTATCTAGTGAAAAGACAGAAGATTCAAGTCAATAATATCTATCAACTCTAACAAGAAGTGTGTGATGCTCTTCTTGTTGGAGTTTTTTTATTATAAGTGAATTATGGTATACTGTAATTAATTAAATGGTCATAAAGGAGGCCCTATGGCAAAAGGACAAATAAGGAAAGCATTAAGCGGCTTTTATTATGTATATTCAGATGGAAAGACCTATCAAACAAGAGCGCGAGGAAATTTTAGGAATAGAAATATTACGCCTTTAGTGGGAGATGAAGTTGAATTTAAATTTGATACGTTAAAAGAAGGGTATATTTTAGCGGTTGAACCAAGAAAAAATGAACTGATTCGTCCGCCTGTTGCTAACATTGATCAAGCGGTCTTAATTATTAGTTGTAAAGAACCAAATTTTTCAGAAAATTTATTAGATCGCTTTTTAGTTTATTTAGAGTATAATAATATCGTGCCTATTTTATACTTTACAAAGACAGATTTGCTAGATGAATCCGGCTATTATCAAGTGAAAGAGTATGCAGATTATTTTGAAAAAATTGGGTATCACGTGCTGATGCCATTATTAGGCCATCCAGATGAGTTAGTCGCTACGATATCAACGTTATTTTCTGACAAAGTAACCGTCTTTATGGGACAAACAGGTGCTGGTAAATCAACATTGATTAATAAAATATCTCCAGAGTTGAACTTAAAAACAGGAGAAATTTCTCAATATTTAGGCCGAGGAAAGCATACGACACGTCATGTGGAATTAATTCCTTTAGAAGGTGGATTAGTTGGTGACACGCCAGGGTTTAGTGCTATTGATATTCCGCAAATGGAAACAACGGAATTATCGCAACAATTCATCGAAATAAATGAAGCAAGCCAGTCTTGTAAATTCCGTGAGTGTAAACATGTTCATGAACCTAAATGTGCAGTTAAGGCACAAGTTGCAGCAGGAGAAATTTCACAAGAGCGTTATGATAATTACTTGCAAATATTAAACGAACTTGAAAATCGTAAACCTATGTATGGAAAAAATAAACGTTAATTAGAAAGAGGGAATAAAATGAAAATTGCGCCATCAATTTTAAGTGCAGATTTTGCTAATTTAGAAAGAGATGTTGTATTAGTTGAAAAAGCAGGAGCAGATTATATTCATATCGATGTAATGGACGGTCAATTCGTCCCTAATATTACTTTAGGTCCTAATATTGTTGCTGCTTTGCGACCGGTAACTAAATTACCACTGGATGTTCATTTGATGATTGTGAATCCTGAGCGTTATATTGCTGATTTCGCCAAGGCAGGAGCAGATTTTATTGTGATTCATGCCGAAAGCACACCTCATTTGCATCGTGGTATCCAAATGATTAAAGATTTAGGTGTGAAAGCCGGTGTGGTAATTAATCCAGGGACACCCGTTAGTGCCATTGAACATGTTTTGAGCATGGTAGACATGGTGTTATTAATGACGGTTAATCCAGGGTTTGGTGGACAATCGTTTATTCCAGAAGTTACCGAAAAAATCGCACAAGTGGCGGCTATCCGTCAAGAAAAGGGTTATCAATACGAAATTGAAGTAGATGGTGGTGTAACGGATAAAACCATCAAACAATGCGCAGATGCAGGAGCGGATGTATTTGTTGCAGGCTCATATGTCTATGCTGCGGAGAATCCAGCTGAACGTATTCAAACGCTTCGTGATGCGGTACAGTAATTATGCAACAAGTTATCATTGCTGCAGGTGGATCCCCTTCTTTATGGCCTGTACTTGATCATTTTTCAGAAGAAGCGATTTGGATTGGAGTTGATCGTGGCAGCCTGTATTTGCTTAATCATGGTATTCAACCATTAGTTGCTATCGGAGACTTCGATTCGCTTATAAAGGAAGAATTTGAACAAGTAGCGCGACAAGTAAAAGAAGTCATCAAAGCACAACCTGAGAAAGATTTTACTGATACCGAGTTAGCTATTTTAGAAGTATTAAAAAGATACCCTGATTCGGAAATTACGTTGATTGGGGCTTCTGGAGGTAGATGGGATCATTTTCTAGCTAATATTTGGTTACCGTTTCATATAGGAGACTTGTCTATAACAAACAAATTAACCATTGCCGATAATCAAAACACGATGCGTTACTTTTTACCAGGGGATTATGTCATTGATAAAGAGATTGATAAGAAGTATTTAGCCTTTATTTGTTTAACGCCAATTGAGGGTTTTACAATTCATGATGCTAAATATAAACTCACTAATGTGGAGGTTGCTTTTCCAACAAGTTATGCTTCTAATGAGTTCGTATCCGATACGGTGAGGTTTAGTTTCACTAAAGGTGTTATAGCGGTGATACAAAGTAAAGATAAATAAAACAGAGGGAGGATATGACAAACTTTTGTCATATCCTCCCTCTGTTTTTGGATAAAAAAAAGACACCTAACAAAAAATATCAGATGTCTGTCTTAATTATAAATTAAACACGCTCAACTTTACCTGATTTCAAAGCACGAGTTGAAACCCAAACTTTCTTAGGTTTGCCGTCTACTAAAATACGAACTTTTTGTAGGTTAGCTTTCCAAGTACGTTTAGATGAATTCATCGCGTGAGAGCGAGAGTTACCAGATCTTGCTTTACGTCCAGTGATATAACATTCTTTTGCCATGGTCCTTCCTCCTTTGCTTTGATATTGAAGCGTTAATTTGTTTGCTCATACTAGAATAATTTATCATAAACCACTGCTTAATGCAAGCCTTTAAGAATAAGAAAAGATAAAAAAGCTTATGAAAAGTTACAGAAAATGTTTTTGACTAAATATGGAGTTTGACTTTTCTTATTAGATTGATTGTGATAGAATAGTTTAAGAATATGGGCGATTGTGCCTTAAGGAGGATATGTTTATGACTGTTAAAATTAATACACAAGCAGGAACTATCGAAATTAGCAATGAGGTGATTGCCACAGTAGTTGGTGGTGCAACCACTGAAATTTATGGCATCGTGGGCATGGCAAGTAAAAACCAAATTAAAGATAATTTTAATGAAATCCTTCGAAAAGAAAATTATTCTCGAGGCGTTGTTGTTCGTCAAGAAGATAACGGTGTAGCAGTTGATGTTTATACGGTTATTAGCTATGGAACAAAAATCTCAGAAGTATCTAAGAACGTTCAAGAGAAAGTTAAATACAATTTAGAAACAATGTTGGGCATTACTGCGAACTCAGTAAATGTATTTGTCCAAGGCGTACGTGTACTACCTGAATAATGTGTGAAGGTAGTCTTGACTAAAGGGAGGATTTATCAAGTGGAAATCAAAACAATTAAAGCGGGTCAATTTCAAGCAATGGTTCAGGCAGGATCAATGCGCTTGGATCAAAATGCCGAGTATGTTAACTCGTTAAACGTTTTTCCAGTGCCAGATGGTGATACTGGAACGAATATGAATTTATCAATGACAAGTGGTGCAAAAGCAGTAAGTAATTCAACATCAGAACATGTTGGGGAATTATCAAAAGTCTTATCAAAAGGTTTATTAATGGGAGCTCGTGGTAACTCAGGCGTTATCCTTTCTCAGTTGTTCCGTGGTTTCTCAAAAGCAATCGTTGATTTTGAAGAAGTAACAAGTGAACAATTTGCTACAGCATTCGCTAGTGGTGTTGAAACAGCGTACAAAGCGGTTATGAAGCCGGTGGAAGGAACGATTCTAACAGTTGCTCGTGAAGGCGCTAAAGCTGGTATGAAAAAAGCCCAACAAACAGAAGATTGTTTAGAAGTAATGGAAGCTGTTGTTAAAGGTTCTAAAAAAGCGCTAGATAAAACACCAGATTTATTACCTGTTCTTAAAGAAGTCGGTGTTGTAGATAGTGGTGGTCAAGGGCTATTATTTATTTATGAAGGATTTTTAAGTGTTTTATCAGGTAAAGAATTAGAAGCACCTGTATATCAACCAACACCTGCTGAAATGACAGAAATGGTAAATGCTGAACATCATCGTAGTGTAGCAGGTCATGTTGCTACTGAAGATATTAAGTTCGGTTACTGTACTGAAATAATGGTAAGAATTGGTGAAGGTGAAACAGTTGATAGTGAATTTGACTATGATACGTTCCGTAACTATTTAAATGAATTAGGTGATTCATTATTAGTGGTTGCTGATGATGAAGTCATTAAAGTTCACGTTCATACGGAGCATCCCGGTGAAGTGATGAACTACGGTCAGAAATTTGGTTCATTAATTAAAATTAAAGTAGATAACATGCGTGTTCAACATGAAACTATTCTTGAATCTGACGAAGTGGCACCAAAAGCTGATGCACCTCGTAAACCGTACGGAATTATCGCAATTGCTGCCGGAGAAGGATTAAAAGAATTATTCTTGAGTATGGGCGCTAACTATGTCATCAGTGGTGGACAAACAATGAATCCAAGTACTGAAGATATTATGAAAGCTATTGAAGAAGTACATGCTGAGAAAGTGATTATTTTACCAAATAATAAAAACATCTTCATGGCAGCAGATCAAGCGGCTGAAGTAAGTGAAATTCCAACAGTTGTAGTACCTGCTAGAACTATTTCTCAAGGGATGACTGCGTTGTTAGGCTTCAATGATCAACTATCATTAGAAGAAAATAAAGAAACAATGGTTGCTATGTTAGATGAAGTAGCAAGTGGTCAAGTAACAACTGCTGTTAGAGATACAACGATTGATGGTTTAGAGATTCATCAAGATGATTTTATCGGAATGGTAGAAGGTAAAATCGTTGTCGCTCAAACAGATCGTTTTACTTCATCAGTTAATACAATTGAAAAAATGTTAACAGAAGATAGCGAAATTGTTACAATTATTATTGGTGAAGAAGGAACACAAGAAGAAGCTGAAGCAATTGAAGCAGCTATCTTAGCGTTAAATGATGAATTAGAAGTTGAAATACACCAAGGAGATCAACCAGTTTATCCATATATCTTCTCTGTAGAATAAAGTACTTGAGTGAGCCTAGCTTTACAGAAAAAATAAAAATTAAAAAGACTGTGACAATTGTCATAGTCTTTTTGTTTATAAAGAGGTGAAACAATTGAAGTCGTTAAATGATGGAGTGGCTGTCTTAGCGGGAGTAGGACCTAAGAAAGTTGAGCAATTAATGTCATTAGGTATTGAAACAATTGAAGAACTTATCATGTATTTCCCGTTTCGCTACAATGATTTTCAGTTACGTCAAATTGAAGATATTGCAGATCAAGAAAAAGTGGTATTAAAAGGAACAGTCGTAACCGAAGCGGTAGTTTCCCATTTTGGCTATAAAAAAAATAGACTGATGTTTAATATTAGACAAGAGCATGTCGTAGTGAAAGTGACATTTTTTAATCAACACTTTTTACAAAAGCAAGTTCACATGGGCGAAGAAATAAGCGTGTATGGTAAATGGGATAGTAAACGTCAATCTTTAATGGGTATAAAAATATTAAGTAGCGGTGCTAAAGAACAAAGTGTTGATGAATTTGCCCCTATTTATCACGTTAACAAGCAAGTGAGACAACAAACACTTGTTGATATTATTGCAAAAGGAATAGAAGCTTATCTACCCTTGGTCGAGGACTGGTTACCGGATGAATTAGTTGAAAAGTATCATTTTTTAGATCGTCAAACAGCGGTCAAAGCCATGCATTTTCCGCAGACTATGACAGAAAATCAGGAAGCAAGACGTCGAATGGTGTTTGAGGAATTTTTTGAATTTCAAATGCGTATGCAACAATTGAAGCATCAGGAAAAAACGACAGATATGGGGACAGAGATACTATATGATAATGCTCGCTTAAAAACTTTTATTGAGACGCTGCCTTTTGAATTAACCTCCGCTCAAAAACGTGTAACAAATGAAATTTGTCGGGATATGAGAAGTAGTTTACATATGCATCGTTTGCTTCAAGGGGATGTTGGGAGTGGTAAAACAGTGATTGCTGCTATTGTTCTTTATGCTGCAGTCACTGCTGGTTTTCAAGGGGCTATGATGGTGCCAACAGAAATACTGGCGGAACAACATTTTTTAAGTCTAACTGAGTTATTTAAAGATACTGATGTAAGAGTTGCTTTGTTAACGGGTTCAACAAAAGCTAAAGAAAAGCGTGAAATCTTAGCGCAACTTGCTAATCATGAACTGGATATTATCGTGGGAACCCATGCGTTGATTCAAGACGGTGTGGATTATCATCATCTAGGATTGGTCATTACTGATGAACAGCATCGCTTTGGTGTTAAACAACGTCAAGCTCTAAGAGAAAAAGGAAATCATCCAGATGTCTTATTTATGACGGCTACACCTATCCCAAGAACTCTAGCGATTACGGCTTATGGTGAAATGGATGTATCAGTCATTGATGAGTTGCCAGCGGGTCGTATTCCTATCACAACAAGATGGGTTAAACCTCAGCAACTCAAGACTGTCTTAGATTGGTCAGCCAAAGAATTACGTCAAGGTCATCAAGTCTATGTGATTTGTCCGTTAATTGAAGAGTCCGAGTCCTTAGATTTGAAAAATGCCACTGAATTATATGATACATTACGCGACTATTATGCGCCTGACTTTGAAGTGGGATTATTACACGGTAAGATGAAACCTGCAGAAAAAGATGATATCATGACGAAATTTAAAGACAATGAGCTTCAAATTCTCGTTTCAACTACGGTTATTGAAGTAGGTGTTAACGTTCCAAATGCTACTATTATGATGATTATGGACGCAGAACGTTTTGGATTAGCTCAGTTGCATCAATTGAGAGGACGAGTGGGACGTGGTAGTGAAGCGTCGTATTGTATTCTTGTTTCTAATCCTAAAAATGATACAGGAATTGAACGGATGAAAATAATGACTGAAACAACAGACGGTTTTGTTTTAAGTCAAAAAGATTTAGAAATGCGAGGTCCAGGCGAATTTTTTGGTGCTCGTCAATCAGGGATTCCACAGTTTAATGTAGGCGATATGGTTGTTGACTTTGACATATTAGAAACTGCTAGGCAAGAAGCATCTAATATTTGGGAACAATATGAGTGGCAAATTAAAGCAGCCTATCAACTTCTAGCCCAACGAATGGTTGAGGTTGAACAGACTGGAAAATTTGACTAATAATAGGTAGAGATATGGTATAATTTGACCAAAGGAGTGATAATATGAGAATTGCAGTCGATGCAATGGGTGGCGATAATGCCCCAAAAGCAATTGTTGAAGGGGTTATGTTAGCCAAGAAAGAATTACCTTCAATTGAATTCCAATTATTCGGTAAAGAAGAAGAAATTAAACAATACGTAACGGATATGGAGAATGTTACAATTATTCATACAGATGTGAAGATTGAAAGTGATGATGAGCCGGTTAAAGCAGTTAGACGCAAAAAAGATGCCTCAATGATGTTAGCTGCTAAAGCAGTAAAAGACGGAGAAGCAGATGCTGTTTTTTCTGCAGGGAATACAGGAGCATTGTTAGCGGCCGGGTTATTAGTAGTTGGACGTATTCCACAAATTGAACGCCCAGGTTTGATGACGACATTACCTACTTTTGGAAAAAACAATCAAGGATTCGATTTTATGGATTTAGGTGCAAATGCCGAAAACAAACCCGAGCATCTTGTTGAATATGCTGTAATGGGAACACATTACGCTAAGCAAGTTCGTGGGATTACAAATCCTCGCGTTGGGTTGCTTAACAACGGAGAAGAAGAAACTAAAGGTAATGAATTAACTAAATCAACGTATCAATTACTAAAAAATGAACCAAGTATTAATTTTATTGGTAACGTTGAAGCAAGAGAATTATTATCTGGTGTTGCGGACGTAGTAGTAACAGATGGATTTACTGGGAATGCAGTACTAAAAACCATCGAAGGAACAGCTCTAGGCATTATGTCTATTTTAAAAGAATCCATTTTAGATAGTGGAATTAAAGGGAAAATGGGTGCTGTCTTACTAAAAGATGCGTTGAAAAATGTTAAAGGAAGTCTTGATTATTCAGCGTATGGTGGTGCGGTATTGTTTGGTTTAAAAGCTCCTGTGGTAAAAACGCATGGATCAACTGGTCCAGAAGCTGTTGCTTATACCATTAAACAGATTCACACGATGTTAGAAACAAATGTAACAGATGGCTTAGTTTCTTATTATGCACATAAAGATGAAACGTCTAAATAGATAGACTATAGACAAACGCAAAAAAAAAAAGTAAAATAGTGAAGTGTAACTTAGTCAAAGAAGAAATGAGATGGAGGTGGAGAAACTTGACACGTGAAGAAGTATTAGCAAAAGTTTCAGCAATCATTTTAAGACATTTTGATATTGAAGAAGATAAAATCAGTGAAGAATTAAGCATTAAAGATGATTTAGGTGCTGATTCTATTAAAATTATGGAATTTGTATTAGAAATTGAAGACGAGTTCGGTACAGAGATTTCTGATGAAGATGCTGAAAAAATTGAAACAGTTGGTGCAGCTGTTGATTATATAACAAATAATCTTTAATATGTAGTCGAATCCTTAAAGTTTCTATAAGGATATTTGTCTCAATCAAAGAGAGCAATAATAATTTATTGCTCTTTTTTTTGTCCAAAAATTAGAGGAACATGAAAGAATACCTTGAAAAAGTATGGGAATTTAAGTATAATTATTAAATATTGAGAAGAATATTAAAAATAAAAAAGAAACATGCTGATTACTATAAGAAAATTGACAGATTTCTAAAAAGAGTATTAAGCACGCTTTAGGAGAGGGGTATCTTATGAAGACTGGGGAACAACTACTCGAAGTCCGTAATTTGCATACAGGTTTTAGAATTAAAGATACATTTTATGACGCCGTCGATGATGTTTCTCTAACACTCGATAAAAATGAGATTTTAGCGATTGTAGGGGAATCAGGGTGTGGTAAAAGTACATTAGCAACAACAATTATGGGGCTACATAATCCCAATAATGCGAAATCAACAGGTCAAGTTATCTATAAAGATATGAACTTGTTAGAATTTAATGAAACTTTATACAATAAAATTAGAGGAAATGACATTGGAATGATCTTTCAAGATCCTTTATCAGCATTAAATCCATTAATGAGAATTGGTGATCAAATTGCTGAAGCTTTGTCATACCATACAGATTATACTAAAGAACAACGTGATGAACGCGTTTTAGAGTTGTTAGCCCAGGTTGGTATTCCAAATCCAGCACGTGTTGCTCGTCAATACCCACATGAACTATCAGGTGGTATGCGTCAACGTGTCATTATTGCGATTGCTATTTCTTGTAAGCCGCCAGTTATTATTGCGGATGAGCCAACAACAGCATTAGATGTAACTATTCAAGCACAAATTTTAGATTTATTAACTGATTTACAGGCTGAAACAGAGGCAGGTATTATCATGATTACTCATGATTTATCAGTAGTAGCTGAAATGGCTGATCGTGTTGCAGTAATGTACGGTGGTCAAATTGTTGAGCAAGCACCAGTAGCTGAATTGTTTGCTAATCCGAAACATCCATATACACGTTCATTATTGAACTCTATCCCTCAAGAAGATAGTCCAGATGAGGAATTACACGTAATTGATGGCGTGGTTCCTTCATTAACTAAAATGCCTAGAACAGGATGTCGTTTTGCGGCACGTATTCCTTGGGTTGCTGAATCAGAACATGAAGAAAACCCAACCTTACACGAAGTAGGACCCGATCATTTGGTTCGCTGTACTTGTTATAAGCATTTCCATTTCAAACATGAGGGAGGAGCAGAATAATGAGTGAATTACTAAGAATTGAAGATTTAAAAGTTCACTATCCAATTAGAAGTGGCTTCTTCAACCGAGTAACTGACCATGTATATGCAGTTGATGGTGTGAGCATGACTATCGAAAAAGGTAAAACATATGGTTTAATCGGTGAATCAGGTTCAGGAAAATCAACGATCGGTAAAGCGGTTGTTGGATTAGAAAAAGTAACAGATGGACAAATTATTTATAACTCACAAGATGTGACAAAACGTTCAATTAGAAAAGCAACAAATTATAATCGTGACGTTCAAATGATTTTCCAAGATTCAATGTCAAGTTTGAATCCTAAAAAACGAGTGATCGATATTATCGCAGAACCTATTCGTAATTTTGAAGAGTTAACAGATTTAGAAGAAAAACAACGTGTGAAAGAAATGCTGGATATCGTAGGAATGCCAACTGATGCGTTATACAAATATCCGCATGAATTTTCAGGTGGACAACGTCAACGTCTAGGGGTTGCCCGTGCAGTAGCAACAAATCCTAAATTAATTGTCGCTGATGAACCAGTATCTGCTTTGGATTTATCTGTTCAAGCGCAAGTATTAAACTTTATGAAACATATCCAACAACAATATGACTTGAGTTATTTATTTATTTCTCATGATTTAGGTGTCGTGAAATATATGTGTGATAATTTAGCTATTATGAACAAAGGTCGTTTTGTTGAAGTTGGAACTCGTGAAGATATTTATAATAACCCACAACATATCTATACCAAACGTTTATTATCAGCGATTCCGAAGATTGATGTTGAGAATCGTGAAGCGCATAAAGCGCAACGTCGTGAAGTGGAAAAAGAATATCAAACATTGATGAGTGATTATTATGATGAAAACGGTCGTGTATACGACTTACAAGAAATTTCATCAACGCATAAAGCGGCAGTTATTCATCGAGAAAGCGAGGAGAAATAATTATGTGGAAAACAATACTACGTCGTGTTCTTTTAATGATCCCACAAGTCATTATTTTAAGTGTTTTCATCTTCTTACTTGCTCAAGCAATGCCAGGAGATCCATTTACAGGTTTAATTAATCCAAACATGGACCCAGCTGCAATCGAAGCACTTCGTGAACAAGCTGGTTTAAATGACCCATGGTACACGCAGTACTTCCGTTGGGTAGGGAATGCTTTACAAGGTGATTTTGGAACAAGTTTCTTATACAAAATGCCAGTTGCTGAAATTATCGGACAACGCGCAATTAACACGATTTTATTATCAATTGTGACAGTTATTTTAACTTATTTAATTGCGTTACCATTAGGGCTGTTTGCAGGACGTTTCCAAAACTCATGGTTTGATAAAGCAGTTGTTATTTACAATTTTGTGAGTTTCGCTATTCCAGTATTCATTTTTGCTTTATTAATGTTATTTATTTTTGGTTACAGATTAGATTGGTTCCCAACAACAGGATCTGTTTCGGCAAATGTTGAGCCAGGTACAATGGCTTATGTTTGGGATAAATTCCATCATTTAATTTTACCAGCACTAAGTCAAGCGCTATTAGGAACTGCCGTAACGATTCAGTACTTACGAAGTGAAGTAATTGATTCACAAAACTTAGATTATGTTAGAACAGCACGTTCAAAAGGTGTGCCAACTAACAAAGTGTATACACGTCACATTTTCCGTAACGCCTCATTACCGATTGCTTCACAATTAGGTTATGAGATTACAGGATTAATTAGTGGATCAGTTGTAATTGAACAAATTTTTGCTTATCCAGGTATCGGTAAATTATTTATCGACTCATTATTACAGCGTGACTACACAGTCATCACTGCCTTAATTTTGATTCTTGGTATTATGACGTTAATTGGGACTCTACTATCAGATATTATTATGAGTATTGTTGACCCGAGAATTCGTATTCAGTAGATCAAAATAAAAGGAAAGGTGGCAAATAATATGTCAGAAGATGTAAAAAAAGATACAGCAGTTGTGGAAAGTATCCCACCAATGGGATTCCGCATGATTGCGCGTGAATTTAAAAAAGATAAATTAGCGATGTTCTCTTTAATTTTATTAATCGCTATTCTACTATTTGTATTTATTGGTTCAATTTTTGTTGACCAAGATAAAGTGATGTACGTCAGCATTTTTGATAAGTATGCAGCACCAGGAACATATAGTGACACTAAAGGAATGAGTTTCTTATTAGGTGCAGATGAAGGTGGTCGTGATGTATTCGGTCAATTGATTATCGGCGCTAGAAACTCGATCTGGATTGGTTTTGCTATTACAGTTATTACTTCAATTATTGGGGTAGGATTAGGAATTGTTGCTGGTTATTATGGTGGCGCAATTGATAACATTTTAATGCGAATTGTCGATTTCATCATGATTTTACCAACACAAATGTTAATCATTGTATTTGTAACGATTGTACCTAAATTTAATGTTTGGTCATTTATTGGGATTATGTGTTTATTCTACTGGGTAGGGAAAGCACGTTTGTTCAGATCTAAGACGTTATCAGAATCAAGAAGAGATTATATTAGTGCATCAAAAACATTAGGAACAAATGATTTCAAAGTCATGTTCCGTGAATTAATGCCTAACTTAAGCTCATTAATTATTACCAACTTAACGATGAACTTTGCAGCAAATATTGGGATTGAAACAACCTTAACGTTCTTAGGATTTGGTTTACCAGCAAGTAACCCAAGTTTAGGAACATTGATTGCTTATGCAAGAAATGGTGATGTTTTATCTAACATGTTATGGATTTGGCTACCAGCGTCACTATTAATTTTAATTATGATGTTAGCTATTAACTATGTTGGTCAAGCATTCAAACGCTCAGCAGATGCACGTCAACGATTAGGGTAAAAATAAATAGGGGGAATTAACTTGAAGAAAAAACATTTATTAGCAGGTTTAACGATGATGACTGCCGCAACTTTATTAGTAGCATGTGGCGGAGATGACAAAAAAGGTAAAGACAAAGATGCATCACAAGGTGTAGATATTGCAACTTTACCAGTAAAAAGTACTAACCAAGACAAAGCTATTGCTGGTCAAACAATGGAAGTTGCTGTTGTAATGGATACACAATTCAAAGGCTTATTCTTATGGGAATTATATGAAGACAGCTATGATGCTGAATTCATGGCACCTTCTCATGGATCACTTTTCACATCGGATGAAGATTTCGTTATTACAAACGATGGTGTAGCGTCATTAGATTTAGATGTAGAAGGAAAAAAAGCGACTATCAAGATTCAAGAAGATTTAAAATGGTCTGATGGGGAAGCTGTCACAGCTGAAGATATGATTTATCCGTATGAAATCATTGGACATAAAGATTACACAGGTGTTCGTTATGATACAACATTTACTAATATTGTAGGTATGGAAGAATACCACGCTGGTAAAGCTGATTCAATTTCAGGAATCAAGAAGATTGATGACAAAACAATTGAAATCTCATACAAAGAAATGAATCCAAGCATGCAACAACTAGGCGGAGGCATCTGGAATTACGCAGCTCCTAAACATGTATTAAAAGATGTGGCTATTAAAGACTTAGAAAAAGCTGACGCTGTACGTCGTAATCCTGTAACATTTGGACCATATAAAATGTCTAAAATCGTTGCTGGTGAGTCAGTTACGTTCACACCAAATGAATACTACTACAAAGGTAAACCGGCTCTAGATAAACTTGTTTTTACTGTTGTACCAACTGCTTCATCAATGGAAGCTATGCGTGCGTCTAAATACGATATGATGATTAAGATGGCAACAGATACATACCCTAACTATAAAGACACTGAAGGTTTTGAAATGTTAGGTCGTGAAGAATTATCTTACACATATGTAGGTTTCAAACTTGGTAAATGGGATGCTGATAAAGGCGAAGTCGTAACGGATCCAAATGCTAAAATGGCAGACAAATCTTTACGTCAAGCAATGGGATACGCAGTAAATAATGACCAAGTAGGAGAAAAATTCTATAACGGTTTACGTTCAAATGCTAGCACATTGATTCCACCGGTATTTGGTTCATTACATAATGATTCAATCGAAGGCTTTACTGAAAATAAAGACAAAGCAAAAGAATTATTAGCAGATGCAGGTTTTAAAGATGTAGATGGTGATGGATTTGTTGAAGATAAGAATGGTAAGCCATTGGTTATTAAATTTGCCTCAATGGACGGTGGAGAAACGGCACAACCATTAGCAGATTATTATGTGCAATCTTGGAAAGAAATTGGTTTAAATGTCCAATTATCAACAGGACGTTTAATTGACTTCCAATCATTCTATGATAAGTTGAAAAATGATGATAAAGAAATTGATGTCTTCCAAGGAGCATGGGGAACAGGTACTGATCCAACCCCAACTGGTTTATATGGAAGAACAGCACAATTCAACTACACACGTTTTGCAAGTGAAGAAAATGATAAATTATTAGCAGCAATTGATTCTAATGATTCATTTGACCCAGAAAAACGTAAAGAAGCATTTGATGCATGGCAAAAATATGCAGCTGAAGAAGCTTTTGTAATTCCAACTCTTTACCGTAATGAAGTATTACCAGTTAATACTCGAGTAACAGGTGTTGATTGGACAAGTAATGTTTTAGCGCAAGACTTATGGTTTAATATTGGAGTGACTGCAGAAAGCAGAACAGCTAAATAACATCAAAAAGCAAGGTACGAAAGTATCTTGCTTTTTTTTATAAATATAGTTGACTTAGTCAACGTGGAATGATAAGATAGTAAAGTTGAAAGGGCAAAAGTCCTTGATTATATAAAAAAGTTAAAAATTTGTTGACAAAGTCAACTAAACATGATAAACTTTAGAAGTTGTCACAAAAGACAACAGCTTTAAAAAGTAGACCTTTGAAAACTGAACAATGAATAAGACAAACCAAATGTGTAGGGTGTTTTACAAAGTGTAAAACAAAACCAACAATTTTTAAATTTTAGTGAAGTAATTCGCTAGCAAACATAAATGAGCTAAAACTCATAAGATGCTAGAAACAAGTTTCTAGCTATAGTGGTACATCAGCTTTGCTGTGAACCACTTATATTATTGAGAGTTTGATCCTGGCTCAGGACGAACGCTGGCGGCGTGCCTAATACATGCAAGTCGAACGCTTTTTCTTTCACCGGAGCTTGCTCCACCGAAAGAAAAAGAGTGGCGGACGGGTGAGTAACACGTGGGTAACTTGCCCATCAGTGGGGGATAACACTTGGAAACAGGTGCTAATACCGCATATCTCTTTTGATCGCATGATCGAATGATGAAAGACGCTTTCGGGTGTCGCTGATGGATAGACCCGCGCTGCATTAGTTAGTTGGTGAGGTAATGGCTCACCAAGACCGTGATGCATAGCCGACCTGAGAGGGTGATCGGCCACACTGGGACTGAGACACGGCCCAGACTCCTACGGGAGGCAGCAGTAGGGAATCTTCGGCAATGGACGAAAGTCTGACCGAGCAACGCCGCGTGAGTGAAGAAGGTTTTCGGATCGTAAAACTCTGTTGTTAGAGAAGAACAAGCGTGAGAGTAACTGTTCACGCCTTGACGGTATCTAACCAGAAAGCCACGGCTAACTACGTGCCAGCAGCCGCGGTAATACGTAGGTGGCAAGCGTTGTCCGGATTTATTGGGCGTAAAGCGAGCGCAGGCGGTTCTTTAAGTCTGATGTGAAAGCCCTCGGCTCAACCGAGGAAGGTCATTGGAAACTGGGGAACTTGAGTGCAGAAGAGGAGAGTGGAATTCCATGTGTAGCGGTGAAATGCGTAGATATATGGAGGAACACCAGTGGCGAAGGCGACTCTCTGGTCTGTAACTGACGCTGAGGCTCGAAAGCGTGGGGAGCAAACAGGATTAGATACCCTGGTAGTCCACGCCGTAAACGATGAGTGCTAAGTGTTGGAGGGTTTCCGCCCTTCAGTGCTGCAGCTAACGCATTAAGCACTCCGCCTGGGGAGTACGGTCGCAAGACTGAAACTCAAAGGAATTGACGGGGGCCCGCACAAGCGGTGGAGCATGTGGTTTAATTCGAAGCAACGCGAAGAACCTTACCAGGTCTTGACATCCTTTGACCATTCTAGAGATAGAACTTTCCCTTCGGGGACAAAGTGACAGGTGGTGCATGGTTGTCGTCAGCTCGTGTCGTGAGATGTTGGGTTAAGTCCCGCAACGAGCGCAACCCTTATTGTTAGTTGCCATCATTAAGTTGGGCACTCTAGCAAGACTGCCGGTGACAAACCGGAGGAAGGTGGGGATGACGTCAAATCATCATGCCCCTTATGACCTGGGCTACACACGTGCTACAATGGACAGTACAACGAGTCGCGAGACCGCGAGGTCAAGCTAATCTCTTAAAGCTGTTCTCAGTTCGGATTGTAGGCTGCAACTCGCCTACATGAAGCCGGAATCGCTAGTAATCGCGGATCAGAACGCCGCGGTGAATACGTTCCCGGGCCTTGTACACACCGCCCGTCACACCACGGGAGTTTGTAACACCCAAAGTCGGTGAGGTAACCTTCGGGAGCCAGCCGCCTAAGGTGGGATAGATAACTGGGGTGAAGTCGTAACAAGGTAGCCGTATCGGAAGGTGCGGCTGGATCACCTCCTTTCTAAGGAATATTACGGAATACACAGGTTGACTTATTCATTGCTCAGTTTTGAGAGGTTTACTCTCAAACATTCGTTCATTGAAAACTGGATATTGAAACAAAATGTAAACAAACCGAAAACACCGCGTTGAAACGAGTTAATAAACAAAGTTCAATAGCTAAAACATAGGATTGATGGAGCTGACTATCGCTAGTTGGTAGAAATCAAGAGTCTAGCACGTAAGTGGTAGCAAATAAGGTTAAGTGAATAAGGGCGCACGGTGGATGCCTTGGCACTAGAAGACGATGAAGGACGGGACTAACTCCGATAAGCTTTGGGGAGCTGTACGTAAGCTATGATCCAGAGATTTCCGAATGGGGCAACCCAGCAGCTTTAATAGGCTGTTACTCCTAACTGAATACATAGGTTAGCGAGGGTGAGACGCAGAGAACTGAAACATCTAAGTACCTGCAGGAAGAGAAAGAAAAATCGATTTCCTTAGTAGCGGCGAGCGAAACGGAAACAGCCCAAACCAACAAGCTTGCTTGTTGGGGTTGTAGGACTCAGCTGTGGTAGCTGTGAGTAGTAGTTGAATTGACTTGGAAAGGTCAGCCAAAGAGGGTGAAAGCCCCGTAAACGA
>NZ_CP038865.1:50000-265000 GCF_004792515.1 Vagococcus xieshaowenii | reverse complement strand
TCAGCGTCAGTTACAGACCAGAGAGTCGCCTTCGCCACTGGTGTTCCTCCATATATCTACGCATTTCACCGCTACACATGGAATTCCACTCTCCTCTTCTGCACTCAAGTTCCCCAGTTTCCAATGACCTTCCTCGGTTGAGCCGAGGGCTTTCACATCAGACTTAAAGAACCGCCTGCGCTCGCTTTACGCCCAATAAATCCGGACAACGCTTGCCACCTACGTATTACCGCGGCTGCTGGCACGTAGTTAGCCGTGGCTTTCTGGTTAGATACCGTCAAGGCGTGAACAGTTACTCTCACGCTTGTTCTTCTCTAACAACAGAGTTTTACGATCCGAAAACCTTCTTCACTCACGCGGCGTTGCTCGGTCAGACTTTCGTCCATTGCCGAAGATTCCCTACTGCTGCCTCCCGTAGGAGTCTGGGCCGTGTCTCAGTCCCAGTGTGGCCGATCACCCTCTCAGGTCGGCTATGCATCACGGTCTTGGTGAGCCATTACCTCACCAACTAACTAATGCAGCGCGGGTCTATCCATCAGCGACACCCGAAAGCGTCTTTCATCATTCGATCATGCGATCAAAAGAGATATGCGGTATTAGCACCTGTTTCCAAGTGTTATCCCCCACTGATGGGCAAGTTACCCACGTGTTACTCACCCGTCCGCCACTCTTTTTCTTTCGGTGGAGCAAGCTCCGGTGAAAGAAAAAGCGTTCGACTTGCATGTATTAGGCACGCCGCCAGCGTTCGTCCTGAGCCAGGATCAAACTCTCAATAAAAGTTTTGATAACACCCGAAGATGTCGCTCATTTATGTTTGCTAGCGAATTACTTCACTAAAATTTAAAAATTGTTGGTTTTGTTTTACACTTTGTAAAACACCCTACACATTTGGTTTGTCTTATTCATTGTTCAGTTTTCAAAGGTCTACTTTTTAAGTTATTGTCTTTTGTGACAACTTCTAAAGTTTATCATGTTTAGTTGACGTTGTCAACAACTTTTTTAAACTTTTTTATTTTGTTTTTTCAAGAACTTTCGTTCCTGACAACTTCTAAATATTATCATGAATAGTTGAATCGGTCAACTACTTTCAAGAAAAAATTTTCAGTTTTTTTAACAAATGATGTCTTTTTAAGAACTTTATTAGATTATCATCTCAACAACTAATCGTCAAGTGTTTTTTTATTAAAAAAGCTCTTTCCAATTAACTTGTTTTATAAGTCAATTGACTTATATCAATATAGCAAGTTATGTTGGAAAAAGCAATTATTTTTTAAATTAATTTCTCATTGTCGGAAACAATAGTACGTCACGAATTGATTGAGAGTTCGTTAATAACATAACTAAACGATCGATACCAATTCCTAATCCACCTGTTGGAGGCATACCGTATTCTAACGCTTCGATGAAATCTTCATCAATTTCATTTGCTTCGTCATTTCCTAGTTCTTTTTCTTTCATTTGTGCTTCAAAACGTTCACGTTGATCGATAGGATCGTTTAATTCTGTAAAAGCATTTCCGTATTCGTGGCTGCAAATAAAGAATTCAAAACGATCAGTAAAGCGACCATCTTCAGCATTTTTCTTAGCTAATGGCGAAATTGACACTGGGTGACCATATACAAATGTTGGTTGTATTAATGTTTCTTCAACGAACGTTTCGAAAAATTCATTTACTACGTGGCCAAAGTCCATATGATCTTCAATCGCGACATTATGTTCTTTTGCAATAGCACGTGCTTCTTCATCTGTCATTTCTTGCCAGAAGTCTACACCTGACGCTTCTTTAATCGCATCTACCATATGCACACGTTTCCAAGGTCCTTCTAAATTAATTGAATGCTCACCGTATTCAATTTGTAGTTTACCTAAAACAGTTTGTGCTACGTGTGTAATAATTCCTTCTGTTAAATCCATAATATCACGGTAATCAGCATATGCAGTGTATACCTCTAACATAGTGAATTCTGGATTATGTGTTGTATCAATTCCTTCGTTACGGAATACACGGCCAATTTCATAAACTTTCTCCATACCACCAACGATTAGACGTTTCAAATGTAATTCTAAGGCAATACGTAGATATAATTCCATGTCTAATGCATTATGATGCGTAATAAACGGACGAGCTGCTGCCCCGCCTGCTAAATTATGTAACGTTGGGGTTTCAACTTCTAGATAGCCGTGTTGGTTTAAATAGTTACGAATTTCTGACACGATTTTACTTCTTAGCATAAAGCGGTCAAAACTTTCACGGTTACTAATTAAATCTAAGTAACGTTGACGGTAACGTTGTTCTACGTTTGTTAGCCCATGATATTTATCTGGCAAGGGACGTAGTGCTTTACTTAAAAATGTAAATGATGAAGGTTTAATCGTTACTTCACCTGTATTTGTTTTCATCACTTGACCTGTTACACCAACAAAGTCTCCTAAATCAGCGTGATCAAACAACTCATATTCTTGTTCCGTCATGGCATCTTTACGTACATAAATTTGAATTTGTCCTTCACGGTCTTGTAAATGGGCAAACCCTACTTTACCTTTACCACGTTTAGTAACAATACGACCTGCAACTGTCGCTTCGTTTTTTTGCTCTTCTAATTCTTCTTTTGAAAAACCATCATACATAGTATGTAATTCTTGAGAATTATGCGTTCTATCAAAACGAGTGCCAAATGGATCTAGACCTGCGTCTGCGATTGCTTGCATTTTTTCTCTTCTTACTATAAGCTGATCATTCATTTCTTGATGTTCAGTCAATTGATATCTCTCCTGTCCTATATATTCAATTACTATAATGACACAAAACCACAAAAAAAGGCAAGGGAAAATTCCCCTTTGCCTCTACTAACTTCTTCTTAGTGCAATCTCTTCTGATTTTTCCATGAACTCTTCCAAAATAGATGACATCTCTTCTGGTGTTTCTGCGCGATTAATCGCTACTTTTGCTTTTGCTGAACGTGGCACACTCTTCAAATAATAAGCGGCATGTTGTCTAAACTCTAAAGTTGCTAATTTAGCACCTTTTAATTTTACTAAACGTTCCAAATGAAGCTTAGCTGTAGTAATCTTCTCACGTGGACCTGGTTCTTCTAACAATTCACCTGTACGTAAGTAATGCTCAGTTAAATAAATCATCCACGGATTTCCTAACGCTGCACGACCAATCATGACGCCATCACACCCTACTTCATCAAGCATGCGTTTAGCATCTTGAGGCGTACGCACATCGCCATTCCCCATAAAAGGAATCGTCAAGGCTTCATTTACTTGACGTAAAATATCCCAATTGGCTTTTCCTTCATACATTTGAACACGTGTGCGCCCATGCATTGCAATAGCACTAGCACCAGCTTTTTCAGCTGCTAACGCATTTTCTACCGCAAATAGATGATCTTCATCCCAACCGATACGCATTTTAACCGTCACAGGCTTATCAACCGCAGAAGAAACTGCCTCTACCATCTCATACACTTTGTTAGGATCCAATAACCAACGAGCACCAGCTTCGGCTTTTATGATTTTATTAACTGGACAACCCATATTAATATCAATAATATCTGCTTTCGTATTTTCCGCAACAAATTGCGCGGCTTCTACTAATGTTTCTTTTTGCCCACCAAAAATTTGGATGCTAATAGGGTGTTCTCCTTCTTCAATGTGCAACATATCTAAAGTTTTTTTGTTTTTAAAATGAATCCCTTTGTCACTGATCATTTCACATACTACCAGACCAGCACCAAATTCTTTAACCGTTAATCTAAATGCGCTATTACTAATTCCTGCCATCGGCGCAACTACGACACGGTTTGGAATTTCAACGTTACCTATTTTCCACAAAGTGGGATCCTCCTTTTATTACGCTTGAATCTCTGTGATAAGTTCATTCAAGTCATCTTCTGAAAAATGATATTTATTATTACAGAAGTGACACACTGTTTCAGCGCCATGATCTTCTTCAATCACTTCTTGCAATTCTTTTACACCTAATGTCATTAACATAGCACCAAAACGATCTTTTGAACATTGGCACTTAAATCCAACGTCCATTTTGTCTAATACATGAACGTTTTCTTCTCCTAATAAACGATTCAAAATTTCTTCTGGTTGTTCCCCTTGTTCAATCAAACGTGAAACAAATGGAATTTCTGATAAACGACGTTCAATTTCGCTTAATGTTTCTTCGGTTGCCCCTGGCATTACTTGAATCATAAAGCCTCCTGAAGCAATAATTGATTCATCCGGTGCTACTAAAACACTTAAACCAACAGCTGAAGGTACTTGTTCTGAGTTAGCTAAGTAATAAGTAAAATCTTCACCTAGTTCACCAGAGATTAGCGGAACTTGTCCAGAAAAAGGTTCTTTCATTCCTAAATCTTTAATGACTGTTAACGTTCCTTCTGTCCCTACAACACCACGTACATCAATTTTTCCTTTTTCATTCAATGGCAACGCAACGTGTGGGTTAGTAATATACCCTTTCACTTCACCCTTACCATTTGCATCAACCATAATTAAGCCACCAGGGCCATTACCTTCAATTTTTACAGTTAATTTATCTTCACCTTTTAATTGTGAACCTAATAATAATCCTGCTACTAAAGAACGACCCAAGGCAGCTGAAGAGCTATGCCAAGTATCATGGCGTCGTTGTGCTTCACTAACTGTTTCTGTTGCATTCACTGCGAATGCTCTAATTTGTCCGTCAAATGCTAATGCTTTAATTAAATAATCTTCCATGTTTTTCACCTTTTCTTTTCTAAACATTAAAAGTGGGTCGCCTAAGCAACCCACCTTATCATAACCTATTGTTGTTCATTTTCACTATCGTTTTGCTCAATTTGACGCTCTGAAGGAAACTCAGTTACTTCTGGTTTTGCTTCAGCGATAACCTCTTCAACAGTTTCTTCAGCATCAGTTGACACGTCCGTAGCTGTTTCTGGATGTTGCTCATCATATTCCGCTTGCTTCTCAGCTTCTTTCTTTTCTAAAGCTTGTTTAGCTTCTTCAAAAGAGGCAGCTGTTTCACTTGGAAATTCATCTGCTAAATCATTAGAAGGCATTTGGCCTGTTTCAAATAATGATTTAATTTGACGAGCATCTAATGTTTCATGTTCTAATAACATTTTAGCAATTAGTTCATGTTTATCACGATTTTCTTCGATAATTTCTTTTGCTTTATCATGTGCTTCATTTAAAATACGACGTACTTCTTCATCGATTTCATAAGCCACTTGATCTGAGTATGCTTTTGTTTGACCGTAGTCACGACCAACAAACACTTGATGATTTCCTTCATACTGAACAGTTCCTAGGCGGTCACTCATTCCGTATTCTGTTACCATGCTTCGTGCTAAACCAGTTGCTTGTTCAAAGTCATTGCTTGCACCTGTTGACTTAACACCGAAGAAGACTTCTTCAGCGACACGTCCACCAAGCAACCCAACGATTTGTTCAAACATTTCTTCTTTGGTCATTAAGAAACGATCTTCTTTAGGTAATGCGATCATATAACCACCAGCACGACCACGTGGAACGATTGTTACTTTATGAACCGTACGAGCATCTCCTAATACTAAACCACAAATTGTATGACCTGCTTCATGGTAAGCAACCAAGTCACGTTCTTTAGAACTAATCACACGGTCTTTCTTAGCTGGACCAGCAATTACACGATCTTGTGCTTCATCTACATCTGATGAATCAATTTTCTTCTTATCACGACGAGCGGCTACTAGGGCTGCTTCGTTTAACAAGTTTTCTAAATCCGCACCAGCAAAGCCTGGTGTTTGTTGTGCAATTACTTTTAAGTCAACATCTGCTGCTAACGGTTTGTTTTTTGCATGAACTTTAAGAATTGCTTCACGTCCTTTAACATCTGGACGACCTACTAAGATTTGACGGTCAAAACGACCTGGTCTTAATAACGCTGGATCCAAGACATCTGAACGGTTTGTTGCCGCAATAACGATAACACCTTCGTTACCATTAAACCCATCCATCTCAACTAACATTTGGTTAAGGGTTTGTTCACGTTCATCGTGTCCGCCACCCATACCAGCACCACGCTGACGACCAACTGCGTCAATCTCATCAATAAAGATAATAGATGGCGCATTTTTCTTAGCACTTTCAAACAAGTCACGTACACGACTTGCTCCAACCCCTACAAACATCTCAACGAAGTCTGAACCTGAGATTGAATAAAACGGCACGCCTGCTTCACCGGCTACTGCTTTAGCTAGTAATGTTTTACCAGTCCCTGGAGGTCCCTCTAATAAGACACCTGCTGGAATACGTGCACCTAATTCAACGAAGCGACGTGGATCTTTCAAGAATTCTACTACTTCCACAAGTTCTTGTTTTTCTTCCTCAGCTCCTGCTACATCAGAAAAACGAATTTTGTTAGCTGTTTTGTCTGCTTCTTTGGCTTTTGATTTACCAAAGTTCATAACGCCACGGCCTCCGCCACCTTGTTGCCCTTGTCCCATCATCATATAGAATAAGAATCCCATAAACAATAACGGTACAATTGATAATAGAATCGTTAAGAAGGCACCACTACTGCTTTCTTCATGAACTTCAACACTTGCGCCAACTTCTTCGGCTTTATCAATAACTTTTGCAATTGAGCTATCATTTGGTAACAAGGTTGTACTAAAACTATCTGTTTCAACCGATGTCCCTCCAAATACTTTAACCCCATTACTTTCAACTTTTTGTTTCTCTGTGTACGTACCATTAATAACATACGCACCATTACCAGGTTTTATATCAAAATCTTTAACCAAACCTTTTTCTAATTTTTGGCTAAATGTAGAATAAGGTATTTCTGTTCCTACACTGCGGTCTCCATTAAAAAACCAACTCATTAAAAGCGCTAGTGCGATTAAAAGCACTAAATAATAAGCTGTCCCTTTAGGCGCACCACTTTTCTTTTTGTTCATTCAAGCGCCTCCTCCTATTTTACCATTGATAGCTTTATTTTATCATAACTTCATTAAAAAGTTAGAATTATGACTCATAAATCTCTTCTTTTAAAACGCCAACATATGGCAAATGACGGTAATTTTCTTTGTAATCTAGTCCGTAACCAACGACAAATTCGTTTGGTACTAAGAAGCCAGCATAATCTGCGTCTAATTCAACAGCGCGACCTTCAGGCTTATCTAGAAGTGTCACAATTTTCACTGATTTGGCTTGACGATAAATAAATAGTTCTACTAAATATTTTAATGTACGTCCGCTATCGATAATGTCTTCGACGATTAACACGTCACGACCCATCACGTTAGTATTTAAATCTTTCACAATTTTTACTTCTCCTGAAGATACCATAGCATCCCCATAGCTTGAAACGTCCATGAAGTCCATTTCTAAAGGTACTTTGATTTCACGAACCAAATCAGCCATAAAAGGAACTGCGCCTTTTAAAATACCTACGACTAATGGCATCGTGTCTTTATATTCTTCTGTTAAAATTGACCCTAATTCTTGTGTTTTCTGTGCAATTTCCTCTTTACTTACTAGTACTTTTTTAATATCTTTTTCCAACTTGTGTTTCTCCTTCCGAATAACTACTCATTTTTTGAATAAGTTAGCTTGTAAAATATTTTATCAGTTTCAAGAGCAATACTCAAATAACTTTTTCTAAAACCGACAATCCAAATGACTTCTCCTTGATTATTAACGACCAACGGAATTTTCTTGCGTTCTTCTCGGGGAATCTTTTCATCGATAAAAAAACGAGAAACTTTCTTTGTATGACCTAATGCATCCAACTTCAAACGATCCCCCTCTTGAATGTAACGAATGCGTAATGGCAACCATGACGGACTTACTTGTAATTCAAATGGGTTATTTTTTTCAGAACTATCTTTTGTCAATACAAATTGCTCATCATTATCAACTTGGATTGTCTGACCCACATTAGAAAGTAGCCATTCCTTTTTATCAGGACTTTCTTGCTCTTTTTGCGAGAGTTTAAGAAACTGATAAGTTTTTTTGACGTACCAACCGTTTGATAAATGCCAAACTTGTTCACCTGCTACTTTTAGATCTTTCATCATCATCTGTAATTGTCGTTGTGAAAGCTGACCGCCTTTAGTGATTAACTCCTCTTGAAAATAATTGGTCAACACAAAGTATTGTTTTGCTTGCGATAATTCAGACCATTTCTCAACATCTAATAACACTATCCCGTCCGCTTCATTGACTAGACACGCTTCATAAACTGGTTGAATACTTTCATGAATCAGCTCATTCGCCAAATGAAGTTGATAAGAAAAATCCGACCATTTCTCTACATAATTGGGCGCTTCTTTAGCTATCTGAGGAACAATATGATGACGCAGACGATTTCTTAAATAATCATCCCCTTTATTACTTTCATCTTCCCAAAAACAAATCGACTGTTGATCTGCCCACTGTTGAATTGTTTCTTTATTAAACGACAGTAACGGACGCACTAATTTAATAGTGTCTCTATAACTTACAGGTCGAATGCCTACCATATTAGGTAAAGAACTTCCACGAATCATTTTGATTAATAATGTCTCCACTTGATCATCACCATGATGGGCAGTCAATAACGTCGTATAACCATAATTCCTAGCTGTTTCTAATAAAAACGTGTATCTAGCTTTTCTAGCGGACGCTTCTACCCCGTCTTCAATCACTTGATTATCCCATATTCCTCGGTGATAAGGTAAGTCATGTTGTTTACAGTAATAAGCGACTGCCTTAGCTTCATCAAAAGAGGACGCTCTTAATTGATGGTCAAAATGAGCCACGCCTATTTTACCAGGTGAAAGATTAGACGGGAGCCTCTCCATTAATCTCAATAGAACCATAGAATCTACCCCACCTGATACAGCAATTAAGACGTGATCTTCCTTTTGCCAATAGCGAGAGGCTTCGATTATTTTTCTAAACGCTCGTTCCATCTTCTCACCACCTTTAAAATGATAAAAGAGGTGTGACATTTAGTCGCACCTCTTTATTTTTACAGTTGATACTTTTATCTTACTTAGTTTATTCTAAGACACATCATTGTTAATCAACTACTAAGCGGTCTTATTATTAGCTACGGCGTCCGCCGCGTCCGCCACGTTTTCCTTCAGTATTACGTTTTAATGATAACAAACGATCTTCACTATCTTTCATGAAATCACTCATTAAATCATCAAAATTTTGTTTCTTCGCTACTGTTTGAACAGCTGGTTTACGATACTCTTTACGAGGAGCGCGTTCTTCTCTAGGTTTTCTCGGAGGTCTGCTAGCAGTTTCATTATTAGAACCTTCTGCTCCTTCTAATAAGCGACGGATAGATAAACCAATCTTTCCATCTGTGCCAACACTCATTACTTTAACATCTACAGCATCACCCACGGTTAATACTTCGTTGATATCTTTTACATAGTTGTTAGAAACTTCACTGATATGGACTAAACCTGTTTTTCCTTCTCCTAAATCAATAAATGCTCCAAAATTAGTAATCCCTGATACTTTCCCCGATACTTTTCCGCCTACTTCAATCGACATAAAACCATTGTTCCCCTTTCAAATCTTTACCTTTTATTGGTTATTTTTGTTATCTTCTTGTAATTTTTTTTCTAATTTAGGAATGTAATAAACCGTCTCATCATCAGTTGAAATCAATAATTTTTGACGTGCTAATTTCGCTAAATATTCTGGATCATTAAGCAATTCCACTTCTTGCGATAGCAAATCTTGCTTGTCGTTCAAATTTGATTGCTCTTTAAGAGAGCTGACATATTCTTTTTCAAGAACCGAAATTTGACTTAAGTTTCTGATAATAGTGGTACCTAAAAAACCTAACATTAACACCGAAGTAATACCTACGATGGCCATTCTGCGTCGTCTATAAATGATTTGCTTTTGTACGTCACTAAAGTCTCTTCGTTGCTCTTTCGTATAATGGGTTGCTAACTCGGTTACATTAGATTGTTGATGATTGTCTTCATCATAATGATAATTATTCAATTGTTCCATAGTAACCCCCATAGTTAATTTATTTTCTACTTTCCATTATAGCAACATGTTTAGTCATTGTCTAATCAAAATTAGTGTTTTCACGCGTATCAATTTCTTGAATAATTTCATACATTAAAGCAGCATCTTCTTTTTTTGTCGACTCGTGTAATGCGAGCACTTTAACTTCTAATGTTTTATTCCCAAAAACTATGGTTAATTTATCTCCTAACGCCACTTTACTGGATGATTTAGCTAATTTATCATTAATTGAAATGCGCCCTTTATCCGCGACTTCTTTAGCAACTGATCGCCTTTTAATCAAACGTGAAATTTTTAAAAATTTATCTAAACGCATATTGATCACCTCTTTATTTTTTTTATTACTTTGTCTACTGAAAATACTTCATATTCATCTTTTGTTATTAAGTGTGTTTTTATCATACCATAACAAAAAAGAAAGCCTCCAATAATTGCTGCTGTAACAGCAAAGAGTATGGCTGATACCCGCTCAGAAAATAAATCTGTCATACCTAATGAGTGAAACGCATAACGTAGCCCAACTACCGTAAGATACATCACCACTAATAATAGTACTAGATGCGTTAAATAATAGGGGATGGCTGATCCTGCTTCTTTTAAATACACCTTATAATACAAACAGCCTAAAATAACCATTAATCCAAACAATGTTGATAGACTTGCACCGATGCTTCCCCACCAATAAATCAACGGATAACTTAACAAACATTTAGTCGCTATTCCTATCACACTCACCTTTAATAATAATTTGTTTGCGTGATTAGTTTGAGCAATCACTTGCAACATTTGGATAACACTCATTAATGCAACAACCACAAGAAACACTCGAATGGCTGGCACTTCTTTATTATCACCAAACAATCCCACGTTTAACTCTGGCACCAGTGCCATCAATCCTACCGTTGCTGCTAACCCAACAATAGTTGCTAACTTCATTAATTGTTTAAATCTTGTTTGATACAATTCGCCTAATTCTTTTTTTAATTGCATTAAGTTGGGTAATTGACCAATTACAAGTGCCGTACTAATCACCATGCCTACTTGCGCTAGTGGCTGACCGCGATCAAACGCACCTTTAATAATTTTAGCTTCAAGTTCGGAAACACCGGAAGCTACTAACGCATTTTTCATCATAAAGGAGTCTACTAGTTGAAAAACAACCAATAACGCGGCGTATAAACAAATCATTCCTCCCTCTGATAGAAGTCTTTTCCAAAGTGCTCTGGTATTGTCGACTTTTTCTGTGACATGCTCAAAAGAAATCAATGCATTTTCTTTGCGCGTAACACGCGTAATATACATAACCGCACCTGCTGCACCGATAATCGCTCCTGTTGATGCAACAACACCTATTTGATAAACATTTTCTAACAAACCTTTTTGGAGCATAATGGCACTCGCGATAATGACCATTACTCGCAAGACTTGTTCGATTAGTTGAGAAATAGCCGTCCCTTCTAACATCAATTTACCTTGCATATAACCGCGATATAACGCTAGATTAGGCACCAACAAAAATAAGAATGCTGTCACACGAATTAACGATGATAACCGTGTATCCCCCATTAATTCAGCTAACGGTGTTGCAAATATCAAAAAGAAAAAGAAAAAAACAAGACAAATTAACCAAATCATTCGTCTAATACTATTAAGTTGACGAAGTGTTGACAAATTATCATCTGACTCTGCTACTAATTTAGAGATGAATAGTGGTAGCCCCTCAAGCGCCATAATACTGGCAATCCCATAAATTGGATACACTTGCTGAAAAACATAAAATCCTTCATCTCCAACGATATTTTGAAATGGCACGCGATAAGTCGCACTTAATATTTTAACTAAAAATGCACTGATAGATAAAATAACAGTCCCCTTCAAGAGCGTACTTTTTGATGTTGTCTTCATAAGTACCTCCTTAGGTTGAAATAGTTTTAGTCAAACGTTGTTTACGCAATGCTTCAACAAACTTAGCCAGTTCTTTTAACCAGATTTCTTCTATCATTTGATTAGGAATAGTCAAAGTTATCACCATGTGTTCACCATCTTGTCCCATATCTGATTTAAGCGTAGTCGCACTTAGGGCTTTAAATAAGTCTTCAACCATATACGTCTTCGAACCAACTTTGCTTAATCGAATGGTTAATCGCTGAGCAGTTTTACGAATAGAATCGATTAAAGCTCGGTCCCCGTCCATCTTAATTCGACCTACTGTTAATAAATAAACCACTTCATCTGGGAACTCGCCAAAACGATCAATCAAGTCGCCTTCTAGCTCCTCATACATTTCACGACTCTCTAATTGTCGAACCCGTTTATATATTTCTATTTTTTGACGTTCGTCGCTAATATACGTTTCTGGCAGATAAGCGTTAAGCTCTAAGTCAATTTCGACAGACGTACGATACTCGCTAGTATCTTTTCCTTGCTTACGTGCAACTGCTTCTTCAAGCATTTGTGAGTATAGATCAAAGCCGACTGTATCAATAAATCCGTGTTGTTGAGCACCTAACAAATTCCCTGCCCCACGAATCGACAAGTCACGCATCGCAATTTTAAAGCCTGAACCTAGTTCGGTAAAGTCTTTAATCGCTTGCAGACGTTTTTCTCCTACTTCGCTTAATATTTTTTGCGGAGCATGCATAAAGTAAGCATAAGCCACTCGATTACTACGACCGACACGACCACGTAATTGATACAACTGTGATAAGCCCATATGATCCGCATTTTCAACGAACAATGTATTAGCGTTAGGAATATCAATACCTGTTTCGATAATTGTCGTAGTGACTAACACATCATAAGCCCCTGCAATAAAGTCCATTAACACATTTTCTAACTGAACTTCAGTCATTTGACCATGGGCATGTGCCACACGTGCATCTGGAACTAGTGCTTGTAACTCTGCCACTTTTTGTTCAATCGTATCCACGCGATTATGTAAATAAAAGACTTGACCACCACGTGACATTTCACGCTCAATTCCATCACGAATCGCACCGAAATTTTCTTCCATGACATAAGTTTGAACGGGATAACGGTTTGATGGTGGTGTTTCAATAACCGATAAATCACGTACACCAAGCATCGACATATGTAACGTCCTTGGAATTGGTGTTGCAGTTAAAGTTAAGACATCGACTTGTTTACGCAACTGTTTCAAACGTTCTTTGTGTTTTACCCCAAAGCGTTGTTCTTCATCAATTACAAGTAAGCCTAAATCTTGGAACTCAATATCACTTGATAATACTCGGTGAGTACCTACTACAATATCTAATTGGCCTTTTTTCAATTGTTCAATCGTTTCTTCTTGTTGTTTTTTACTCCTAAAACGGCTAAGTAAACCTACACGAACTGGAAAATCTCTAAAACGATCCACCAACGTTTCATAATGCTGTTGTGCTAAAACTGTCGTAGGCACTAAAATCGCCACTTGTTTATCATCTCGAACTGCTTTAAAGGCAGCACGAATAGCGACTTCTGTTTTACCATAACCCACGTCACCCACTAATAAACGATCCATTGGTTTTTCTTTTTCCATGTCTTTTTTAATTTCTTGGATACTGCGTAATTGATCTTCTGTTTCAGAATACGGGAAGGCATCTTCAAATTCTTTTTGCAAGCTATCATCTGGCGAAAAGGCAAAACCTCTTTCTGCTTCACGAGCGGCGTAAAGTTTGATTAAGTCATCTGCTATATCTTCAACTTTTCCTGCTACTTTTCTTTTAGTCTTAGTCCACTCACTTCCACCTAACTTGTTAATTTTAGGTGTTTTAGATTCTGAAGCAACGTACTTTTGAATCAGTTCTAATTGTGTCACAGGGATAAATAATTTATCGTTATTCTGATACAAAATGGATATATAATCTTGATGAACACCTCCACTAACAAGTGTCTCCATCCCCACATACTTCCCAATTCCGTGGTTCACATGAACGACATAGTCGCCCACTTTTAATTCATTATAGCTACGTAAACGCTCTGCATTTGAAATGGTTTGACGACGTGCGCGCTTACGTTTAACTGTCTTAAGCAACTCTTTTTCCGTGACAACGACTAACTTTTCGTCAATCCATTCAAAACCATTTTGTAAAGAACCTAGACGAATTTGCGTTTGAGCTTCTATAATCTCACCAGTATGTTGCACAACCACTGGAATATCATAGTCTTCCATCATTTCTAATAGTTTTTGACTCTTTTCCTCATCAGAAGCCAAAATCAACACTGTTTCTTTTTTCTTGTGCCAGTTAGCAACTTCTTCTTTTAATAGTGGCATTTGGCCAAAGAATTGTTGCATCGCTCGACATTCAAAAGCAACCACTTCTTTAAAACTCATGCGTCCCATTCCTTTTTGGAAAAGAGAAAGAAATGATTGTGAAACTATTTCTTGTTTTACCAACTGACGGATGTCTTTACCAAAAGAAATATCCGTTAGCATACGGACTTCTTGTAGTTTCATCGCTTGCCACTCAGCTTCTTCAACTAACAATTCTTTTTCAACTTCTAAAATACGTGCATAATCATCGAAAATCAAACAATCGTTTGGATTCAAATAATCAAGCAACGTTAACTTTTCTTGATAGATAAGATCAAGCCACTGACGGATGGTCTCAGTTGGATACCCTTGCGCCCATTCCGTCGCCATTTCGTCAAAATAAGCCATAAACAGGCCCTTATCATCAGGGTTTGTCATGACGGTTGCTTGTTTTAATACTTTTTTACGAAGGCTTTCAGATGCGTGTGCTAATTCGTCGTTTGTTACTACTACATCAACTGCTGGCGTTAGAGTAAATGACGTTATATTTTCTAATGAGCGTTGTGTCTCAACATCAAACATGCGTAGCGAATCAATTTCCGTATCAAACAAATCAATACGATAAGGATTCGCATTAGTTAACGGGTAAATATCAATAATACTCCCACGGATACTAAACTCACCTGGCTTAGTAATCATGCCTTCACGACGATAACCCATTAATACAAGTTTCTCAATAAAGGTTGGAAGCTCAATATCCATGCCAACACTTATCGTTTGTTCATAAGATAACCAGGTTGTTTTAGCTGGTAAATAGCGACGAAAACCCGCTGTTGGGACTACTAAGATACCTGATTTTTCACTCGCTAAAAAAGAGAGTGCTTGAATCTTTTCAGCCATAACTTCTGGTGAAACAATACTCATTTCTGCCGATGTCACTTCATCAATTGGGAAACTAAATAATTGTTCATCAGGAAAGAGATGACGTAAGTCTTCCAGTACTAGCCCCATTTGATAAACATTGGGTACTACAATCACTGTCTTATTTTTCTTTTTTTCATACAGAGCAGCCATCGCCAAGGTTTTAGCCGAATTGGTTAAGCCTACTAGCAACTGATTGCCTGGTTCATTGGTTCGTTCAACCCATTGTCTTATCTTGGAAGAAGCCAATATTTTTTCTAATAATGCCATAATGCCACTCCTAAATTCTGCCGTTAAAGCGATTCATCGTCCCTACAAAATCATTTTGTGCTACCCAATCTTCGCATGCATCTGCGGATGTCTTCACTGCTAGTAACATCTCTTCATGCGTGTCCTTAGGAAATGGGCTTAAGACATGACTTACCACATCTTGCCCTGAATAAGGACGATTAATACCGATCTTAATTCTTTTGAAATTTTGTGTACCCAAATGTTGAATTAAACTTTTGATACCATTGTGACCACCTGCACTTCCTTTTTCACGTAAGCGAATTTTCCCTACAGGTAAGTCCATGTCATCATATATCACAACGATATCTTCTACGTTCAATTGATAATAATCCATTAATGGACGCACACAACGTCCTGATTCATTCATAAACGTTTGTGGTTTTACCAATAATACTTTTTCACCATTTAAAAACAATTCTGCTATGTCACCTTCAAATTGATTTTTATTAAAGCTAACCTTCTCACGACTAGCCAATTCATCTAATGTAATAAACCCAATATTATGTTTAGTTGGGGCATATTTTTTACCAGGATTTCCTAGTCCAATTATCATCTTCATTTATTGCTTACTCCTTTGCAATTCTTCTAGACCAACACAAAATACCGAGCAATCGAGATTGCTCAGTCTTCCTCGTAGTATATCATATTCGCACCTTATTCGGCTAATAGCTACTCACATCATTTTTTAACAATAGACCTTTTTATATTCTTACTTAATGAAAGTATGATACAATAAATTACAGAAAAAAGTTTGAGAGAGGTATGTATATGAATAAAAAAGCTATTTTACTCTTATTATCCGGCCTCCTAATTGTCTTAGCTGCTGTTGGTTATTTTTTAAAAGCCGATTATTATAACAATCACTTTTTACCTAATACTACTATTAACACTTTAGATGTTAGTAATTTAACAGCTGTTGAAGCTAATCAAAAATTAGTTGAAAAAGCGGATGAGAATCAATTTGTCATTACAGACAAAGAGAAAAGTTGGAAAGAGATGCGTACGTCATCTTTAGGAGTTGAGTACGACTTCAAGCAAAAAGCAACAGACTTATTAGCAAAACAAAACAAGAACACTTGGTTATTAAGTTATCTTAGTGACCACAAACATACGATTGAAAGTAACGCTATTAATGAAAAAGTTTTGAACTCGGCACTAGATGAGTTATCCAAAGAGGTTAAACAATTAAACGAGCAACGAACACCGTCAAAAAACGCTTCTATCGAGCAAACAGATAAAGGGTTCCAAATAACTCCTGAAGTATATGGTGATGCGATTAACGTGACCGCGTTTATCAAAGAATTAAAGAACAACCTTACACAAGGCAAACACACCATTGAAATGGAAGCATTTGTCGATAAACCATCTGTCACTGAAAAAGACGAATCATTAACAAAAGAATTAGAACATATCCATAGTATTACTAAACAAACCGTTACATATCACATTAACGGTGAAACTATCAACGTCCCTGCTGAAACAATTACATCATGGGTTATTTATGACAGTAAAGAAAAGCACGCAACATTAGATCAAACAGCTGTATTAAACTATTTAACTAGCCTAGCAGAAAAATATAATACCAGCTCACAGCCAACCAAATTTGCTAGTTCTAAACGTGGAACAGTTACCGTACCTGCCGGAAGCTATAGTTGGTCAATCGCAACGGAAACCGAAGCTGCAGCACTAACAGCTGATTTAACTGAAAATAAAAGTGTCGATCGATCACCCGCTTACCAAGGGAGTGCTTCACCAGATAGCCCTCTAATCGGTAATACATATATCGAAGTAGACCTAGACAACCAACATATGTGGTATTACAAAGACGGTAAAGTCGTGTTAGAAACAGATATCGTATCGGGTAAACCCAAAACACTTACCCCACATGGTGTTTTCTATGTTTGGAACAAGGAACGTAATGCAACATTACGAGGCACCAACGATGATGGAAGTAAATATGCTTCACCTGTTGATTACTGGATGCCTGTTGATTGGACTGGTGTTGGTATTCATGACTCAGATTGGCAACCAGAATATGGTGGCGATTTATGGAAGACACGCGGCTCTCATGGTTGCATCAATACACCACCCGCGATTATGAAACAATTATTCGAAAAAGTGGAAGTTGGAACACCTGTTTTAATTTTCTAATCACAAAAAAAGAGAATGCCTAAACACGGCATTCTCTTTTTTTACTCACTTAAAGTATTGGCATCGTATCTAAAAATTTAACTAAAAAATTCTTTACTGTTTCTTTTTCTTCCGACACACTTGGCCCTACAACATTAACATTTTTTTTGCGTTGTTTAACGCGTTCTAATATTTCTGACAAATTAAAAATTTCTTGTTCCGTTAGTAAATCAACTACTTCTCGATATTGTTTATTACCTGCCATATTATCATCGACAAATTTTTTCAATTCTTGCTTTTTGGCATAACCTTTTAAACGTTTCACAACTTTTTTTGATGCTAAAATAGCTGCACTTGTTCCAACCAATGTAATCGCACTTCCACCAACTAAAACTTTTGTTAAAGACTTCATACAAAAAACCTCCCTTGAATGTGTAATTAATTATCGCGACGGTCGCCAAATAATAGAATTAAACGATAGAACTGTAAAAATGTTGCTATCGCACTTGCTATATAAGTTAATGCTGCTGCTGTTAGTACTTTTTTTACTACCGCTAATTCTTCTTCCTCTAGAATGCCATCTGCTCTTAAAATTTTCATTGCACGATTAGACGCGTCCAATTCAACAGGTAACGTAATCAGTTGAAAAAGCAAGACTAATCCAAAACATAAAATACCAATATTAACCAATGGCCCAATAGATAAAAACAAACCGCCCAATATTAGTGGAAAAGATAAATTAGCACTTATATTAACAACTGGTGCCATAAAATTACGCATATTCAGAGGGAAAAAAGACACGTCATCTTGAATAGCATGCCCACATTCGTGCGCTGCCACACCAATTGCAGCAACCGAGGTTGAAGGCCCTACGCTTTCAGATAAATTCAACGTTTTTTCTCTTGGATTATAATTATCGGTCAAAGAACCCGTCATTCGTTTCACTTGTACATCACGGATATTGGCATCGTTTAAAATTAGACGAGCAACATCATCTCCTGTTAACCCTTTGTTATTCTGATACTCGCTATACTTGGCAAACGTGCTTTGAACATAGCTTGAAGCCGCCATGGATAACAACGCCCCAACAATCACTAAAAAATATGTCTGGTCAAACCACATAGATTCCCCTCCTTTTTACTTTAATTATATTATAACGCTTTCTTGATTAATGATAAATAAATTGAGACTAACTTAAGAAAACATTAAATCTTGTTATATAAAAAGGCAACCCTCGTAAGGATTGCCTTTTTATAATGGCTTATATTTTTTTTACAAATTCGGATTTTAATTGCATGGCACCAAAACCATCTATTTTGCAGTCAATATCATGGCCATTGACCGGATTTTCTAATACACGGATATTTTTAACTGTTGTTCCTTTTTTGATAGCTGTAGAACTACCTTTAACTTTTAAATCTTTAATAACCGTTACAGTATCCCCTGTTTGAATAGGATTTCCATTTGAATCTTTCACAACAACCACTTCTTCTACAGTATCCTCTTCTTTAAATTCATGCCCACATTCTGGACACACAAAAAAAAAACTGGTCCTCATATACATATGTCGATTGACATTTCGAACAATTTGGAATCATTTAGATTTCCTCCTTTATATTTTTCACTAGCATATCATAATTACCTATCATTAGACAATCTACATATTGCTATTAAACAAACGAATTTTGTAGTAAAATATTCATATACTTACTTTTATCAAGTAGTAAATTGACTTATTCGTTACAGTAAAGGAGTGGTGGCTCATGCGTAAACTATTAGATAATTCAACACGTCGACGCCTAGAATTATTAGAATATTTAAGTAACACTTCTGGTTGGGTTAACTCAAATGACTTAGCCACCAAACTAGAGGCTTCTTTGCGTACGATCAATAGTGATATTCAATATTTAAAAGAAAATTGGTCTCAATATATTACTATTGAAACATCTAAAAAAAATGGTGTGAGATTGACTACGCCACCTAATAGTCACTTACAACTAATTTATAAAGAAATTGTTGCTAATTCTGATAACTTCCTGTTGTTAGAAAACATGTTCTTTTGTCCTACCAAAAATTTAGAAGATTGGGAAAACGACTTATATACAAGTTACTCCTCTCTTTATAGAACCAGCCAATTAATTACTGAGGTTGTTAGTAGGCATGGACTTGAATTGAAAAAAGCGCCCTTTCATATTTCTAATAAGAATGAGATTAATGTTCGTTACTTTTTTATTAATTATTTTAATGAAGTTTACTTTAATCAGCATTGGCCATTTAAACTAGATCGTCAATTGGTCACATCACTTGCTATAGATATTGCCGAAGCTTTCTTTGGTGTTTCTCACCATGAAATAGACGACATTATGCTCGTCTATCTTGCTTATGTTCTAGCGGTTAGCTTAACCCGTTATTCACAAGGATTTATCATTGATGATGCCTTTAACTCCTCTCTAGAAAAATACTTACCTATTGTTGAAGGAGAAAAAGGACAACTAAAAGAATTAGCAAAATACCTAGCAATTGACTATAATGACGAGTTATTAAAAGATATCGTATCAAGTATCTATTTATTTAAACGCGAAGCATTTTCTGTCAAAGAGTGGGCGTTAATTTCAAATGAACTTAATACATTTATCGATGAATTTGAAGTCATTTTGAATGTACATCCTACTGAGGAAGATCGTTATTTAATCAATCGTACGTTCAAAGCTATTTTCTTACATCATCAAACATACCCTGAGCGTGAAGACGTCCTATTTAATTCTTATACTTATAATGCAAAATTAATTATGGAGAATTATCCAGGTTATTCTAACTATCTAAAATACGGATTAAAACAGCTAGAAAATAAAACAAATTTCCCATGGTATTCTCAATACTACGAACATTTAATTTACTGGTTAATGATCAAGTGGAATAATCTTGCAGTGTTGATCGATCAGAAAAAAAAGAAAGCGAGTGTGCTTATTTTAAACGATCACGGAAAAGACCATACGCTCTTTATGGCGAATCTTTTCCAACACAACTTTGGCAATAAAGCATCGTTCACTCCGTATACAGGAGAAATGTTGTCAATTGAGACACTAGATCCAAGTTTATGGGAGGATTATGATGTCGTTATTTCTAACTTTGCCTTGAATGATATTCCTGAAGAAAAACTGGTACTCGTTAACTCATATCCTAGTAATCAAGAATGGGCAAAAATACGTTATGCCATTAATAAAGCACATCATCTAGGAATAGAATTGCTACACAGTATCTTTAATTTAGCAGAAGAAACCTCACAAGACGAGGAGATAATGAATGAACAGCATTGAAACGATCATTAGTAGTGTTAGCGTTAATATTTCAATTATTTTCAGCTCCATCTTATTGATGTATTTCGGCATACTAAAAAAAATCATTTTACGTCCTCCTGTACAATTAAAACAGTTTAATGAAATGAAAATGTCTCGTTCAACCCGTATTCATTCAGGGATTATTTTTGCTATAGCCTGTTACTTGCTGTCAATCAATGGTATACAAATTGACCAATGGCAAACTGTTGATACTCGTTATTTATTGATTTACTTTGTCATGTATTACGCTTCTACCTTATCAGGAATGGTCTGTGGCTTACTATTTATGGCCATCAAGTCTGTTGTCATTTTATTGTATGGCTTTCCTATTTTGTCTGTTGAATTTCTGAATAATTTATTTTTAACAGGTGCTACGTTAATTATTGCGTATTTTTGTACACGAAATAAATCAAAAACTTGGCTGAACAACTCGATTTTCCTGATTATTTTGTTCATAGTACGTGCCGTATTAATTTATAACTATATCCCTTATATTGACAATCAAGAATGGTCACCTAATTTATTAGCTTATTATTTAATCACCACAGGATTATTTGTTATTGTTTTTACACTTATCAAATCAAGTACGCAACTTATCAACTCGATTATTACGTATAAATTAAGTGCACAAATTGATTCATTAACTTATTTATTTAATCGCTCTGCATTATTAGAGCATTTTGATACAATTCTTCGTCGATATCTGCCTAATGATAAACAGCCACCCTATGTCATATCCTTAGGTTTAATTGATTTAGATATCTTCAAAGAAATCAATGATGAACACGGACATGCCATAGGTGATCAAATATTAGCAGAGTTTTCTAATGAAATGAAAGAACATTTCGTTACAAATTTCTTATATCGTTTTGGTGGTGATGAATTTGTTATGATGTTTATCGAAGATCCGTCAACAGTCAATTCACACGTCACACAATTCATCACCCATGTACAAGCCCATATCTTCTTAGAGAAAGTGAAGCCGATGAAATTATCTATTTCTGTAGGGCTTACGCATGCCGTTCTCAACGAAGACCTTGACCTACAATCATTACTAAGTCAAGCTGATGATGCTTTATACGAAGCAAAAGACAATGGTAAAAACCAATTAGTGACGTACAACGAGACAATGAAACTATCCTAAGCAAGCACTAACTCTAACTACAAAAAGGACCGATACGACTGTATCGGTCCTTTTTCTATTCAAAAAATCCTGTTGCCGTACTATACTGATTGCCACCAACAATATCATATTGAATCATTTGATAATCTTCATACAATTCTTTTGTTTCTTGATCGCTTAGATCAAGTTCTTCTTGCCATACACCATTTTGATAACTATTTGTTTTTTCAAATGCTGGTATTTTTTTTGATAATTTAGACAACATTCGGTCTATAGGGGCTTGATTTAATCCTGCCTGCCCCATCATTGTCGACGTAAAGTAAAATGGACTAATAATCGCATCATGTTTCTGATGATTAACCAAGCGATTGTCAGTATCATACATCAAAAATTCTGTTAAATGTAAATCTACAGAATTCACACGTGATTGTAAGTCATCTGAATAAAGCGCTGGTAAATGATCTCCCCAAAATACGACAATCGTACGTCGTTTCACTTGTTTCAAATCATTTAAAAATTTAATAAATGCTTGAGATGAATACTCAATATCTGTTAAATAATCAGCAATTCCTTCTGTATTAACGTCCCCAGTCGCTTGAATAGTTCGTTCAGGATATTTTTTCCCATAAGGCATATGCGTTTGCATCGTCACTAAGTGAACAAAATTTGCTTGGTCTTGATTCGTTTGTAAGGTCTCATAGACTTCTTGGTATGCCGCTTCATCCGAAATATAAGGATTATCAGCTAATTTATTTTGATTGCTTATCTTGTTTTCATCCAAAAATTCATCAAAGCCAAACACCTTATATACATCCTTACGTTTATACATCGACGTATTATACGGATGAATCGCGGTTGTATAATAATCTTGTTGTTTCAAACGTGATACGAGTGTTGGAAACTTTTCTTTTTTAGGGACTAACATCGTATAAGGTGTAGTCATTTGTGCATTCATTAGTTGCATTGATAAACTAGATAACGCTTCAAACTCAATGTTTGCTGTCCCTCCTCCATAGTTTTGGGAAAGCATTAAGCCACTGTACGTTTGATTGGCTAACTTGCGATAATTTTCTAACGGATCTTTTGTCGCCTGAATACCTAACCTAAAAGGATCCGAAAAGCTTTCTGACATGACATACACAATATTAGGTTTTTCTTCATTTGTTGTTGATGCTGATGTTACTTTATACTTTTCTGTAATTTCTTTAATTGCTTGTTTAGAATAGCCAGCTGGCTTTTCCATCGGTTCAACAGTTAAATTATATAAAAATCCTGCTACAAATCCTGTATTATAGTAATTCATTTTTTGGCTATAAGGAATCCACTTGGCTGTTTTATCATATTCTTTACGCAATAAGTTATTTGGATTATTAAAATCACTAATATACCATATGCCCAACAGACTAAGTCCTAGACAGATGACGCGAATAATTTGTTGCCATTTTTTTATTTTAATACTGTTCCAAATTGTCTTAAGTAGTACATAGGCTAGTAACAACATCAAGAGAACAAACCCCATATACAGTGGGGTGCCAATCATATCATGAAGAATACCCCATTCATTAATCATCGATAAATCATCAGGATATAGTGGCTCCATCCGATTAAACATTTTGCTATAGTTAGCAAATCCTAATACTAAAGACCCTACAAAGAAAAATAAACTTCCCATTGCAACCGATCCTAGCAAAGAAATCATAAACATCAAAAGACACGCTAAGACTAAGCAAGACAACAGAAATTTATCCGTATGCCATTCAAATGCAAACTTATACGCAAGGTCAAACGACCAATTATTTTGAGATAATTGTAAAAAATAATTAGCTAGAAAAGGTAACGCCAATACCACTATCCAACCGATTGGCTGTACTAATCGTTTCTGCTTGAAACGTTGCCAATTAGACAGCCATTTTTCTTCTTTATCTAGCCAATAGTTAAACCACTTCATGTGTGCTTACTTCTTCCAAAATGTATCGTTAATAGTAATTGGCAAATGGCGTTTATGTTCACTATTTTGGTAAAGTTGTTCAATGCGTGCACTCGCTTCTGGCGTCACTTCTTTACCAGCTAAATAACTATCGATTTCTTCGTACGTTACGCCTAAAGCAACCTCGTCTGGTAACTGCGGTTTATCATCTTCTAAATCTGCAGTTGGCACTTTTTCATATAGACTAGCGGCTGCACCTAATGCTTTTAATAATTGTTTTCCCTGTCCTTTGTTTAGACCAAATAATGGCACTAAATCTGCTGCACCATCTCCAAACTTCGTATAAAAACCTGTCACTGCTTCTGCCGCGTGATCTGTTCCGATAACGGCACCTTTTGTTTGACCAGCAATCGCATATTGAGACGTCATTCGTAAACGTGCTTTAATATTACCTTTATTAAAATCGCTAATGTCAAATCCTTGCGATTCAAATTGTTCCTCTAACTGATCCACACTATCTTTAATGTTAATCGTCATTGTCTTGTCCGGCTGAATGAAAGCCAACGCTTGTTGACAGTCATCCTCATCTGCTTGAACACCATAAGGTAGACGAACGGCAATAAATTGATAGTTAGCATTACCTGTCTCTTCACGTAGCTCATTAATCGCTAATTGTGCCAAGCGTCCTGCTAATGTTGAATCTTGTCCACCACTTATGCCTAATACATAACTTTCTAAAAATGGATGTGCAACTAAATATTCCTTTAAAAAATCAACACGCTTTCTCACTTCTTCTTGTGCGTCAATTGTTGGTGCCACCTGTAAGGCTGCGATAATTTCTTGTTGTTTCATATTCATCTAAAGGGCCCCCTGTCATTAATTTTAATAAAGTTGGGGATTTGCCTCTATTAGCCAACCCCCCATTTTATTAAGTTTTTATTCTTATTTTTGATATAATGCTTGAACGCCTTTCTTCACTTCTTCAATAATTGAAAGTTTATTATTATAGGCTGCTGTTGATAAATCAACGGGATACGTTTGTGGATTTAAATCACGACGGTATTCTTCCCATAATGATTCATGACGCGTTGCGGCGTATTCTTTCATTTCTTTTAACGTAGGAACTTCATAAACCAGCTCACCTTTACTAAAAATATCTTGTAATAAAGGTCGTGCGGTAAAATCCGTAATGGTTTTATTTACGTATGTATGAACTGGATGGAACATGAAAATTTCTTCTTGTAAATCTGGACGTTCTTCCCATAACGCAATATAATCGCCTTGTGATTTGTCATCTGAATTACGTGTGATACGCCACACTTGTTTTTTACCTGGTGTTGATACTTTTTCAACATTACTTGATAATTTGATTGTATCTACCATTTTGCCCTTATCGTCTTCAATCGCAACGATTTTGTAGACCGCACCTAATGCTGGTTGATCATACGCCGTAATTAACTTCGTCCCAATTCCCCATGCATCAATCTTAGCTTTCTGCATTTTTAAGTTCATAATCGTTGTTTCATCTAAATCATTTGATGCATAAATTTTGGCATCATAAAAACCTGCCTCATCTAATTGCTCACGAACTTTTTTAGAAATATACGCCATGTCTCCGCTATCAATACGCACGCCTAGGAAGTTAATCTTATCGCCAAATTCTTTAGCTACTTTAATTGCATTTGGCACACCGGACTTCAAGGTATCATACGTATCCACTAAGAAGACACAATCTTTATGTGTTTGGGCATATGCTTTGAATGCTTCATAATCATCACGGTAAGATTGCACAAGTGAATGTGCATGTGTCCCGCTAATTGGAATCCCAAATAGTTTGCCTGCTCGAACGTTACTTGTCGCATCAGCACCACCAATATAAGCAGCTCTTGCTCCCCAAAGTGCCGCATCTAATTCCTGGGCACGACGAGAACCAAACTCCATGAACAAATCATCGCCTAAAACTGATTTAATACGTGCCGCTTTAGTCGCAATTAACGTCTGATAATTCACTATGTTTAAAATAGCTGTTTCAATCAATTGACATTGTGCTAGTGGCCCTTCGACTTGAACAAGTGGCTCATTGTTAAAGACAATTTCCCCTTCAACCATCGAACGAACATCACAGCTAAATTTAAACTCTTTTAAATAAGTTAAAAATTCTTCAGGATATTCTTGCGTTTCACGTAAATAAGCTAAATCAGCCTCGGTAAATTTAAACTCTTTCAAGTAATTAACAATTCTTTCTAATCCTGCAAATACTGCGTAACCATTATCAAATGGCATATCTCTAAAATAACATTCAAATACCGCATGGCGGTCAGCACGACCTAATTCCCAATACGTTTTCATCATATTGATTTGGTATAAATCTGTATGTAATACTAAACTATCATCTGGGTATTGATACGACATGTTCTTAATTCCTCTCTTTATAAGCCTGTATTTTTTCCAAAGATGCTTCCATATTCTCTTATTAAATTAATCTTATCCCTTATATTTTACTATACATTGCAAAAATAAAAAAATACAAAACAACCTTTAAAGATTATTTTGTATTTTAATTAATATATTCATTATGATTATGATAATTTATCATTCTCATAAATATGAGTTAATTCTAAATTTGGAAATGATTGTTGTTTTAACGCTTCATAGACAATTAATGCGGCTGTATTGGATAAGTTAAGTGAACGTACATGCTCGTCATTCATCGGAATACGAATGCACTCTGCTTCATGAGCGCGCATAAATTCTTCTGGTAAACCTGTCGTTTCTTTACCAAAAATAAAATAATGGTCTTGTCCGTCATTATAGTCTAAATCTGAATAGACGTGGCGAGCAAATTTTGATACTAAATGTAACGGTTGGTCACCAATATGTGCCATAAAGGCCTCTAAAGAAGCATGGTAGGTAATGTCTACATCATGCCAGTAATCTAAACCTGCACGTTTCAACATTTTATCATCGGTTGAAAAGCCTAAAGGTTCTATTAAATGCAAAGGAGAGTTCGTTGCTGCACATGTTCTGGCGATGTTGCCAGTATTAGCTGGAATTTGTGGTTCAAATAATACGATATGGTTCGTCATAATAACGCCCGCTTTCTTAATTTGGAGTATAAAAAAAACGTAGCGGCTCGGTGATTGTCCACGGCGAGTCCGTACGTTAGTGAAGTTTCTTCACTAACTTTTATCAGAACAGGAATCTGAGAAAAATCAATGAAACAACTAGGACTACTATAGCAAAATTACCGTCTTAATGCAATGAATTTTCATGCGAAATTGTGAAGAAATCAAGAAAAATCTCCGACTAATACATGAACATCGATTGTTATCGTTTTTATTGGATGTTTTTTAATCTCTTCTCGCTTTTCTTCGCTTGCCTGCCAATGTAGAGGGGACATGTAAAGAAAGTCCACATAATGATTTTCAGGTATTTCAAATTCATAAGTTATTTTTTCTTCTGAAATCAATGTTAACTCTTCTTTAAAACGTTTATAAACTTTTTCATTAGAATACGTTTCTTTAGACGTCCCACCTAAGACGCGTTCTCTTAGTTCTTTTAAATAATAGGGCCCTGGAATAATTTTGATTAGTTTACCATTTGGTTTTAAGACACGTTTAAATTCATGATAATGACTAGGAGAAAAAATATTCAAAATATGACTCATGCTTTGATCTTGTATTGGTAAATTTGTTAAATCAGCTACTAACCATAATGCTTCAATTTCTTGACTTGTGGCTAATTCGATACCTTCTTTTGAAATATCAAACCCAATGTTTATCGACGAGGCAACTTGAGTCGCTAATTTTTGTAAAAAGCTCCCCTCACCACAGCCAACATCTAACAGACCATCCACGTTCGTTAAGTGTTTAGCAATTGCCTCCAACATTGGCGCATACATGGCCGTTTGAATCATCTGTTGACGATGACTCAGCATCTCTTTTGTATACTCACTATCAATTTTTTTATTCAAGAAATACAGTGAGCCTTTTTTGGATAAATTATAAACATGACCTTGTACACAGCGTATACTATGTCCTTCAATTTCAAAGGCATTATGGCATTTTGGGCAAGCTAGTCGGTTGGGATTATTTGCAATCCAACTAGCTGAGCGATCAATTTTTTTCTGTAACATGGCTTTTCCTCACTTTTATAAACATCTAATAACCTTGCTCTATCATAACATAAATGTATTCAGTACACATTTATGTTACTATAATAATAACTAAAAACTGGAGGTTTCTTATGATTATTAAAGAATTTTGTGCTGAAAATTTTACAACTATCCCTCAAGCTATTCAACATGGTGCACGTCGCATTGAGTTGTGCGATAACTTAACGGTTGGTGGCACTTCCGTGAGCTTAGGTGTCTTAACTGAAACAATTAGTTACTGTCATGAACTAGATATTCCAGTCATGACGATTATTCGTCCACGTGGCGGAGATTTTTTCTATAATGATACGGAACTAAAAATGATGGAAATTGATATTTTAGAAGCAAAAAAAGTTGGAGCTGACGGTGTTGTGATTGGCTGCTTAACCGAAGACCAATCAGAAATCGATATTGAAGCAATGGACCAATTATTGGCTCATACTGAAGGGCTACAAGTAACATTCCACATGGCCTTTGACGCCTTATCAAAAGAAGAACAGTTCAACGCCATTGATTGGTTAGTCGAGCGTGGTGTGGAACGTATTTTAACGCATGGTGGACCAGCAGGCACACCGATTCAAGATAACTTTGAACATTTACAAGCATTAATCGCACATGCTGATGGCCGAATCATCATTTTACCTGGCGGCGGGATTACAGCTGAAAATGCACAAGAAGTCATTGAGACGTTAGGCGTTAAAGAAGTTCACGGTACAAAGATTGTTTAGGCCGCTACTATGAAAAAAACTATCAAGCATTTAAGAAAAACATCCTTATCTCACTTTATTTTTATGGATGGTGTTGGCTAGTTTTATCAGGATTACGATTGAGTACGTCTTGAATAAGGACTTTATTGCGGGTGGTATTTTTACAACCATCGCGTTATTCATTATCGCGACTTTACAAATTAAAAAGAAAAACAGTCACAAGGATTAACGGCTCTATAATAAATAGGACTGATGAAGGTTTATTCCTTCTTCAGCCCTATTTTTGTATTTAATCTTAAAAAAACATATCGCCTTTTGTTAAAATTAAGTTACCACACAAAACAAACAAAAGGAGCGATATGCTATGATTAATGATATCAAAAAAATTTATGGAATTGAAGACTCTAATCTAACAATTTCTAGTGTTTCCGAAGGAACCTATCGTAATAAGCCTGCGAAAATTATAAAAGCGAGCTATAAACCTAAAACGATAGCTTGCCCTAATTGTGACTCTTCTCCAAGAGAATGCGACGGCAAGTACGTTATTGTTAAGAATGGTTCTAAAGAAGTAGAGATTCTATTAACACATGAGAACACAGGAATTGTCTCTATGAAGCTATCTAAGCAACGCTATCGTTGTCGCAACTGTAATAAGCACTGGACTGCTCAAATTGATTTAGTTAAACCTTGTCACAATGTTTCAAGGATAATTGAAGGCAAAATTATTGAGTTATTAGGTGAAAGAATATCTCTAAAACTAATTGCTAAATTATGTAGTGTTTCAATAAGTAAAGTGATTCAGGTATTAAAATCGTTAGAAACTTACCTTCCTAGTCCAAAAAAACGTTGGTTGCCTGAGGTTTTAATGGTTGATGAATTCCGTTCGCATACAGCCATAGAAGACTCTATGAGTTTTATTTGTGCTGATGGTGAATCAGGACAATTAGTTGAAATATTGGAAAGCAGAAGATTAAATTATCTTATACCTCACTTTAATCGCTATCCAGATGAAGAACGATTCAGAGTCAAATACCTTGTGACAGATATGAATGCAGCTTATTTCCAATTAGTGAAGGATATCTTTCCAAATGCTGAATTAATCATTGATCGTTTTCATATTGTTAAACATTTGAATGAAGCCTTTAATAGTTTCAGAGTACGGGAAATGAAAAAACTCAAGGCATCGGGACATAAAGTAGAAGCAAGTAAACTTAAGAAAAATTGGCGCTTCCTACTTAAAAATAGATTAGACATTAATATCTCTGAATACAAAAGATGGCCGAGCTTTCGGTCAAATAAGTATCCTTATTTGACCGAACAGATGATGATTGATCGGTTATTAGATTTTTCCGAACCTCTAAAATTAGCCTATGGCTACTTCCATGATTTATTAGATTCATTTAGAAGAAAAGAATATGAACGATTCTTTGAATTATTGAATACTTTACCAGATGAATTAGATGAAGAGTTTAAAGGACAAGTACAAAACCTGATACGTCATCAGGAAGGAATTACCAATGCTTTAATACATCCCTATTCAAATGGGAAGATTGAAGCAAAGAATACACACATCAAAACATTAAAACGAGTTTCTTATGGATTCAAATCTTTCAGCAATATGAGGATTAGAATCTTTTTAACCGAAGGTTTGATAGAAGTTAATCATTAAATAACAAAAAACCATGAAATCAGAGAATGTTTTCTCCATTTTCATGGTTGGCTAAAATTACTCATCAGTCCAATTTGACAAAGAGCCGGATTAACACCTTGCGACTGTTTGTTTTTTATCCAATAAAATAGCCCATAAACATGCTTGCGATACTAAAATAAATCAGAACACTCGTTAAATCACTCAACGTCGTAATAAATGGCCCACTTGCAACAGCTGGATCAAAGCCTAATTTATCCATTAACATTGGAATCAAGCTACCCGCCAAGTTGGCCACCGTAATCGCGCATAACATAGCCATCCCGATGACAAATCCTAGCATAAAATTATGTTTCCAAATCCCAACGATCAGCATAATCGTTATACCGGTTACTAAACCAGTGATTAAACCTGTAATTAATTCCGACATAATCAATCGCAAAAAACTACGATCATCTTCTTGGACCGCTAAACGGCGAACAGCCACGGCTAGAGACTGTGTACCGGCATTTCCGGCTGTTCCGGTAATAAGCGAAATAAAGACGGCTAAAATACTCGCCTCACTTACAAGCGCTTCATAATGCCCAATCAATGTAGCTGTAGACATACCTAAGAAAAGTAAGGTAATTAACCATGGCAAACGTTTGGTTGCGGCGTGAAGTGGATTTTCTGCCACTTCATCAACGTCAACCCCCGCTAAACCAGAATAGTCAGACGTTGCTTCTTCATCAATAACATCAATAATATCATCGACTGTGACAATCCCTAACATACGATTCTTATAATCAGTAACTGGTACTGCTAAAAAGTCATAGTCACGCATGGTATTCGCAACATCCTCTTGATCGTCGCCAACTTTCACTGAAATAACACGCTCACTCATCACATCACGAATCAACGACTGATCGTCATTAACAATTAAATCTCTTAACGAAATAACACCCACTAAATAGCCATTTTCATCTACAACGAAAATATAATAAATAATTTCAGCGTCTACGGCAGCTTCTTTTAGGTAACTCATTGCCGATTTAATCGTTTGATCAGCCGCAATGGCCACGTATTCTGTGGTCATAATTGAGCCGGCTGTATCGTCTTCGTAATGCAACAGATTTTTAATCTCTTTTGCACTTTCAGGATCCATAATACTCAAATACATTGCGACATCTTTTTTATCTAATTGATTCAAGGTATCTACTGCGTTATCGGTAAACATATACGCTAACATATCGGCAGCGTAACCCGAATCCATTTCTTTTAGCAATTGTTCAACGTCTTCTTGTTCCTCTTCAATACCGTCGAATAAGTCAGCTAATTCTTTTGGAGATAAATAACGATAAAGTTGTTGACGTTCTTCGGTTGTTAAAGAGAGATAAAACTCACCTTGTTCATACGTATGTAATTCAAAGAAAATATCACGGAACGTCTTCATATCACCGTTCATCAGTTCTTCTAATAAAAATGGGGTAACATTTTCATTCATCTCTTCTGACATTTATTTGCCTCCTTCTTCTCATAATAACTGCTGCATATCCCTCGGTAATGCTTGCTCTAATTCAATATTTTCTTTAGTAAACGGATGATTAAACACTAATTTAGCACAATGTAACGCCTGTCTTTCCATCCCAACATCCATTCGTCCGCCGTACATATCATCTCCTAATAAAGGATGACCAATCGCTGAAAAATGAACGCGAATTTGATGGGTACGACCTGTATGTAATTGAATCATCACTAAAGAAAAACGTTCATCCTCTTGCAACACGTGATACTCTGTATGAGCAAATAATCCCTCTTGGCCTGTTTTACGCTTTATAATACTTGTCTCATCGCGCATAATTGGCAACAAAATATCGCCATCTCCAGACAATTGTTTAGCATGTATGTTACTCACTAGGGCTTGGTAATATTTATGAATAGTACGTGCTTGTAATTGTTTATCCATCATAGCATGCGCATAGCCATGCTTAGCAAACAACATTAAACCCGTTGTATCACGATCTAAACGCGTCACAACATGTACAATTTGATTCACATAACCTTGTCTAACATAATAGCCTTTGACACGATGCGCCATTGTACCATTAGGATGATATTGTGCAGGGATGGAGGCAACGCCACTTGGTTTATTAACTACCAAAAAGTGTTCATCTTCAAACACAATATCTAGTGGCTCATGTTCAGGAACCAGTGTCTCATGTTCTCCTTCATCAGGAATTCTAACAGAAATATGATCTCCAGCCGTCAAATAGACTAAGACGTTTTGTACTGTATCATTAACACGGATTTCGCCACCTTGAAACTTAATTTTTGCTAATAACCCTCTAGAAATTCCTTGGTCCTTTAAAAATGTTCGTAACATTAGTGGACTTTCTTGTTCATAAGTCCATTCAAACTTCATAATCTACTTCCTTTTTCTTTATTTAATGAAGGCATCTTTCACACGTGTCCAAAAATGATTGTGACGATAACCACCAAAATGAATACGTTCTTGGGCTACACGGTAAGATATTTTTTCAACATTTTCCTCAGCCATAACTAAATGGTCTATCGATAACATATGTTGCCCTAACTCGTTAACCGCAATGGCTATCCACTCTTCTTGTCCGATGACTAAGGGAGAGCCTAATGTTCGATACACACGGTTATTAATCGACGCTATTTCAGCTAGTTGAAGGGCGTTCACACTAGGATGGAGAACTGCTCCTCCCACACTCTTATTATAGGCAGTTGAACCAGTTGGTGTTGAAACAGATAGGCCATCTCCACGAAATTGTTCAAACAGCTCATCTTTTATATAGACATCTGCCCTCATTGTTCCAGTTACGCGACGAATAACGCATTCATTGAGTGCCAAGAAATGTTTTGGTTCTTGATCATCACAATACGTCACCTTTATCTCTAATAACGGATAACTCACACTGTGACTAACAATTTCTAATAAAGAGTCAACCAACTCTTCCAATTCAAAGTCACGCCAATCCGTATAAAATCCTAAATGTCCCGTATGAATTCCAATAAAACGAATACGATCCAATCGGTGAACAAAACGATGAAACGCAGATAACAAGGTCCCATCTCCACCAATTGTAATAACTGTTTCTGGGGTCTGATTGTCTAGCGTTAACCCTTTTTCTATAATCAACTTTTCAAGCTCACGCTTTTTTAACTGGGAATGATCCGTATCACTCGCAAAAACAGCTATTCGCATTCACTTATCCTCCTATGTTTTTAGCCATGTCATCATATAGTGTCACGATATCTTCTAAATCCTGTCCTTTTCCATGTGAAAATAAGTGCTGAGCTTCTTGAATTTCTTCGCGAATTTCAGACATTTCTTCATCTAATAAATAGGCCGCTTCTGCCGCGTTAATTAATCGTTGCTTTATTTCAACAGGAAAATCACCTTGATATTTATAATTTAAAGAATGCTCGATGGTCGCCCAAAAATTCATTGCTAAGGTTCTAATTTGAATTTCTGCGTATATTTTTTTCTCCCCATCAATAGATTGCACAGGGTATTCAATAATTAAATGATACGAACGATACCCACTATCCTTCTTATTTGCTATATAATCCAGCTCATTAATTACACGCATATCTTTACGTTGCTTAATCAATTCTACCACTTGATAAATATCATCAACAAATTGACACATAATACGCAACCCTGCTATATCAGTCATATCCTTTTCTAAACGCGCTTCACTAATACCACGTCGCTTCAATTTTGTCTTGATACTATGCTCTGGTTTCACCCGTCCCGTAACAAATTCAATCGGTGAATGCTCTCCTTTTTCGCGAAACTGTTTACGAATCCCTTTTAACTTAATCTTTAATTCAGAAATAGCTTGTTCATACGGAACAAAAAATGCATGCCAATCTTCCATTATTTATCGACTCCTTAACCTAACCAATAATCATCAATCGTTTATATTTTAGCATATTCCACACAAAATAGTTATTCTTGCCTATGAAAAAACAGACTTCTGTTAGTTGACTAATTCCCGCTTTTATTCGACAATTAAGAAAAACAAGACAAAGGAGCCCGTAAATGTCTGAACAAATCGAAATTGAATTCAAAAATTTATTAACCCAAGATGAATATCGTCATCTGATTAAACACTTTAACTTAACAAATGTTCCACCCATTTTTCAGGAAAACATTTACCTAGACACACCGGATTTCAAACTAAAACAACACCACGCTGCACTTCGTGTTCGAATAAAAGAACACCAACAAAGTGAAATCACATTAAAAACACCTATCGAAAAAGGTCTATTAGAAACAAATATTCCATTAACAACGGAAGAATGTTTAATGTTTATGACGGATCAACAATTACCCGAAAAAAAAGAATTAGAGATGAAATTAAAAACGTTTGGAATGAACCATTCATCCGTTGATGTCTTCGCCTCTTTAAAAACTAAACGAATAGAAAAGCAACTGACACCGGACATCCTCATTGTTCTTGATGAAAGTTGGTATCATGGACAACATGATGTTGAATTAGAAATAGAAGCTAGTAACTACGAAGACGGTGAACGTTTTTTCTTGACTCTGTTAGCACAGCATCACATCCCTAGACGCCACACACCTAATAAAATCCAACGTGCCATGCAAGCAAAATTAAATCCCTAATCTTTAATTTCTTTTGAAGTTAGTCGAGGTTGTGACAGACGTTTGTCACACCTTTTTTTGTTATAAAAACGTTTTTCTTTTTCCTTTTCACTATCAATTGTACCACTCCTTTACCTTTAATGAACATATTATGTACAACACAAATCGTAAATGTTCCTATTTTGTACAAATGAGACAAATTATGAAGATTTTGATTTTTTGTATGTTATAATTTCGTCAATGCTTACCAAAACTAAGCAAAAAAGTTTTATTAATGTTTTATTAGGGAAAGGAATGTAGTAAATAATGAAGAAAAAGTTTTTAGGTTCATCCGTCGTTGCAACAATAGGGTTATTGGTATTAACTGCATGTGGCACTAACGATGACCAAACAATCTCAAACAATGAAACAACAAAAGATACCTTTACATATGCAATTAGTGGCGATCCAACCTCATTAAATCCTATTAACGTTAGCGACCGTTGGGGGCTAACTGCTACTAATATGATTTATTCACCTTTAGTACGTGTCGAAGAAGATGGATCATTAAAGTACGAACTTGCGGACAGCATGGAAACAACTGATGGTGGTAAATCAGTGACTGTTCACTTAAAAGAAAACGTTAAATGGTCTGATGGTGAAGCTTTTACCGCAGATGACGTTGTCTTTACTTATGAAAATAAAGTATTAAAAGAAAACGGAAATGCTGATGCTTTGTGGATCGGTGATGAGCCTGTCAAAACAGAAAAAGTAGATGAACATACTGTTAAATTCAATTTTCCTAAAGTAAGTGCAGCAGCAGCTAATAACATTGCAACTGAAACGTATATCATGCCTGAACATTTATATGAAGGCCAAGAAGAAATCGATTTTTCAGGTGCTGAATTAGCAGATGGGAATGAAGTAGGAACTGGTCCTTATGTATTATCTGAATATAAACGTGGTGAATATTTACAATTCAAAGCAAACCCTAACTACTACGGTGGGGAAGTTGGCGTTAAAAATGTTACCTTACGTATTATTACCAATGCGGATACTACTAAAGTAGCTTTACAAAAAGGCGAAGTCGATGCTTCAATGGTATTACCAAGTGATATTGAAGATTTAAAAAACAACAACCTTAACACATTTTCTTACAGTGAGAATCGTGTCGGTTATATGGGATTAAACTTAAATTCTGATAAATTAAGCGATCAAAAAGTACGCCAAGCAATCTTCTTTGCCCTAAATAAAGAAGACATGAACAAAGCAGCCTACTTGTCAGAAGAATTCTATAACACGCCTAACACTATTTTGCCTCCAAATAATCCGTTTGCGACAACAAACGTAGAAACTTACGCACAAAATGTTGAAAAATCAAAACAATTATTATCAGAAGCTGGTGTAACTGATTTAACAATCAATTTAGCTTACGGTTCTGATAACCCAGAACAAACTTTACAAGCTACCTTAATCCAACAACAATTACAAGCTGTTGGAATTAACGTTGAATTAGCCGGTGGGGATGCAGCTGCCATCTTTACTGAACTAAGAAACCCTGGTTCAACTAAGTATGACATGTTCCTTGGTGGATATATTATGGGGAATGACCCAGACTTATATGCTTCTTTATATAAATCTGGTGCTGGCGCTAACTATTTCAATTATGCTAGCGAAAAAGCAGACGCCCTATTTGAACAAGGTGCAGTTGAATTAGATGAAAACAAACGTAAAGAAATTTACGCCGAATTACAAGCAACCATTAATGAAGATGCTATCGTTTACCCTATTGTAGACAACAAGAAAATTTTAGCAGCAAGCAAAAATATTCAAGGCATTGAAGAGGCACGTTTAGTTCCAATTTACTCATTTGAAGATTTATCAAAAATTTCTTTAAAATAATGAGTTCGATTAACAGCACAATAATCCTGATTATTGTGCTGTTTTTTCATTTGAAAGGAGTTCCACATGATTAAATATATTATCAAACGATTATTGCAATTGATTCCGCTATTATTTGTGATTTCATTTATCGTTTTCTTTTTGATTCATCTAGCTCCGTATGATGCGATTGATGCAATTGTCACGCCTAATATGTCCGTTGAAACGGTTGAATTGATGAAGCAACGGTATGGATTAGATCAACCCTTTTTAGTCCAATATGTGAAATGGTTAAGTGAACTTTTGAAAGGAAACATGGGGTATTCCTTGCTTAACCAACAAAGTATTTCCGCTGAATTAGCTACACGTATTCCTAATACGATGAAACTTATCATTCCTGCTTATTTAACAGCGTTAGTATTATCCATGATATTTGGACTTCTTGCTGCCGCTAATAAAGGGAAATGGCTAGACAAACTTATCGATGGCATTTGCTCTATCGGGATTGCTACCCCTACTTTTTGGTTTGCGATGATTTTAATTTATTTCTTAGGATACAAATTGAATCTTTTCCCAATTATTGGAATGAATACCATTGGACAGACACCAACAGTCGGAGATTTTTTAAAACACTTCTTTATGCCCTATTTAGTTCTAACCGTTGCGTTCTTCCCAGATTTAACACGCTATATTCGTAATTCTGCAATTTCTCAGTTAAATGAAGACTACGTCATAGTGCAACAAGCATTTGGTTCAACAAAAAGAGAGATTTTTATGAAACATATTAGTCGAAATGTCTTAATTCCTGTCGTTACACAAATTGGCCAAGCTCTACCTATGTTAGTAACAGGCGCGATTATTTCTGAAAGTATTTTTGGTTGGCCTGGTGTGGGACCTTATATGATGAGCGCAACGAAGGCGTTAGATTATCCCGTTATTATGGCGATTATGTTGTTATCCGCAACGCTAGTTATTTTAGGAAACCTTCTATCCGATGTTCTTTATCGTTTAGTGGACCCTCGTATTCGTCAAGCAGGAGGTACTAACTAATGATCACTCTTAAACGAATCAAAAAAGTTCTAACAAACACGCCGACCTATTGGTTAGCTATTGGCTTTCTTACCTTTCTTATTATGTTGAGTTTGGCAGCGCCATTTATTCCTATCGACCCCAACAAAACAGACGTTAGCAACATGTCAGCTATGCCTAGTTTAGCGCATTTATTCGGAACAGATGAAGTGGGTCGTGACTACTTTATTCGTGTAGTTCATGGTGGACGTATTTCTTTATTAGTCGGTATATTAGCCATGATTGCTTCGACCTTTATTGGAACAGTGATTGGCTTAGTATCAGGCTATTTTGGTGGAATAGTTGATGGTGTCTTCATGCGTATTGTGGATGTTCTTTCAAGTATTCCTTGGATGGTTCTCGTCATCGTGCTAAGTGTCTTTATGAAACCAGGATTAATTACCATCATTATTGTTATCGGTTGTTTCTCATGGATGTCTACTGCCCGTTTAGTACGAGCCGAAACATTATCAGCCAAGGAACGTGAATATGTAGTCTACTCTAATTTTATTGGTATTAAACCCTTAACAATTATCACGCGACATATTCTTCCTAATGTATTACCCACATTAATTATCGCGGCTACTATGAACATTTCAGGTGCTATTATGACAGAATCAGCGTTAAGTTTCCTAGGCGTTGGGATTCAACAACCCATGGCTTCTTGGGGAAGTTTGCTTCAAAATGCACAAAGTAGTTTGCAACGAGCACCACATATGGCCGTTCTTCCAGGACTATTTATTATCTTTACCGTTTATTCATTTAACACATTAGGCAATTTCTTACGCGACATTGCTTCAGTTGAGGAGGCTTAAATAATGTCAAAGATTATAACCATCAAAAATTTAACCATTCAGACACATAAAAAGAACCAACCACCTACCGAATTGATTCATGGAATTGATTTAACTATTACCAAAGGGAAAATCACTGGTGTAGTGGGTGAATCTGGTAGTGGTAAAAGTTTAACAATGAAAGCTATCATGTCGATTTTACCAGAAAGTTTAGACGCTCATATGGCTTCTTTCAGATTTAATGAAGAACCCGTTGACTTTCACAAGCGACTACCTGCTTCTATGATATTCCAAGACCCTATGACTGCTCTTAATCCATTACGCACGATTGGCTATCATTTAGTCGAAGTCATCCAACGTTTCCAGCACATGTCAAAAAGACAAGCACTAAAACTTGCTGAAGCTGAACTAGAAAAAGTAGGAATTACTTATCCAGCGAAACGTTTGAAACAATACCCACACGAATTATCTGGTGGTATGCGTCAACGTGTGATGATTGCAATGGCTCTTCTGGCTAAACCAGAATTATTAATTGCGGACGAACCGACCACTGCCCTTGACGTTACAATTCAAGCCCAAATATTGACCTTAATCAAACAGATTCAAAAAGAAGAATCCCTTTCTATGGTATTAGTGAGTCATGATTTTGGTATTATTGCTAGTATGTGTGACGAAATAAAAGTAATGTATCAAGGAAAAATTGTAGAAGAAGGGCTAACCGAAGAAGTCTTCGCTAATCCTCAACATCTCTATACAAAAGAATTATTAAAAGCCATTCCTACAGGTGATAAATCAGACAAACTTTACGCTATTAACCACCAAGCATTACAGGCGTTCATGCAACATGAGCATACTTTCAAAAAAGTAAGCCCAACGCATCGCTATTTAGCGTTAACAAAGGAGGTAGCTTATGACTAATGAATTAATTCGCTTAGAATCAGTAAGTAAACATTTTCCAATAAAAAAAACGTTGGGACGTGTCACTGAAACACTTAAAGCAGTTGATGATGTATCGTTTACCATAAAAAAAGGTGAAACATTAGGCCTAGTAGGTGAATCTGGTAGTGGTAAAACCACATTAGGACGAACTATTTTACAACTAGAACACGCAACGGGTGGAAAAATCTTCTTTGATGGCATTGATATTACTAATCTGAATGCCAAAGATAAACGTGAAATTCAACAACGCATGCAAATTATTTTTCAAGATCCTTATGCATCCCTTAACCCAAAAAGAACTGCTATCGAACAAGTCATCGAACCGCTAAGTTTACACTATGACAAGCAAGAAGCGCATCAACGTGCCCTTGAGATGCTAAACAAAGTAGGAATTGAAGGTGACGCAATTCATAAATATCCACGCGAGTTTAGCGGTGGGCAACGTCAACGTATCGGGATTGCACGTGCCGTGGTAATGAACCCTGACTTTATTTTGTGTGATGAACCTATTTCAGCTCTTGACGTATCGATTCAAGCTCAAATCATTAATTTGCTCGTTGAGTTACAAGCGTCACTAGGCTTAACGTATCTCTTTATCTCACATGATTTATCCATGGTTCGCTATATTTCAGATCGAATCGCTGTTATGTATTTAGGTAAATTGGTAGAATTAGGACCAACTGATAAACTATTTGAACAGCCACAGCATGCCTATACAAAAAAACTACTATCAGCAATTCCTGTAGCAGATCCTGCCTTGGCTAGTCAGGCATTTAACCAAACATCACCTGCATTATCAAATACAAACATTTCAAACGAAGGTTACTGGACCGAAGTCAGTCCGGAACACTTTGTTTTAAAGGAGGATATCTAAATGAGTCAAGAAACATTAGAGTTAGTACAAGGAACTAAAGGAATGGAATTACCTTTAGCACAAGGTAATTGGGTGTTACTACGTGAAGAAGGCTATTCACCTGTACAAAGTTTAGTCGCAGCGACTGGAGCTTGTGGGGCTTATGTTTACCAAAGCGTTTTGGAAAACTCAAAAATCCCCTATACGTTCCACAAAGTAACCATTAATTATGAACGAGACATGGAACATGCTCCTAATCCAATTTCTTCTATTAGCATGACCTTTCATGTGACCATTGAAGAAGACTTACAAGACCGTGCCACACGTGCCTTACGCTTGGTATCAAAACATTGTCCCGTCATCCAATCATTAAATCCGACTATTACAATTGAAGAACTCGTTGATTTTATTTAAACAAAAAACAAGAGCGATGCCATAAAAAGGCATCGCTCTTATTTTTCATCACGGGATGATGAATTGGTTATAGTCTATGATTATAATTGATCGATTAACGCTTCAAATTCGTTTAATCTTGTTTCAAATACTTTCATAGCATCTTCTAAATAATTGGCTTGTGTCATATCAACACCGGCTTTTTTCATGATATCAATTGGATAATCACTACGTCCAGCTTTTAGATAAGTTAGATAGTTATCTAAGGCACCTTCTTCACCAACCACAATTTTAGCAGCTAACGCTGATGCTGCCGCAAAACCTGTTGAGTATTGGTAAACATAGTAATTATAGTAAAAATGAGGAATACGAGACCACTCTAGCGCAATTTCTGCATCTTTTTCTACAGCTGGTCCATAATAATTAGCATTTAAATTCGCATAATAATCACTTAAGAATTCACTTGTTAATGGTGTTCCTTTAGCATCTTCTACATGAATAAAGTGTTCAAATTCTGCAAACTGTGTTTGACGGAAAACGGTTCCTTTGAAACCATCTAGGTAACGATTCAAGATGAAGGCACGGACTTTAGGATCTGTTTCAGTGGCTAATAAGTGCTCTGTTAAGATATTTTCATTGGTTGTTGACGCAATTTCCGCTAAGAAAATTGAATAGTCTCCATAAACATACGGTTGATTACTGCGTGTGAAATAACTATGCACACTATGCCCCATTTCATGAACCAATGTATATAGTTGATCCAAACTATCGTGCCAGTTCATTAAAATGTAAGGTGCAGTATCGTAGGCGCCTGAAGAATACGCACCACTACGTTTCCCTTGATTTTCAACTACATCAACCCAGCGATTCGTATAAGCTTCTTCTACTACTTTACCATATTCTTCACCTAATGGTTTTAACGCTTCTTTTGATTTTTCAACCGATTCTTCATAAGTATAACGAATAGGGGCATCTCCTAAAATAGGCGTATACATATCATACATATGTAACTCATCGACACCCATCATTTTTTTACGTAACGCAACATAGCGATGTAATAATGGTAAGTGTTTATGTACAACCTCGATTAACGTATCATATACGCTTTCTGGAATATGATTGCCTGCTAAAGCTGCTGCACGAGCAGATGGATAGTTACGTGCTTTTGCTTTATAGTTATGTACTTTAACATTACTTGATAAAGTCGTCGCAAACGTGTGTTGGAATTGCTCGTATACACTGTATAAACCTTTAAATGCCGCTTCACGGACTTCAGGCTTCACACTTTCCATTAATTGACCATAAACACCATGCGATAACTGAATAGCTTCGCCTTCTTCACCTTCAATAATCGGAAATTTCAAATCCGCATTATTTAAAATAGCAAACGTATCCCCTGCTGTACCAAAAATCTCACCTGCACCCGCTAACAATGCTTCTTCTTTTTCTGATAAAACATGCGCACGTTCTGCTAAAGTTGATTTAATCATTTGACGGTACACTTCAAGTTTTGGTTCTTCTTCAACGTAAGCCCAGATTTCTTCATCTGTTAATTGTAACATTTCAGGTTCAAACCATGAAATAGCTTCTGAAGCTTTAGCTACCAAGCCACTCATTTTACCAGACATCCCTTGATATTTGGTGTTCGCTGTGTCTTGGTCGTTCTTCATACTTGTGTATACATACATTGTTTCCAATTCACGTGTCAGTTCTAAGGTTGCTTCAATAGCCGCTAAAAATTGGCCTGCTCCTTCTTTTAATGTGCCTTGATATTGTTTCACTTCAGGGATTTTTTTCTCAAAAGCCGTATAGCTTGCTTCAAAATCCTCATCTGTTGCAAAAATTTTCGTTAAGTCCCATGTCAACGCTTCATCTAATTCCTCGCGTTTTGGTAATCGTTTCGGTTCACTCATTTAATTCTCATTCCTCTCTCACTATATGATAATAATTATGATACCACATTATGAGGCAATCGACTAACAAACACCCTATTATTTAAATTTTTTTCAACAAATAATTGAATTTCTTCCTCTGTCATCATGATATTTATTGGTTGTATGACTCTCAATTGATGAGACTCTATCTTCAACAATGAGACTTCGACTAATAAACGCAACCATTCTCTAAATTTCATTTGACTCTCTTGTGACAACTCATGACAATACAATCGTAGTTCTTCTTTGGTAATAATAGGTTGCGTGGCAATCTGTTTTATAAACTTAATTCGGTGTATAATCTCATTATCAAATGATGTGTCCGATACCAAGCTTGGCAATAAAATCATCGGATGCAGGGCACTTAAATGATACCCCTCTAAATACAACAAACGTTGAATAGCCATCACTTCTTTCTTACGACTAAATAAAGCCCGCTTAATCGTATGTGCTTGATCAAGATAGATCTCCTTTAGTGAATACCGCCACTGATGAAATAACTGACGATGATATTTACCGTCCAACATAAACAACAATAACTCGTCTGGTGTTAGATTTAACTCTGAAAAAAAGACTTCGTGAGTAAAAACAAATTCTTGTATGTGATATAGTAGCTTAATGTTTTCTTGTTCTGTATCTAAATAAATTAAATAATTCCCCCAAGATGGGTGCCACTTAATAAACGCGCGCTGTAAGTTGGTGATTTTCTCTTTGATAGACAACTGCTTACCCAACAACCAGCACACCTTCCCTATAGAAGCATAACCCTCATTACGCTCTCTCAATCGCTCGATACTTAATGGGCTACATTGAAATTCAACTGCTAGTCTATCCTCCATCCAGACATCTGGTCGTTGATCAATCTGAGGCATGGGATATTCTAGCTGAACATTAAGTCCCTTCTGAATTGCCCACCTGTATAATAACGCCTTGCCTCTAATATGCTCCACTGTTTCCGGTTCATTTACTCCTTGGCATTCATAAAGATGCTTGTGGGCAAAATGAGCCTGTTTAATTGCGCCTATTTTGATGATCATTTCCTTATGGCACACAGGACAATAATACTTATTCCCTCTTTTATGTAATAAAGTGTCACGTGTCTCTTCTATAATATTAATAATACGACCATCCGCCATTTCCGCTACTAGCATCTTCATCACCTCATGAAATAATACGCAAAAAAAGAGAGCTAACATCAATGTTAACTCTCTTACATATTCCTCTTAAATCCAAACTTTTGCTAACAAATAACAAAAGAAAAGAAATGAAATAATACAAACCGTTGGGGTTAATTCTTTTCGTTTTCCTGAAAACAGTTTAACTAACGGATACGCAACAAATCCAAATGCCAAACCTGATGAAATACTCATTGAAAAGCCCATCATCACAATCATTAGAAATGGTGAGAACCAATCTGAAAAATCTTCTAAATCAATGTGTTGGATATTACTCATCATCAAACAACCGGTAATAATAATAACGGGTGCCAATGCGGAACTCGGAATATATGATAAGACAGGAATCAAAAAGATACTCACAAAGAATAGAACACCTGCCACTACAGAAGATAGCCCTCTTTTAGCACCTTCTTGAATACCTGTTGAACTTTCAGCTGCCGGAATCGTTGGGCTTGTCCCTAGTATACTAGAAAACATCATCACACCAGCATTAATGATAGATGCTTTCTTAAAGCGTTCTTTACTTAACCCCGGTAGTAAGCCATTCATCAATCCAAGTGATTCAAAAATCAAAATCATCGCTAATGAAAAAGTCCCCAGTAAAAATTTGATGCTAAATAGACTAGAAAAATCTAATTTTGCTACAACATCTGGATAATCTTTTATAGCAGACAAACTGAAGTTATTTTGTCCAACATCCACTAATCCAAGTAAATTAGCAATAATTGTCATAATAATAATCCCAATAAAAAAACTACCTTGAACATTTTTCAAAAATAAAAACAACGTCAGAACAAGTGCTCCCAGCGTTAACAACATATCAGGGTTCGTAAATGAATTCAATTCCATGAAGGTTTGTTCACCACGAACAATAATTTTCCCATTTTCTAAACCAACAAGCACTAAAAATAACCCTATCCCAGACGTAATCCCGTGTTTTAAGCTTTCTGGAATCGAATCGTTCATTTTATCAATTAACGGAGTGACAGCGACAATCAAACAAATAATACTTGCCATAAAACTGATAGCTAGCGCTTCTTGCCAACTCATCTTCATATCCATCACTAAATTATAGGTGACAAATGAATTGACCCCCATTCCAGTTGTCAAAATAATCGGTACATCTCCAAGTAAACCAATTAACAAACATCCTATCACCGAAATAAAAATCGTACCAAACACACTCAACTCAGGTGGTAAACCTGCCTCAGACAAAATCATCGAATTGACAATAATGACATAAGAGATTGCAAAAAATGACGTCAAGCCACCAAAGAGTTCCTTTTTAATATCTACATTTTTCCATTGTTTAAACATCCTTTTCTCCTTTCATCGCACAAAAAAAGTATAGACGGGTAGCAAGAAGCCCACCCACCTATACATAACGAATATACTATTTAATTATTTAATAAAACGCTTCACTTAATCATTTTATCATGATTTGTACCTATTTTCAATCGTATAAAAGATGAAGAATTATGGCAATAATAGACGTATCAAAACGTATGCCGTCATCATTTGAAAAACTGCCACAGTTAGGCCATAAAGCATCGCTTTAGGTCCTTCTTTTAGTAAATAATGAATATTCACACGTAAACCAATTGCGGCCAACGCAATAATTTCAAATTGATTACTCAACCACTTCACTATTTGGACCCATTCATCTGATAAATGAATCACCGTAGAACTCGCTACACATAAAATGAAAAAGACCATAATAAACCATGGAATGTTGATACGTTGTCGCTTGATAGATGACTGTTCCACGCCACTAACATTTTTTATTTTACTAAAAACTAAGACCACCACTACTAGCAATACGACACGTAATAATTTGAATACCGTTGCCATTTCTGTTACGGGATCACTGACCATTTTTGCAGAAGCAACAACTTGACCAACCGATTGTAAATTACCACCAATTAAGGCCCCTGACTTTATGATACTATCATGAAACCAATAACCGGATAGTATCGGGGCAATCAACATCAGCACTGTACCTGTTAAGTTCACTATGGTAATAGACAAACCTTTATTTTTTTCGCTAGCACTGATAACCGGTACGACAGTAGCAATTGCTGATGACCCACACACACCATTTCCTGCACCCATTAGCAAACGAAAATCTAGTGAATAACCCATCCGTTTTCCAATTAGAATCACGCCCAAAATGGTCACACTCATCTGCAAAACAACATACAATACACCACTTATACCAATCTGTGAAATCGATTGTAAACTAAGCGTCAATCCTGTTAAGGCAATCGCTATTTCTAATAATTTACTCTCGGAAAACTTTGTTCCTTTATCGAGGTACTCTTGATGACCTATCATATTCCCTACTATAATACCTAATAATATAGCAATCAAGGCACTTCCTAATGTCGGTAAAAAACGTCCTACTAGCTGAGCAACGATACTTATCATGATAGATAATATAATACCTGGTAACAATTTTTTAGATTTTTGCATATTTTTCTTCCTTAAGTGTATTTCATAACGTATTGATTTAATCATCTATTACTTTATCAGAAAATACAACATATAAGAAATAGCTAGCTTCATTTTTTAAGTTTTCCTTCTTAAAATATTCAAGAGAATTATCAAATGTTGTGAAACTCTCTCCCTTAGACCACATGGCAAGCATCACAGGTTGATTTGTAGGCAGTTGTTTCATTTCATCAGATAGACTAAAATTACTAGAACTATTATATTGATAACGACTCATATCTGGAATCCCAAAATTAATACTACTTTCCTCTGTTACAAATGCTACGCTTAAAGGATTCATATAACTACTATCGTCAGATTGCTCATCAGAGTCGTTTAGCTTGTTATTTGCAGTTTCTCCCCAAACTAATGTCCCTTTTAATTTAAATAAGTCATCAGCGAAAACTTTACCAACTTCCTCATGTTTCACTATCTTATCTTGGTGATAGACATCAAAATATACAGTCATTTGTTTCACCTCATCATTTGGACTTATAATCAAGCCGCCTGGATTTTGTATTAATGTAACAAATGGATTTTGCTCCTGATCAGCAATTATATACCTCATCTTCCCCTCTTTTATTAACTGATTTTTTGGTAAAGCTGTTTGACAACCTGTCACTAACAAACACATGCTCAATATTAGCCCAAATTTAATTACCCTATTTTCCATTTCATCACCTCATATTAATATTATAAACATCTTAACATAAATAGGTATTTTATTGAACAAAACTAATACATGACTCTCATCCTGATATCATGACAAAAAAATAAGCCCTTGATTCTGATTTATCTTAGAATCAAGAGCTTTTATTAATTAAAAAACTAGAGAGTCAATCATGACTCTCTAGCTAAATTGTTATTATCTTACACGTACTGCAAAGTCTGGTGAGTAATATTGGAATGAACCATATTTGATTGACTCACCTGGTTGTGGCGCGTGGATATAACCTGTACCACCCGTTGAAATTGCAACGTGTGATGTGCCACCTCTTGGCCCCCAGAATAATAAGTCTCCTGCTTGAGCTTGTGATAATGGAATCACTGTTCCTGCAGACTCTTGAGGTACTGTATAACCACCGATTTCACGTCCAGCGGCTTTACGGAATACGTAAGCTGTAAAACCTGAACAGTCAAAGACATCTGGTCCTTTACCACCCCAAACATAAGGTTTCCCAATATGTTTAGCAGCTTCTGCTAAAATAGCTGAAGCATTAATAGATTGACTAGGCGCTGGTGTTTCGGGTTCAGCTGGTTGAGCTGGTTCACTTGGTGCTGCCGGCTCACTTGGTTGAGCTGGTTCACTCGGTACTGATACTTCTGGTGTCTCAATAGTTGAGCTTGTATCTTCAGTTGACGTATTAGTTTCTGATTCTTTACTACTTTCAGCATTATTAGTGCTACTTTGTGTTGTATTACTTTCAGTTACAACATTAGTAGTTGAAGCATCTGATGACACTAAATTATTACTTACAGATGTTTGTGTTTCTACCGCTCTTGCAGCTGCTTGTTCTGCAGCTGCTTGTTCTGCTGCTACTCTTTGAGCTTCTGCTGCTGCAGCTGCTTTAGCTTGCTCTTCAGCTTCTTTAGCTAAGCGAGCTTCTTCAGCACGACGACGTTCTGCTTCTTCTTTTTGAGCAATGAATTCTGCTTTTTTGCCTTCTTCAGTTGTCTTCTCAGCTGCAATTGTATTTACTAACACTGTTTGTTGTAATTCTTGATCAACTAATTGACCTTTTTGTGCTTCTAGTTCTGAAGCATTGGCTTGAATTTCTTTTAATTTATCTTCTGTTTTAGCTTTTTTCTCTTCAACAATCTTTTTATCTTGTTCTTGCTCTTCTAATAAAGAATTACTTGCAGACACAAGTTTTGCTGAAGCGGCAACACGTGTAACAGCATCTGATAAACTATCCGCTGATAATACTGCTTCTAAATATCCTGAAGACATACCACCTGTTTGAACAGCGCGGGCTTGGTCTTTCAAACGTGCATCACGTTTTTCGATTTTGATGTTCAACTCTTTCACTTCTTTGTTTAAAGTTGTCACTTCTTTACCTAACGCTACTTGCTCTTTTTGTAATTTCTCAGCTTTCTCATGAATAGCTGAAATATTTGCTTTTACAGCTGCTAATTCAGCTTCTGCTGTCGCTGCCTTATCACTTAACTCTTTAATTTTTTTATTTGAATTTTCGATTTTTTGATCATATTCATCTGCTTGAATCGTACTTGGTAATGCTAAACTTCCGCATGCCATGGTACTTACCAACAACATTGATAATAAACGTCTCTTCACTCTGTTTACCCCCGTATTAATTATCTATATATTTTATCTTTCCTACATCTACAAGAGTAATAGTAACATACTACTGTGACAGTCATATAATATTAATATTACAATAATATTTCAAGGTTATCTTTTTCTATTCAATAACTTATTGATTGGATAAGCTAGTATGACAAAAAAGAAGATATTCATAATTAAGGTTGGACCTAACTCACGGGCAATAAAATTAATGAAGTTGCCCTCTATCAACCCAAAAACCACCTGAATAAAATAGGCACTTGAATCCAAAAGTGTAATAAAAATAACCAAACTCAGGAACAAACTAGGAATACTAGGTTTTATGTATTTAAAAATCCAATACGCAATTGAAACAGTAATTGGTAAAGAAACCGTCCATATTCCTAAAATACCGTAGTAATAATTATCAATAATCAATCCTAAAATAATTGATAAAATCGTCATATAGCGTTGATTAAAAAACAAACTCGCTAGGATTAAACCTAGTAACATAAAATGACTAAGTATCACATATTGATTCTCAAACGCAATACGTAAAATATTACTTAATTGACTATCCAATAACGTTACCATCAGCAAAAGAAACGGCAACCATATTTTAATCACAATGTTTTCTTTCATTTATTCGCCACTTCCTGCCATGCGTTTAACAACAGTCACAATCGAAATGTCATATAAAGAGGTTGCTGGTTTAACGTAAACTTCTTTTTCTAACCCAAAATTAGTGGATTCAATCTTTTCAACTGTTCCTATAACCAATCCCTTAGGAGCCGTTGAACCTAGTCCTGAGGTGATGACTTTATCTCCTTTTTTCACGCCTTCTGTAGCATTTAATTGTTTTATAATGAATAGATTAGTTGCCTCGTCATAATCTTCTAATAATCCGAAAACATCGTCTCCTTTAGACGTTGTAATCATTGCTGGGAAGTAATTAGAATTTTGATTAGTTGATGTCAATAGCTCAACTTTCGATGATGTTTTATTAACTGAAATAACACGTCCAATTAATCCTTTTGCTCCCATTACAGGCATATTTACTTCTAATCCGTCAACTTCTCCACGATCTATAATCAAAATATCTTGCCAATTATCTGGTGAACGTGAAATCACATTAGCATTCACTTTTGCCTGTGTAGTTAATGTAGCTCCTAGAGTTAATTGTTCTCTTAACTCTTTATTTTCTTTCTTCAGCAGATTATTTTCTACTTGTGTTTCTGCGTAACTGTCCAAACGTTTTTTCAACTGAGTATTCTCTTCATAGGTGCCAAATACATCCCCTACTAGATGAACACTCTTTTCAATCGCCCTAATAGGATATGACAGACCTTTATCCAGTGTCGCAACTAAATCATTGGTCACCGCTTGAAAAAGACTTGTCTCATTTTTGCGATCACGTTGCAGCGCACTAACGGTTATTAATACCACAACAATTATGGTCAAAATAATGGCAATTATCATATTTTTGCTTACATTATATTTCTTCACTTTTCCACCTCAAGTTCTTTAAAAACAAAAAAAACAATCTCCAATATTTTACCATTTTTATCATTTTTTTTCCACAAACATTCCTCTTCTTAATCATTCTATAAACAATAAAGAAGGAGCGAAGACTTATGCTTCACTCCTTCTTTAGCTATTAGGAATTATTTGCCATTATATGCTTTAATAATAATCTCTTTTAATTCACTAATTAATGGTTCTTTTGGATTTGCTCCTGTACATTGATCTTCATAAGCTAATTCTGCTAATTCATCTACTTGAATATCTAATTGTGATTTAGTCACACCTTGTGCTTTAAAGTTCATATCAATGCCACATTTTCCACCTAAATCTGCAACTGCTTTAGCTAATGATTCGACTAATTCTTCTGTTGTTTTACCTTTCAGACCTAAGAATCGAGCGATGTCTGCATAATCTTCATCCGCACGGAAGAAATCATATTTAGGGAACAACGCATGTTTTGATGGGTCTTTTGCATTGTAACGAATCACGTGTGGTAATAGAATCGCATTTGTACGACCATGTGGAATATGGAAAGCTGCACCGCATTTATGAGCGATTGAATGACATATTCCTAAGAAAGCATTCGCAAATGCCATACCAGCTAAAGCTGAAGCATTATGCATTTTTTCGCGGTTTTCTTCATTTGGACGTAAGCAAGAATCTTCTAAGTTTTCAAACACTAATTTGATAGCTTGTAAGCTTAAACCTCTTGTGTAATCTGAAGCCATAACAGAAACATAAGATTCAATCGCGTGCGTTAACACGTCCATCCCTGTATCTGCTGTTACTGATTTAGGGACTGAGTATACAAATTGTGGGTCAATAATCGCTACATCTGGTGTTAAAGCGTAGTCAGCTAATGGGTATTTCACGCCTGTTTCGCTGTCAGTAATAACCGCAAACGGTGTTACTTCTGAACCAGTCCCAGAAGTTGTTGGGATTGCAACGAATTTAGTTTTTTCTGCACCAGGAATTTTGTACGTACGTTTACGAATATCTAAGAATTTTTGTTTTGCGCCAAAGAATTCCACATCTGAGTGTTCATAGAACATCCACATACCTTTTGCTGCATCCATTGGTGAACCACCACCTAGGGCAATAATAGTATCTGGTTTAAACGTTGTCATTTGAGACAATCCACGTTCAACCGTTTCACTTGATGGATCTGGTTCAACATCAGCAAACACTTCTACTTGAACTGGGTTAGAACGACGATTTAATGTTTCAATCACGCGGTTAACGTAGCCTAAATTTACCATCCCTTGGTCTGCTACGATAAAGACACGTTCAACATCTTTCATATCTTCTAAATAATTAAGTGAATTTTTTTCGAAATAAATTTTTGGTGGTAATTTAAACCATTGCATATTATTCCTTCTTTTCGCTATTGTTTTTGTGTTAATTAAATTAATCGCTGAAACGTTTTTAGACACTGAGTTTTTACCATAAGAACCGCAGCCTAATGTTAATGATGGAATCATTTCGTTGTATAAGTCCCCGATACCACCTTGAGCAGCTGGTGAGTTAACTAAGACACGACAAGCTTTCATGCGTAAACCGAATTGTAATTGTAAGTCTTCGTCTTCTGTATGAACAACTGCTGTATGTCCTAAACCAAACTCTAACATGTTTTCGCAAAGCTGTAGCGCTTCTTCACGACTGTTTGCTTTCACCATTGCTAAAACTGGAGATAATTTTTCTAATGATAATGGGTACTCAATACCTGTTCCTTTAAGCTCTGCCATTAAAATTTTAGTTCCAGCTGGCACTTTAATGCCTGCCCATTCAGCGATAGTCGTTGCGGGCATTCCTACCACTTTAGGATTAACCGCTGTTTTCGCTTCATTCATCACAGTTGCTTCTAATTTTTCAATTTCGTCTTCTTTAACAAAGTAAACTTGGTGCGCTTGAAATTCAGCTTTTACATCATCATAGATTTCTTTATCAACGATGATTCCTTGTTCAGATGCACAAATCATTCCGTTATCAAATGTTTTAGATACAATTAAATCGTTAACTGCACGTTTGATTTTCGCTGTTTTTTCAATATAAGCTGGTGTATTACCAGGACCTACACCCAAAGCTGGTTTACCAGTTGAATATGCTGACTTAACCATACCTGAGCCACCTGTTGCTAATACAATGGCCACACCTGGATGATTCATCAATCCGCTTGTTGCCTCTAATGACGGTTGTTCAATCCATTGAATACAATCTTCAGGTGCCCCTGCTTTAATTGCTGCTTCTTTAACAATACGTGCAGCTTCGGCTGAGGATTTTTGCGCACTTGGATGGAATGCAAAGATAATTGGGTTTCTTGTTTTAATTGAAATTAAGGCTTTAAAAATAGTAGTAGATGTTGGGTTAGTGGTTGGGGTTACCCCACAAACTACGCCAACTGGTGAGGCAATTTCAATTAAATTATGTTGTGGGTCTTCGTTAATAACACCACATGTTTTATCATTTTTTATGTTGTTCCAAATATATTCTGATGCGTACATATTTTTAATTGCTTTATCTTCATAAACCCCACGACCTGTTTCTTCAACAGCCATTTTTGCTAAAGGCATATGGGCATTTAAAGCTGCAATCGCCATCTTGTGAACAATTTCATCAACTTTTTCTTGTTCGAAATCCTCCATCGCTTTCAATGCTAAATTCCCTTTTTCCACTAACGTATTAATCATTTCTTCAACGTTTACTTGTTCAGACTTTTCAACCATTTTTTTATCTACCATGATGTTTCCTCCAATGTTTGTTAATCTTTTCACAATGTAATCATACACTTAAAAAAACGACTTGTAAATAGTTATTTTGTGATTTAATTAACAATATTCGCCCATCACTATTGTTTTCACGAATAAATCCGTTTTCATTTAATACTAATCCTTCTACTTAAAGAATTAGTATCCTTGATTTTGTAGCACTTTCATACAAAAATAATCTGTTAAAAAATAAAATAAAAAAAAAGAGTTGTGACATAAGTTTGTCACAACTCTTTAATCTCGAATAATCAGTCTTCAAAAAGTAGTTTCTTCTCACTATAATAAATCTTGAATATCAGAGAAATCAAAAAACTTGGCACTTTGAATCTGCACTTTCACTTGTTGGTAATCAAAAAAATCATTAATTGTTATAGCCTCAATGTCTTGCTTACACTCTTTAAATGACGGACTTTGTTTCTTCCACATTCTTTCAACAGCATAATCCCAAATCTCAGTGTCAATGACATTCAAATAACCTGCACGATGAAATTCTTTTAACTTTTGTTTCACAGCTTTGTTTAAAAACCATTGTTCAAAATGATTCCATTGTTTTTCCATGTGTTTTACCCTTTTGTTTAACTAGACATTAAACCTGCTATGCCTTAGGTTCCTCATGAGACGTTTCTTCGTTTGTCTCAGCTACTTCTGGCACTTCGGTAATTTCTTCTACAGCTGTTTCAGTAGTTTCAACTGTTTCTTCTACTGGTTCAGTTACGGTATTGGCCATACCTGTTCCTGGAATAATTGTTTTAATTGCTGCACGATCAAACTCTAAATAGATACCTTCGCAATCAATAAGAATTGTTTTACCTGCTTCTGTTGTTCTAACATCCGCTACTACACCGTGTAATCCACCAATTGTGACAACTTTGTCGCCTGCTTGAATACTGTCTAATTTTTCTTGATGCTCTTTCATTTGTTTCTTTTGTTTACTTGTTGTGAAATACATCATCACACCAAATAATACTAACATTAATAATGGTAACATGTTTACACCTCTTCTTCTTTCGTTTAATTATACTGTATCAAAAATATAACTTTCGTTCTACTTTAAACTTTTATTTTTTAGAATTTTTTAGCGTTTTCCTTGTTAAAGCCATATTCTTCAAAAAATGCTTGTCTGAATTCTAATAAATTATCATCCATGATTGCTTGACGAACTTGTTTCATTACATCTAATAAGAAGTATAGATTATGGTAAGACGTCAAACGTAAGCCGAATGTTTCATCACTCTTGATTAAATGACGCACGTACGCACGTGAGTAGTTACGACATGTGTAACAACCACATTTTTCATCAATTGGTCGGAAGTCACGAGCATATTGTGCATTCTTAACAACCAAACGACCTTTACTTGTCATACATGTTCCATTACGAGCAATACGTGTCGGTAAGACACAGTCAAACATATCCACACCACGAATAACACCATCAATTAATGAATCCGCTGTTCCAACACCCATTAAATAGCGTGGTTTATTTTCTGGTAATACAGGATTTAATACGTCTAAAATATTGTTCATTTCTTCTTTTGTTTCGCCAACAGATAAACCTCCAATTGAATAACCAGGGAAATCTAAGCTCATCAAGTCTTTGGCACTTTGTAAGCGCAAGTCTTTGTAACCCGCTCCTTGAACGATACCAAACAACCCTTGACGATCTGGATTAGCGTGTGCTTTCAAGCCACGTTCTGCCCAACGAGTCGTACGTTCGATAGATTTTTTCACGTACTCATGACTTTCTTCAAATGGTGGGCATTCATCAAAACTCATCATAATGTCTGGTCCTAATTTGTTTTGAATTTGAATCGCTTTTTCTGGTGAAAGGAACATTTTTGAGCCATTTAAATGATTTTTAAAGTGAACCCCTGACTCTTCAATATTACGCATATCTGATAATGACCAAACTTGGAAACCACCTGAATCTGTCAGGATTCCTTGATCCCAATTCATAAATTTGTGAAGACCGCCTGCTTCTTCTACGATATCTTCTCCGGGTCGTAACCATAAGTGATACGTATTACTTAAAATAATTCCTGCACCCATTTCTTTTAATTCTTCTGGGGCCATAGTTTTTACTGTCGCTAATGTACCGACTGGCATAAACATTGGAGTTGGAAACGTTCCATGAGGGGTAATAATTTCACCCAAACGCGCTCCTGTGTGTTTTTCCTTCTTAATCAATCGGTAACGAATGGCTGGTTCTGTCATTTCGTCTCCCTACTTTCATTTATTAAACATTATTATGCATCTAAATTATCATACTCTGAGTCGCGTTTTTGTGCAAGTTTTTGTCGAATAGATTTAATTAAACTTAATGAAGCATATTTTTTGAAAACGCCATCATTTTGTGGTTTAATAAAGATACAAGGAAGGAAGCAATCTTAGAAAGCCAATTCTCGAAACATTACAACTGAATAGGTAATACAAGGAAACAAAGAAATGTTCTAGATGTACACGTTTCACCAATCATTAAGAAGACATGTAACGTTTAACTCTTCACGAAAAACGTATGAAGCTCGAAAGATTAATGAATTGCAACACAACCACGAAGAAGTATAGAAAGACAAATCTTGTTTTGCAAGGGAATTTAGAAAAGAAAAGAATAATGTAAAGAATATATGCTCATCCTAAACTTACGTGACTTCTTATCTAACGTTCTTTCTAAGTCCTTCCGTAGAGCCAGAAAAAGCCAAGCATTCGAGAAGCTTGGCTTTTTTTTATTGTTTTTTAGTCCAATTAGTATAAGCATGACAAATGATTGCCCATATCATAATGACTGAAAGCAAAAACGCCCTCTCAATCACTCTTCTTAATCCGGATTTTGTGGGCTGCTTCTGTGGAAACATGGAGAAGTTCTCAAAAATATTTTTTATATTTTTGGCACTTCCTTCATGTTTCTTGAAGCAAAAACGCCCTCTCAATCACTCTTCTTAATCCGGATTTTGTGGGCTGCTTCTGCGGAAACATGGAGAAGTTTTCAAAAATATTTTTTATATTTTTGGCACTTCCTTCATGTTTCTTGAAGCAAAACGCCCTCTCAATCACTCTATTTTACAAACATGGCGTCGCCAAAGCTAAAGAAACGATAACGTTCTTCTACGGCGTGATGATAGGCATTTAAGACATTGTCTCGTCCAGCAAAGGCACTAACAAGCATAACAAGTGTTGATTTTGGCAAATGGAAGTTCGTCGAAAATGCATCGACTACTTTGAAATCAAAGCCTGGTGTAATAAAAATATCCGTCCAGCCGCTATCAGCTTTTATTTCACCATCAAATTTTTGTCCAATCGTTTCAAGTGTACGGATTGATGTTGTCCCAACCGCTACAATACGTCCACCTTGTGATCTAACATCATTCAACGCTTGTGCTGCTTCTTCTGTTAAACGATAAAACTCGCTATGCATTTTGTGCTCTTCTATATTATCAACACTAACTGGTCGGAATGTTCCTAACCCGACATGCAAAGTCAAATAAACTAAACGAATACCCTTTTCTTCGATTGCAGCTAATAACTCTTTAGTAAAATGAAGACCCGCTGTTGGTGCTGCGGCTGAACCATTTTCTTTAGCGTAAACCGTTTGGTAACGATCTGGATCTTCTAAACGTTCTTTGATGTACGGTGGTAAGGGCATCTCGCCTAATGATTCTAATATTTCTAAAAAGACCCCATCATAATTAAATTCAATGATACGTCCACCATGCTCTAATTCTTCTACAACTGTTGCATGTAATTTACCTTCACCAAATTCGATAACTGTCCCAACTTTTGCTCGTTTAGCTGGTTTAATTAATGTTTCCCAACGATCACCCGTCGTATTATTTAACAATAAGACCTCAAGTTGTCCGCCGGTATCCGGTTTTACACCATAAATTCTTGCAGGTAAGACACGTGTATCGTTCATGACTAAAGCGTCACCGGCATTTAGTTCTTCAATAATATCCGCGAAATGCTTATCTTCTATTTCACCGGTTTCTTTATTCAAAATTAATAAACGTGAAGTCGCACGATTTTCTAATGGTGTTTGTGCAATTAGTTCTTCTGGTAAGTCAAAATCAAAATCTTCTGTTGTATATGTCATGATTATCCCTCTTCTTCAAATTAAATCTCTTTCATTCTAGCACGATGAGCGTCAGATGCAACTGTCTAGCGTTATTTCTGTGGATAATAATAGCCTAGGTGTTCGTATGCTTGAGGTGTTGCGACCCTTCCGCGCGGTGTCCGTTGGATAAAACCTTTTTGAATCAAATACGGTTCATACATATCTTCTACCGTTTCTGTTTCTTCACTAATATTCACAGATAGCGTGCTTAACCCAACAGGCCCGCCTCCATACAATTCAATCATAGTACGTAAAATTTTCTGATCGACATAGTCTAGCCCTTCATGATCCACACGTAAAATAGCTAACGCACGATCTGCTGTGTCCGAGTCTACCACACCGTTGTTTTCAACTTGTGCCACATCTCGCACGCGTCTTAATAACCTGTTGGCAATTCTTGGGGTTCCTCGTGAACGACGAGCAATTTCTAAGGCGCCATCTTCTAAAATATCCGTATTGAAAATATCCGCTGAACGTAACACAATTTCTTGTAAATCACGTACATCATAATATTCCATGTGCAAGACAATACCAAAACGATCGCGTAAAGGGGCCGACAGCATGCCAGCTCTTGTCGTAGCTCCAACTAATGTAAACGGCGGTAATTGGAAGTGGACGGGATGCGCTGTAGGGCCTTGACCAACCATAATATCCACGTAAAAATCCTCCATTGCAGAATAAAGCATCTCTTCTACTACACGAGGTAAACGATGAATTTCATCGATAAATAACACATCACCAGGCTCTAATTCATTCAGTAACGCTACCAAGTCACCTGGTCGTTCAATAGCGGGGCCACTTGTTGTTCTAATTTGAACCCCCATTTCATTAGCGACAACCATTGCCATCGTCGTCTTCCCTAGTCCTGGTGGGCCAAATAATAAGACATGATCTAGTGCTTCTTGACGATTTAATGCTGCCTTAATATAGATAGCCAATTCTTCTTTCACCTTATGTTGTCCAATATATTGTGATAAACGCGTCGGACGTAACTGCTTTTCTTCTGATTCAAATGGTAGATTTTCAGGAGAAAGCATGCGCTCGTTTTCTTCCATGAGAAAACCTCCTTATTTTTTCATTAATAAACTTAAACCTTGTCTTAAGAAAGCATCTGTTGATTCTAAATTGAGCGTTGTTAATTCTTTTTCTATACGAGCTAATTCTTTTTGAGAGTAGCCTAACGCAAGTAAGGCTTCCAGCGCTTCTTCTAAATAACGACTAGCAACATTATCTAATTTAGCATCTAACAAGGACAGTTGTTCCTCGCCTGTTAACTCTGTAATCACTAAATCATCTAACTTACCTTTTAAGTCTAAAATCATTTGTTGGGCAGTTTTCTTTCCAACCCCTGGGAATTTAGTTAAATATTTGAAATCATCTGATTCTACTGCTTTCACTAATCCGACATGGTCTTCTCCTGCCATAATGGCTAGAGCACTTTTAGGACCGATACCTGAAACACTGATCAATTTCATAAACAATTGCTTTTCCTCGTATTGATTAAAGCCAAATAGTGTCATCGAATCTTCTCTAACTGATTGGTACACATAGATTAACGTCTCTTTTACTTCTGTATTATAACGAAACGGATTGGCCACAGCTAATTGATACCCGATACCTCCTACTTCCAATACAATGTAATAAGGGCTGACGAATGTCACTTGCCCTTTCATATATTCATACATATTAATTCTCCTTATCCAAAACATGCGTTCGCCTCTAAATTGTACCATATTTCCTCTACAAAATAAAAACGAGACAACAAAAAAGAGCTGTGATCACCTCACAACTCCTATCTATTCATCATTTTAATAATTTTATAAATATTGCAATTAATCCTACGACATATAACGTTGGAACCCACCATGGCGTTAAGCCCATCAAAACAAATAGCAGACCTAGAATGACTGCTGTAAAACCTATCAATTTAGCAAAAGCTTTTTTGTTAATTTTTTTACCTTTTAATTGTTGTGGTAAATATTTTTGCCAATAACCTAAAATTAATGGAATACCTAGACTCAATAATAGTAGCCCTATAATGACACTAATAATGTCTAACCAATTAATCTTCTTAGCTACTAAGCTATTGGGTGGTTCTGCTGCCAATGAGTTCGCACGATTCAGCATAACATGCTCTTTATCCACTGTGTCAGACATCACCTTCATCAAGTTAGTTGAACTAGATCTCTCAGTATCCATAGTAGGTGCCCAAACCATAATACCACCTGAGCCAGTTTTAATTGAAGCAAGTGTTTTATCTCTTACGGTTTGCTTGTTATTAATATAATAAGTAACGTCATTAATCGTCACTTCGTCCTCTAGCGGTACAGTAGGTGCTTCTTTAATAATATTACGATACGTCATAACGGAACCATCCGCCGCCTTACCGTAAAATGGAAGACCTGATACCAATTTGTCCATATGTTTACCGCCTAAAATTTCATTCCAGTAATCCAAGTTAGCTTTGTGCAATTCAGTGGTTGAATGATTAGGATAGCCTTCAATTTGAGCATCATAAGACATAATATTAATCCAATCAGCAGCTTTTAATGCTTCAGGGGTAAAATGCACTTCCCAATGACCACTTGGTTGACTATTGGCTGCCACACCTGAAGGAACTGTTATTGAGACATAAGTGTCTCCCAACGAAGCTTTCAATGTCTTAATAAATGTTTCAAAACGTTCTGCTTCATTAGATTCTGGATACTCCCAATCGATATCGATTGTATCTAATTCATAATCATTTGCAAAACGTTTGATGCTACTTACAAATGTTTTGAGCGTTGATTGATCAGTCGCAGCAGAAAAGTTATCGCTTAAATTCCACCCACCAATACTAACCCCTACCCTAACATTTTTAGCATGAGCTTTTTCTACTAATGCTTTTAACTGTTCTGGGTTACCACTATCCGTAAATTTTAATTTCCCATCACCTGTTGGGACTACCGAAAAATAATTAACATCCGTAAACTGTGCCAAATTAACCGTACTATCAATATGTTGCGTATCATAATCCGGCAAGTAACCTATTATTTTAAACTTTTCACTCGAAGCAGCCGCTTGTGGAATCAACCCAAAAAAAGTCAGTATCATTAAACAAACAATACTTAAGAGGCGCCTCTTTCTATTATTTACCAAAACATCCATCTAGTCTTTACTCCTTTTTTCCCTCTCGCATCTTTAAACATTATATCAAACATTAACCATGATTGTATATTTCAAGAACTGTTTCATTTGATAAAATAAAAAAAGCTCTAAGTTCTCGTATTTAGTTTCCAAAAGCATTTTTTTTAGGTATGATGAATACATACTATTTTTTTAGGAGACATAACATATGACACATACTATGAAAGACTGGCTGTTACGCTTTATCAAAGGGATGTTTATCGGCTCTGGCTTTATTTTACCTGGCGTTAGCGGCGGTGCATTAGCGGCAATTTTTGGGATTTATGAACGTATCATTTCATTTTTAGCACATATCACCAGAAACTTTAAACAAAATGTGCTTTATTTTATTCCCATCGGTCTAGGAGGAATATTTGGCGTTTTCCTATTATCTTTTGGGGTTAGTTTCTTACTTGGTAATTACGAAACGATCATCCTTTGGTTCTTCGTGGGCTGTATTATCGGCACGACTCCTGCACTTTGGAAAGAAGCAGGTAAAGAAGGGCGCAATAATAACGATCTAATGATTTTAGTCATTACCTTTATCTTAGGCGCACTATTTCTATTCTTTGGTCAAGGCTTATTTGGAACTGTCGACCAAAACTTTTTCACGTGGATGATTGCAGGTGCATTGATTGGCTTAGGGATGATTGTCCCTGGTCTTAGCCCTTCTAATTTCCTTGTTTATATGGGCATGTACAAAGCAATGTCTGATGGTATTAAAACGATGAATCTTGGCATTTTAATTCCAATCGCTATCGGTGGATTGGTCTGTGTATTAGGTTTATCAAAAATAATGGACGCGATTTTCCAACGACATTTTTCAAAACTATTCCATTTTATTTTAGGAATTGTATTTGCTTCAACCATTATGATTATCCCGACAAATTACGCCGGTTTTGGGACTATTCAATACCTTCTTTGTTTTATTATGTGTTTGTTAGGCGCTTGGCTTGGCAAATGGATGAGTGACTTAGAGGAAAAATACAAATAACCATCGCTACACAAGCGACTAAAACACGATCAATGATTGGTCGTGTTTTTTTGTTAACCGCATCATTACACAAAACACCCTAATTAATATATACTTATATTAATTTATACATGATTGATAACAATTTGGAGGACTAATAAATGAAAAAAACACGAGTGTGTAAAGGAGTTTATGTAGGATTACTTTTGGGAACACTGATTCTTACACCTCCTGCTTTTGCAGAAGAACAGGTACAACCTACCATGACCTTACCGACGATTAACTTACCGCAAATTAATCATAACCTTTCAGAGATACCCCTTACATCTGATGAAACCATAACAGATGACGCCATAATAAATCCCTCAGAAACAACAACAAGTAACGCTGGGGCAGGAGTTAACTTAGCCATATGGGATGCTAGCCTGAATGAAGAAATCGCTGTTATGCCCTTTTACGGTCAACCTGGTACCATCTTAACTATTCCGATTGATACTTCGATGGGACAATTAATCAGTGTGACGGGTGGAGATTTCGCCATTCAAGACCCCGGAGCAATCGTGGGTACTTATCCTAACCCAAATGAAATCATTGATATTTCTGTTAGAATAATGCCTGTTGCAGCACAGCCTGTTCAAATAGACGTCAATTTCATCGATGAAGATGGCAAGGCAGTCATAGGTGCCCCACTGACCACTTATTATGGGAAACCTGGCGAAACAATAACCGTTACTCCCTCCAATATTCCAGGTTATACGTTTAGCGATGAACACTCGTTTGCTGTGCCTGAAGATGCTCACTATACTGACTTTATTTCAGTTGATCTGATGTATACAAGAAATGACCTCACCTTAACCATTCAACACCTCGATGAGAATCGTCAACCAATCATAGATGACGAATTAATTAACGGGAAAATTGGCGATGAAATCAGTATCAAACCTGTTGATATTGAAGGATACACTTATAAACAGACAAGTCGTTCGTTACTTTCATTCACCTTTGGTTCAACCGATGAAACAATCTCGTTAGAATATGTGCGTAAACAAGATGCAAGGGATGAAATGGAAGAGCTCGATAAAGTTGAAGATGATGATGAAAAAAATAAGGATAAAACTGAAGAAAAGGAACTTATCACACCTACCACAATGACTGCACCAAAAACTGAACCAGCCATTACAGCCACTCCTAACGCTGATATACCTACTACAACAAACAATGATTTGAAAAACGTAACGCCTAAGGGCATAGACAGCTTAATCAATCAACCGAAAAAAACAATTGATAGTCCTAGCATTACACAACCTACGCAAACAAAAGAAACAAATCAAGATCCAAAAAGCACTCTCCCACAAACGGACGAACAACCCACCAAAGCTGCGAGTTTTCTAGGTGCTTTTCTGCTTATCTTTATTTGTCTAATCTATAAAATAAAACGTCTTATTTAACATCAAAAAAAGAGAAACGACATCACTGTCTTTTCTCTTTTTTTAATCTATTCAATTCCATTAATGCGTTGTACCAGCATTCAATTGAATGTCTTCTTTCGTTGTAACAACCGCTGCCAGCGCGTATTCAATAGAAGACGCAATATCTTGTAAACTCATTGCCGCTGTATCCACTGGACGTGCAACCGTTTGGGCTGGAATAAACGGCACATGAACAAATCCACCTTTTATCTCTTTGAATTCAGTTGCAATCATGTACATCAATTCATACATAATATAATTACAAACATACGTCCCTGCAGTATAAGAAATATATGCGGGTAATCCATTATCATGGATATTTTTTACCATTGCTTTAATGGGTAAGTTAGTGACGTAAGCTGTGTCACCTTCTACTTGAATGGCTGTATCAAACGGCTGATTTCCTTTATTATCTGGAATGCGCGCTTCAATCTTATTGATTGCGATTTGCTCAATAGAAACCGACGCACGTCCGCCAGCTTGTCCCACACATAAAACAACATCTGGGTTCACTTCGAGTATCTTAGCTTTTAACACCTCTGCTGAATCATAAAAAACTGTCGGAATTTCTAATTTAATAATCTGAGCACCTTCAATTGTATCGGGTAATAATTTTACTGCTTCATACGCTGGATTAATTTTGTCTCCACCAAATGGATCAAAACCTGTTACTAAAATTTTCATTAATTATTCCTCCTTATCTAAAGATAATCATGTATACAATTTGGAAAACTAGCATAAACAATGCCACAAATACTTGGTTTTTAATAACGCCATATTTGTTTTTCATTTCTAACATTGCCACTGGCACGATATTAAAATTGGCTGCCATCGGCGTCAACAGTGTCCCACAATAACCACATGTTAGAGCTAACATTCCGACTAGCGCAGGATTGGCACCATAGGCCAAGACAAACGGTCCACCGATTCCAACGGTCATTACCGTGATGGCTGCAAACGCATTTCCCATAATCATCGTGAATAATACCATGCCAATAGCATATACAATAATTCCAATAACAACATTACCTTCTGGAATCACTTGTTTTACACCAGAAGAGATAACTTCACCCACGCCGGCACTTGTAAATACCGCACCTAACGAAGCAAGTAACATTGGCAACATACTTAAAGGCCCTACTGTTCCTAACATCTCAGCAGAATCATTTAAAAATGTCATAGGTTTGTTGTCTCTTGATAATAACATTAAACTCATAATGGCTACTAACACACCCACACCGACACCAACTAAAGCACCTAAATTGGTAAACAACGCAAAGATAATTGCAAAAATCCCAATAGCAAAGGCTGGAATAAAGACTTTTAGCCCTAACTTATCAGACATTTTTTGCATGTATGCTTTGGTTGGTAAACGGCTCTCACCTTTGTTCACTCGTTTAGCAATTGCTGGAACGGTCATCAACAAGACTAATATCCCGTTGACTTGCGCTGGAATCCAACGTCCAAATGCTAATACTACGCCTAAAACTACCCAGAAAAAAGCTGTGCCTACACGATTAGGATTGGTTTTGTCAGATAAATTTTTAATCCCTGTATAAATGACAATTAACCCCATCACAATAAATAATAATTCCAATAACTTATCTGATAATAATATTTCTGAACTTGTAAAGAATGACATCTATTTTGCCTCCTTTTTCGTTTTTCCATAAAATTTCTTCATTAGCTGTTTATCTTTCCAAATGAAGTATCCACACGCCACAACGAGTGCCACAATTGCAACTGGAATTTCGTAGAAAGCTAATGTCCCTAAACTCACGTCGTATCCTAGACTCTTTAATGTTGATTGTACAAGTAATCCACCTGGACCACCAATAAATAATACTTGTCCAAAGAACCAACAAATATTTTCCATGGCCGACGACATGCCTTTTAATTCTTCTTCGTATTCAGGATTAGGCTCTAACCCTTTTGATTCTAAAGTCCCAACAGTCATAGGAAAAATTATTGGACGAACAAAACCAGCAACACCACCAAAACTTACATTAAAGGCTGCCATGATCATTCTAAACACACCATAAATCCCAATAATTACACTTGCTGAAACATTTTTGAAGCGTTGAATAAACGTTGCAGCCGATTCTTTCAAACCATTTCTTTCTAATGTTCCGGTTGCTAACATAATTAAAATAAAAATGGTCATCCCACGGTTATTAACAAAGCTTGTTCCTAAAACTTCCAACATCCCATCAATTCCTAGACCACCGACTAAAGCTGTCACGATCAATGAAATCGTAATAATCAATATAGCGTCTAATTTCAGTGCGAAACCAACTATCACAATTAGCACACCTAATAGCGTCAATATATCTTGCACTACACATACCCTCTTTCTGTTTTTTATTAAAAATTTATTAATGTTATAAGAATAACATAATATACGTATTTTTATAACCATCCTCTAACAATACTTTCGTTATTTAATCACAAAAAAAGCATGACACTATTTGTGCCATGCTTTTTTTGATGTTTTTCTATTAAATATTAATAACCTGATTGATCTGCTTGCATACCAGAAACAATTGCAACCCCTGCACTTGCACCAATACGTGTTGCACCGGCTTCAACCATTGCTTCTACGTCTTCTAATGAATGAATACCACCTGAAGCTTTCACTTGTGCGTTATCGCCTACTGTATCTTTCATCAATTTCACATCAGCAGCAGTTGCCCCACCTGTTGAGAAACCTGTTGATGTTTTAACAAAGTCAGCCCCTGCTTCTACTGCTAATTCAGAAACTTTTACTTTTTCTTCATCGGTTAATAATGATGTTTCAATAATTACTTTAACTAGCGCTTTACCAGCTGCGGCATCAACAACGGCTTTAATATCGTTCAATACTACATCGTACTGACCAGATTTTAATGCGCCAACGTTGATAACCATGTCAACTTCATCTGCTCCATCAGCAATTGCTTGTGTTGTTTCAAATGCCTTAACTGCTGAAGCATTTGCTCCTAGTGGGAAACCAATAACCGTACATACCTTAACATCGCTATCTTTTAATTCTTCAGCAGCTAATTTAATCCATGTTGGGTTAATACAAACTGAAAAGAAACCAAATTCTTTTGCTTCTGAGATTAATTTTTTGATATCAGCCTCAGTTGTGTTTGCTTTTAGTGCTGTGTGGTCAATTAATTTTGCTATCTCCATTTTTCTATCCCCTATCACTTAAGTTTACCTCTTTAGTATAAGTGAATTTCACCTAAATGTAAAACGCTGCCCCAAACTAATTAAACTAGTTTCACAGCTGTTCCGCTACATGTCACCATCAACATACCATTATCAGAACCTAGCACTTCATAGTCCATTTTCATTCCAATAATCGCATCTGCTCCTCGGCTACTTGCACGTTCGCTCATCTCAGCTAACGCTTCTTCACGAGCTACCATTAATTCATCTTCATATCCTTGAGAGCGTCCACCAAAAACATTACGAATACTTGCGCCAAAATCTTTCAAAATATTAACCCCTGTAATTACTTCACCAAAAACAATCCCTTCATACGTGGCAATTTCTTTTCCTGATACTTCATTTGTCGTTGTAATAATCATCTTTTTCCTCACTCCTAATTTACAATTTATTTATTTATATTGTACGTTTTATCGAATATTATGACTATCGTTCTTAAGACTGATTTTTTCACTATATATAGGTAAGCATAATAATTGTCTTTTATATTTTTAACCGTTACATTTAATATATAACGTACAAAATAACGGATATAAAACATAAAAAAGACACAATATAGCTTTTATATGTTTATTAAATCATTTTGCTACGTTAAATTTATTTAAGGAAGTGATGTATGAATATTTTATTAACACTCGCGCTGATTATTCTACTAACAAAAATCGCTGATTCCTTCGCTATCAAGCTAGGATTACCATCAGTAGTGGGGAGTTTATTAATCGGAATATTAGTGGGGCCCTCCTTCTTAGATCTCATTCAAAATGATCATTCGATTGAGCTGTTCTCACATATTGGTGTCGTACTATTGATGTTCTTAGCCGGAGTTGAAAGTGATTTAAAAATCTTAAGAAAACATTTCAAGCCTTCTCTAATTACTGGCTTACTGGGTGTTGTCGTACCTTTTTTAAGTTTCTTTCTGGTTTCGAAAGTATTTAACTTTTCACATGAAACCTCGATGTTTATCGGCCTAATCTTTGGCGCAACCTCTTTAAGCATTACCATTCAAGTCTTGAAAGAACTTCATTTTATCAAAACAAAAGAAGGCTCTATTATTATTGGTGCAGCTGTTTTAGATGATGTTATTGTGGTTATTTTCTTAAACTTTATCTTGAACATGATTAATCCTAATACAACATTAGTGGATATGGTGCCACTACTACTGAAGAACGTGTTGTTCTTTGCAATTGTTCTAGCTATTGATCGTTTTGTTATGCCTATTTGCCTAAAGTTATTAAAGCAGACAAAAGTTCCAGAAAAGAACGTAGCATTTTCACTAATACTTGCTTTCTTTTTGAGTTTCCTAGCAGAATATATTGGCATGTCAGATATTATCGGCGCATTCTTTGCGGGAATCCTAATTTCTAGAACAAAATTTGCGCATTTAGTTGAGATGAAAGTGACAAGTACGACACTATCACTTTTCGCACCCATTTTCTTTGTGAGTATTGGCTTAAATTTATCACTAACCAATATTTCAGAAAATCTTTGGTTAATTATTGTCTTTAGCTTATTAGCTGTTGCTACTAAATTCGTAGGGGGCTATCTTGGTGGGAAAATCGAAAAATTTGACCACTTGAGTAGTTCGATTGTAGGCGCAAGTCTTGTATCTCGAGGAGAAATGGCGCTAATTTTGATTAGCTTAGGGTTAGATAAAGCCTTTATTAATGACGAAATTTACGCTAGTTTAGTTCTAGTTATTATTATTACCACTATCCTAGCACCGATTATTTTAAAATACTTTATTACCAAGTTTCGTGAAAATGAAACCAAAAATGAACAAACAGCAACTAACTAAAACTTTAGACACTCACTTATTTGTGAGTGTCTTTTTTTTATAATAAATATACGAACATTATTATCGTTTATTATATTTATATTTCGCTATTAAAATGTAAATAGTTTGATTTTCTTGAAAGAACACGTTAACATTTAGTTATACACAAACAAATAACAGTTAGGGAGCGATTATATTTTGACTGAACTAATGCCATCAAAAGAGTTTATCCAAGGATTACCGAAAGCCGAGTTACATTTGCATATTGAGGGAACTTTAGAGCCAGAACTTAAACTACAACTAGCTGACAAAAATCAAATGGATATTGGCTTTAAAACAATTGATGAAATTAAGGAGAGTTATTTATTCAATTCATTGCCTTCTTTCTTAGAAGTGTACTACAGCGGCATGAGTGTTTTACAAACCGAAGATGATTTTTACCAATTAGCGTGGGCTTATTTAGAAAAAGCCGCTCAACATAATGTTCGCCGTGCTGAATTGTTTTTCGATCCACAGGCCCATACATCACGGGGTGTAACGTTTGAAACAGTCTTCAACGGGTATTACCGCGCTGTTTCTGAAAGTGACAAACTAGGAATTAGTACTGATTTAATTATGTGTTTCTTACGCGATATGTCCGCTGAGTCCGCAGCTGAAACTTTAGAGCAAGCTTTACCCTATAAAGATAAAATTTTAGGTGTAGGGCTAGATTCTGATGAAAAAGGCAACCCGCCGTTAAAATTTGCTGAAGTTTTCAGGAAAGCAAAAGCAGAAGGTTTCCGTTTAACCATGCATTGCGATATCGATCAAGAAAATTCAATTGAACATATTCGCCAAGTACTATTTGATATTGGCGTAGAACGTATCGACCATGGGACAAATATTGTCGAAAACCAAGAATATGTTGACTATATCAATAAACATACTATTGGCTTAACTTGTTGCCCAGTTTCTAATGGCTTTGTTGTTGACGACATGAAGGGGCAAGAAATTATTGAGTTATTAGAACAAGGCGTGAAGGTAACGATCAACTCAGATGACCCCGCTTACTTCCAAAGTTATATTTCTGATGACCTATATGCATTGGCTCAAGTGTATAACTTAACAACGGAACAAGTCGTACAATTAGCAAAAAATTCATTTGAAATAGCATGGATTTCTGATGAAGAAAAAACGAAATTCTTAGCCGAAGTAGATGCTTACTATCAGGCCTCATCAGCAATGAAATAATAAAAAAAACTCTCACTGAAATTCCATTCAGCGAGAGTTTTTTTTATTATTTGTTTTTTAATGCTTCAACGTCGCGAGCAATCATTACTTCTTCGTCTGTTGGGATTAAGAATACTTTCACTGTTGAATCGTCTGTTGAGATTTCACGTTCAACACCGCGAATGTTGTTTTTCTCTTCGTCTAATGTGCAACCAAACCAAGTTAAACCTGACATGATGTCATGACGACGAGTGATTGAATTCTCACCGATACCCGCTGTGAAGACAATCGCATCTACACCGTTCATTAACGCAATGTAGCTACCAATGTATTTTTGAATACGTGTATTGAAAACACGAATAGCCATTTCTGAATCTTCAGTACGTGCTTCTTCGACTTCACGCATGTCGCTTGATACACCTGAAAGACCTAGTAAACCAGATTTTTTATTTAAGATATCAACCATTTCTTTAATATCTGTGATGCCTTCTTTTTCCATGATGTATGGTAAGACAGAAGCATCGATATCACCTGAACGAGTTCCCATTGTAATTCCGGCAAGTGGTGTGAATCCCATTGATGTATCAATTGATTTACCACCTTCAACAGCAGTAATAGAACCACCGTTACCTAAGTGACATGTGATGATTTTTGTTTCTTCGATTGGTTTACCTAATAACTCAGCTGCACGTTCTGAAACGTAACGATGACTTGTTCCATGAGCACCATATTTACGCGCTTTATGTTTGTTGTAATACTCCATTGGAATGCTGTATAAGTAGTTTTCTTTTGGCATTGTTGTATGGAATGATGTATCAAATACTGCTACGTTCACAGCGTTTGGTAAAATATTTTGGAATACACGAATAACTTTAGCTTCAGCAGGGTTATGCAATGGTGCAAATTCTGCTAAATCTTCGATTAATTTTAATGATGCTTCATCAATTAATGCTGATTCTTTGAAGTGTTCACCACCAGCAACGACACGGTGTCCAGCTCCTTCGATTTCATCAAATGAAGCAATAATGTTTAATTCGATCATTTTTTCTAATAATAAGTTAACTGCTTCATCATGGTTAGCTAAATCTAAAACTTGTTCAAACTTTTGATCTTCTCCGTATGAAATAGCGAAGATTGAATCGTTTAAACCAATTCTTTCTACTAATCCTTTAGCGATGACTGTTTCTTCTGGCATTTCAAATAATTGCCATTTTAAACTAGAACTTCCGGCATTGATTGCAATTGTTTTTGACATGATAACTCTCCCTTTGTGTTAGTTATAGATTATTTTTTTGCCACTTAGCAAATTCTGTAAAGAAACCTTGGATGGCTTGTGGATCCTTTAATGTTGGTATTCTCGCAATTAGCACTTCCTTAGGCGGCTCAACCTGCTCGCTTCTGTTTTGTACAATAATAATAGATTTGCGCGAGTTGGCTGATTGGAATAATGTTTCTGGTAAGCCCACCACTGCGAGTAAGTGAACTTTTTCTTGTAACCATTTCTTTAATTCCGGCGCCTGATCAGAGACTAAGAAGTCTTCTGGTACTAAGAAAATACCAAAGCCATCATTTTTTGTATAAGTCATACTTTGTTCCATCAATAAATGATGTGCATAGGTATGGCCTTCGCTCGCTTGTACCGTAAAATCTTGTACACGCTCATCGTGTGGATAATAGCCAATAGGTAAATCACTAATAACCAAATCAGCTGGTGCTACTAATAAGTTTTGCATACTATCCTGATGGAAAAATGTCACCTTTTCTTTCAAAAGTGCGCTGTTTAATGAGGCAATCGTTAATAATGTATCGTCGATATCCACCCCTGTCGCTTCCATCTTATAGCCAGATTCTTTCAAATACAGTAAAACAGTGTATAACAAATTACCTGTACCAACGGTTAAATCTAACAATTGGTTGGTTTGTTCTTTTTTAGTTTTTAACAGTTGTTCACCTAAATAACTAAACAAGAAACCTAATGCATCTGGTGTTAATTGATGATTGGGTTGCACCGGTTCATGCTGTAGTCCGTTCAGCATAACTAATTGCAACGCATTACGCAATTCAGTTTGCGTTAATTCTAATGAACTGAACTGTTGATACAGCTCTTCTAGTTCTTTAACAACTTCGGCATTTGGCTCACCTTCCACCACTCGTACTTGATGATTATCTAAAATATTCTCAACCGTTTCAATATAACCTTCAAAAAAAGATATCTCTAACGCTTGCTGAATCTTAGTAATACTAACGTTTAGTAGTTGAAATGCCTGCTCCATTGTTTCTGAAGACACATTCATCAGTCCCTTTCAATTGAAAAATTTGACTTTCACTTCCTAAGTTTAACGAAAAAGGCTTGATAATTCAAGCCTTTTGATCACTTTCTAATGATAGATAACTCCTTAAAAATAGCCATTATTTGGATATTAAACGGGTTAACATTTTTCTTTTTGCTATTAATTCTATAACTAAGATTTTTACTACTAGTAAGACCAGGGCGGCAACTAAACGTGTTGGTAAATAAGCTAACGTCGATGCTTTTCCCATTGTCATGAATAACCATACCGTATTTAGACCTGTTGAAACAATCGAACCGGCTAAGTTACCGACGATATTACGTCCTAGGGTCATCTCTTTTTTGTAAAAAAATAGCCCATAAACTAATCCTTCGATAGCTGCCGTTAAGGTATAACCTGGGAAAAACATTCCGACTGGCCGTAAAACGAAACCAAACATATCGGCTAAACCATTCCCTATCGCAGCAAACAGTGGACCAAATAACCACCCCATTAAAATAACTGCAATAAAACTAAAGCTAATACGAAAGAACTCAGTTTGAATAACAAATTGACGAGTTAAAATAATTTGCATGGCAATCAATAACCCCATCAATGCTATTTCTTTAGCACCAATTTTTCTTTTCATATCTTGCTACTCCTTTCTAGAGCAGCCGCATAACAAACGATGATACTATGCAGCGAATGCGAAAACAAAATCGCGGATTTCTCCTTCGTCCCAAAGGCAACATCCCATCCTTCAAGCACTTGACGCTTTGTCTTCTACTCTGTTTTCAAATACGAACCTATTCTAACATATTTGAATTTAGATGAATAGATTTACTTCTTAATACTGTCCACTTATAAATAAAGCTAAAAGGAAAACGTTTTTCACATCGTTTTCTAACCAAATTTACTTTTTTATTTTCATTTTTTCATTTATGGAGTAATATAACTTTTGTATTTATAATTTTTATATTGAAAGTAGGTTTTTTATAAGATGGCTTCGAAAGAAAAAACGTTTTTAGGACAGCCTCTAGGATTAGCCACATTATTCTTTACAGAAATGTGGGAAAGATTTAGTTATTATGGTATGCGTGCAATTTTACTGTACTATATGTACGATACCGTTGCTAACGGTGGATTAGGATTAGAAAAATCGACTGCTTTAGCAATTATGTCAATTTATGGTTCACTTGTTTTTATGTCAAGTATCGTAGGTGGTTGGATTTCTGACCGTTTACTAGGCTCTAAAAAAGCAGTGTTCCTTGGTGGACTAGCTATTATGATTGGACATATTGTCTTGTCTTTACCATTTGGTATTAGCACACTGTTCTTATCAATGTTATTTATTATTATCGGAACAGGGATGTTAAAAGCTAACGTCTCAAACATGGTCGGCTTACTTTATTCAAAAGAAGACGTTCGTCGTGATGCTGGATTCTCAATTTTCTATATGGGGATTAACATTGGGGCACTACTAGCACCGATTATTGTAGGAACATTAGGACAAGAATATAACTATCATTTAGGTTTCTCCGTTGCAGCAGTCGGCATGTTAATCGGTTTAATTGTCTACCATTTCCAAGGCAAGAAAACTCTAGGTACTTCAGGTAATCAAGCAACGAATCCTATTACTGCAGATGAAAAATCTAAATTAATCAAACTATTTAGTTTCGTTATCGTAGCAGTGATGGCTATCTTTGCTGCAGCATACTTTGCTAACGCATTAACGATTGATTTCTTTGTTAACTTTATTAGTATTTTAGGTATCAGTTTACCAATTATCTACTTCACACGCATGTTACGTTCTAAAGATGTAACACAGGAAGAACGCAAACGTTTATTGGCTTATATTCCGTTATTTATTTCAGGAATTATCTTCTGGTCATTGCAAGAACAAGGCTCATCTATTTTAGCGTTATTCGCAGACGAGCGTACTAAAAATTCTTTATGGGGATTCAATGTCCCAGCTAGTTGGTACCAAACATTGAACCCAATTTTCGTAGTAGGTTTAACCCCTGTATTTGTTGGTCTTTGGACTAAATTAGGAAAACGTCAACCTTCTACTGTTGTAAAATTCTCATTTGGTTTACTATTTGCTGGTTTATCTTTCATCTTATTAATGTTCCCAGGAATGTTATTTGGAACAGATGCCCGAGTTAGCCCAATGTGGTTATTGTTGAGCTTCTTCATTATGGTATTAGGTGAGTTATGTTTATCTCCAGTAGGACTTTCTGTTACGACTAAATTAGCCCCTAAAGCGTTTGAAGCACAAACATTAGCTATTTGGTTATTAGCAGATGCTTCATCTCAAGCTATTAATGCACAGATTGCTCGTTTCTACACACCAGCAACTGAATCAGCTTATTTCGGTATTATTGGAGCTGTCGCTGTCGTTGCTGCTATTGTTCTTTATTCAATACGCAAACCAATTAAACAAATGATGGGAAGCATTCACTAATCATAGCAATTCCCTATTATAAGTAACGTCCTAAGAGAACGAGCGTCTCTTAGGACGTTTTTATTATGACAAAATAAAAAGTGTGCTCTCTTTCAAATGAGAACACACTAAGAATAGCTTTATTAATTTGGTTAATCATTAGACTGCTTTACCAACCACCAGAAAAGCCTCCGCCACCTGAAGAACCTCCTCCAAATGAAGAACCTCCTCCAGAGAAGCCTCCACCGGATGAGCTAGCATAGCTCGACCAAATCAGCGTTTGTAAATAATAATCGCCTAATGTCATATTAGATAAGTCATTTAACGCTTTTTCACGTTTGTCTTTGGCAATCTTTTTACGTTGCTTCTCTGCGTATTGATATGCTGAAGCTAACGGCTGGTCAGAAAAGTCTAATTGACTTAACAATGAGTCATCCGATAAATTCTTACCTTCTAACAAACGATACGTCATAAGCGCAACTAACAACTCATTTTCAATCGTGGTTTTATTCAATGCCCCTATGTGTTCAGTATAACGATACGAAATATTTTCTACCATTTGCTTGTTATGATCTGAAATAGCTAACAAATGTTGATGTTCAATAGTTCGATGTTCCACATAATGACCAATTTGCTCAATATAAGGTGCTTGTAAATAAGGATTAACCTTTAATGGCAACTTAAAACTATCAAATGCTTCAACAAGTTGTTGTGTTAATTCAGCTAACTGCTCACCTTCTAAATAGATGGGCACTTTATAAACATTGCGTCCCCGATTGGCTTGTTGATACTGCATAATCGCATCTTCAACCAAACCAACTGCCAAAACATCTGGTAATTGATTCAATGGCAACTGATTTCTTTTACTTTTTTGAGCATATAACTTAGCGAAAGATACACGTTGTTTTTTAGCAGCTATTGGCACACTTGCAATGGTTTTAGCTGACTCAAAGTGATAACCCTCAACTTGTTCATTAATATATGTATGACTAATTTTCTTCTTGATTATAAACAAGTACATCATATACCCAAGTGCGCCTAATCCAGTAGCTGACACAAGACTCACTATAACTTGTCCAAACATATGAAACATTTGGGCTTGTCGAGCTTTTTCCTCAACCACCTGTTGCTTAGACGCTTCATAATTACCATAACGATCCACGACTACTTTTTCAACGTTTTTTGAAATTAACATAATCGCATCGCCGTATTGCTCATCTTGTAATAATTCAGTTGCCTCATCTGATACAATATCTTCTTTCATACTATCTGTGATGACATCTTCTACACCATATCCGACTTCTAAGCGATATTTTCTATCTTCAATTGCAATAACAAATAAAAAACCATTATCTAAATCTGATTGTCCCACACCTAATTGTTCAAATTTACGAACTGCATAGTCTTCGATTGAACTTTGACCTTCTAGATTAGGAAGCGTCACCACAGCGTACTGCGGTGCACCTTCTAAATTTTTAAACGTTACGTCATTCATCTCTTTGATAGTCGCTTTTTGTTTATCACTTAAAACGCCTGCATAATCTTCAACAAAAATATTATTCTCAGATGCAAGCATTGAGGCAGGCAACACAAACATCAGCCATCCTAGTAACACGATGAATCCTAGATAAGGTATCTTTTTAACTATCCCACCCAAATGTTTCATCTCCTATCTGTACAACGACGACTATTCATCAAAATTAATGGTTGGCGCCTCTGCTGCTTTTTCATCTGCTTCAAAATAATCTTCTTTTTCTAAGCCCATCATTTTAGCAATAAATGATTTAGGGAATTTCTTTAGGGCGACATTATAACGTTTCACTGATTCATTGTAACGATCACGCTCAACTGAAATACGATTTTCTGTTCCTTCAAGCTGTGTCATTAATGTTTTTACATTCTCGCTAGACTTCAAATCTGGATAATTTTCCATCACAACTAACAATCGAGACAAGGCTCCTTCAAGTTCAGAACTTGCTGCTGATACTTCTGTTGCCCCTTTTGCACCTGCCATATTTTCACGCGCTTTAGTAATATTACTAAACACTTCTTTTTCCTGTTTCATACTTCCTTGAACAGAATTAACTAAATTTGGAATTAAGTCATAACGACGTTGCAACTTAGATTCAACTTTTGCCCATTGATTATCCACATCAGCTTCTTTTGAAATAAAGCCATTATACGTAACAATTCCATATAAGGCTAATACAATGACAATAATACCTGCAATTAGTCCGGTCTTTTTTGAATTATTCATTTGAAATTACCTCCATTATTTTATAATTAAATTATAACGTATTTTATAAAAATACACATCCGACTAAAGATGTATCCGTTCACAAATAACCGATAAAAAAAAAGCATCGCTAAAAGCGACACTTTTCTCTAATTATCTATTGTTGTTCACTCTTCATTAACGATAGGGATTTTTTCAACGATTGCCACATACCTGTATCACTGTAGACTAACGCTGTCGAGCGATAAATTTTTGCTGAAAGCTTTAATAAGATAAGCATTGAAAGCAACAAAATGACCAATGAAATGACGATTTCTGTTACCGAAACGGTTTGACTAGCAATACGTAAAGGCATAGTAAACGATGATAAGAAAGGGATAAATGATGTGATCTTCATCAAAATATGTTGTGGGTCATTCATCCCTAAGAATATCGTTAAGAAAAAGCCAATCATCGTTAGATAAGTTACCGGTGCGACCGCTTTACCTGCATCTTCAGATTTAGATACGAGCGAACCACATAACGCTGCTAATACCGTATAGATAACCACACCTAGTAATAAATAAAGCAAATTGTAACCAATTAACCCACCTACTAATTCTTTAATCGATACATTACTTAACATATCTTTTATAAAATCAGTCTCTTTAGTAAAGAAAAATGCACCCAATCCTAAACCTATGTATATGACAACTTGCGTTAAAATGACTAAGAAAATCCCTAATATTTTGCCATAGAAATGTTTAGAAGCTGATGTACTAGATAAAATAATCTCCATAATACGTGTCCCTTTTTCTGAAGCGACTTCTGTAGCAACTACTTGTGCATACATCAAGATAATGACATACATGGCTAACGAAATAAATACTGATCCCAATGTTTGCGCTAACTTATTATCCGCCTTATCCGTCATCACACCTTCATCAAAACTCACTGTTTTAGTTGTGAAGGTCGATGGTTGATTAAGTTTCTGCACATCTTCTGCTGAAAGTTTTAGCGAATCAGATACTCTAGCCAACTGCATGCTAGTTAAAATTTGTTGAATTTCTAGTTCATCTGTTTGACTTAACGATGATTCTCCAAAAAATTCCCCTGATATTTCTGGTTGTTTTTCTGTACTATTAATTACTAAAAAACCATCAATTTCTTCATTTTCTAGCGCTTTCTTGGCACTATCTTCCGTGTCGATTGCTTCATCCACTTCTAATGACACTCGTTTAAGGAAATCCTCACGAAGCGTTGTATCTTTAGCAACGACCGCAATATTCGTTGTTTCACCAAATTTATTTCCAATTAACCCACCTAATAAACTGAAACCCACCATCATAAAGGGAGCTAATATCATCACGAAAAACGTTGGACTTTTGATGTTTCTTTTATATGTTTCAAGCGCAATAATCCATAACTTATTCATTGCCTTCACCTACTTTCATTTTGAAAATATCTTCTAATGTCGGCGGAAATTGATTAAAGACTGGCATATAACCATACGCTGCTGCTTGCTTAAAGATGTCTTTCCCTACTTCTTCACCTCTCAAATTCACCTCAAGCATCCCATCTGGACGTTGCTTGGTTGATAAAACACCATCAATCGCTTGAATTGTTTCTAGCGGTAAAGAAGAATCAATCATTAACTTAGTACGTCCAAAACTTTGTCTAATAGTATGAACTTCACCATCCAGAACTGTTTGGCCATTACGAAGCATAATTAAATGATCACAAATTTTTTCTACATTTTCCATGTTATGACTAGAAAAAATCACACAAGCGCCTTTATCTTTCAATTCGATAATACCATTTTTTAATAACTCTGCATTCACAGGATCCAATCCACTGAAGGGTTCATCTAAAATAATGAGCTTTGGTTCATGAATTAGCGTTGCGATTAATTGGACTTTTTGTTGATTCCCCTTAGAAAGAGATTTCACTTTATCCGTCCGTTTTCCTTTGACTTGAAATTTTTCCATCCACTCATCGATTTTAGGTTCAATTTCTCTTTTACTTTTCCCACGTAAACGAGCAAAATAAATTAATTGTTCCTCAATACTAATTTTAGGATATAAACCACGCTCTTCCGGTAAATAACCAATCATGTCATAATCTTTTTCTGTTAATGGCTGTCCATCCCAAAGAACCTGGCCCTGATTAGCTTTCAAAAAATTCAAAATTAAACGAAAAGTTGTTGTTTTACCTGCACCATTTTGACCAATCAATCCTAAAATAGTCCCTTTAGGAATTGTAAAACTCAATTGATCAACCGCTGTCATCTCACCAAATGTCTTAACCAAACCCTTGACTTCTAACATTCATTTTCCTCCTTTAATAATAAACGACCTTATTACCTTCCATTCTAATGGACTTTATTAACAAAAGATAGTCCAACCCTTTACCAAAACAAAAAGAAGTTGTGACAGCGGCTGTCACAACTCCTTCATTCCAAATAAACAGTGTGCCAAAATATTGAAGCTGCTTTTGGCACAACCTTTTAGTAAACTATTACATTTCTTCTGCATTCGTTGCAATTAATCGTTGGTACCAATAGAAACTGTCTTTACGATAACGTTGACGGGTGCCATTTCCTTCATCATCTAAATCAACATAGATGAACCCATAACGTTTAGACATTTGTCCTGTTCCGGCTGAGATTAAATCAATACACCCCCAAGAAGTATAGGCGATTAAATCCACTCCATCTGCAATGGCTTCACTCATCGCTTCCACATGACGCTTTAAATAATCAATACGATATGGATCGTGAACACTGCCATCGGCTTCTAAAGTATCATCTTGACCTAAACCATTTTCTACAACCATCATCGGAATTTCATAACGACCATACAATTCATTCAAAATATAACGCAAACCTGTTGGATCGATTCCCCAACCCCAATCGCTATAGTCTAAATAAGGATTTAGCGCCCCAAAAGAAAAATTCCCTTGTCCTGTTTGGGCTTCTTCATCCGTTGTTAAACACATCGACATATAATATGAAAACGAGAAGATATCAACTTTACCTTCTAATAAAACGGCAGCATCATCTGCTTCCATCTCTAATTCAACCCCGTATTTCTCCCATAAACGCTTAGCAAAGCTTGGATACTTCCCACGAACTTGAATATCGCCACAGTAATAAATGCCTTGCTTCAGTGCTTCTTGCGCCATTAACACATCACTCGGACGTGAGGTCAATGGATAAGGCGTTACACCATTAATCATGCAGGCAATTTTATTTTGAGGATTGATTTGTCTAGCTAATTTCACTACTTTAGCACTTGCCAAAAATTGGTGATGTAACTCTTGAATACTAATTTGTGCCGCTTGTTGACGTTGCGATTCTGGTAACATCTCTAAGAAGAACAAACGATTGTTAATTTCATTAAAAGTAATCCAGTAATTGACTAAATCCTTGTATTCTGTCATCACTATTTCTGCATAGCGGACAAAATGGTCAATCGTGCTACGATTCATCCAACCGCCTGTTTCTGTTTCTAAGTAAAGAGGTGTATCAAAATGCCACAATGTTACTAATGGCTCAATCTTGTATTTTTTCAATTCTAAAAAGACATTACGGTAAAATTCTAAGCCAGCTTGATTGGGCTCGTTTTCAATACCTTTTGGAAAAATACGCGACCATGAAATGGACATACGATACATTTTAAACCCCATCTCTGCAAACAAGGCAATATCTTCTTTATAATGGTGATAAAAATCAATTGCTTCATGGTTTGGATAATACCGTGTTGGGTCTACATAAGGATTAGCTCCCTCAGGTACCCTCCCAAACATTGGCACTTCGACTATTTCTCCAGTTGGTAACTGATATGTCAACACACGATGTTTGTTAACTCCGCCTGATGCTGAAATATCCGTTTCGATCATGCCTTTACCTTCTATATTCCAGGCTCCCTCAACTTGATTAGCAGCCGTTGCACCACCCCAGAAAAAATCTTTTGGAAATTTCATGTCAATAACCTCCATTATTTTTTTCTACACTTGTAAGCTTAATAAATCTGTTCCAACTGTAATGTCTCCAGTTGTGGATACAGGTGAAATTTCACTATAATCACGTGTGTTAGTCACAATAATAGGCGTTACCATTGAGTATCCTGCATCCTTAATTGCATCTAAATCAAAAGAAATTAACAAATCACCTTTAACCACTTTTTGACCACTTTCAACATGCGCTTCAAAATATTGACCGTTCAATTGTACAGTATCCATACCTAAATGAATAAGAATCTCACTGCCACCCTCAGATATTAAACCAATCGCATGTTTGGTTGGAAAAACCGTCATTACCGTGCCATCACAAGGCGCGTACACATGACCTTCTTCAGGATCAATCGCAATCCCTTTTCCCATAATCCCTTGTGCAAATGCATCGTCTTTTACTTCATTAAGAGGAAGAATTGTCCCTTTAATAGGATTCACTAATACTTCAGCTTCTCCAATTGCGTTAGAAACGCTCGTCATTTTTGTATGATTTGTTCCAACTTCATCCATCGTTGCTTCTACTTTATCGTCTTTGAATAGAATATATCCTGCTACTAACGAAAGAATTGTGGTGATAATCATCACTATAATCGCTTTGACTAAATTATCTAAATCACCTGAATTTGGGTCAATCATACCGGGTAGCCCGAAGATTCCTAAACCTGCCATTGTATAAGCTTTAACATTTAATACTCCTAGTAAACCACCACTGATAGCTCCCATAATACAAGATAGAACAAACATTTTTCTACGTGGTAATGTTACCCCGTAAATAGCCGGTTCAGTTACCCCAAAAATAGATGCGATCCAAGCTGGTAGGGCAATATTTTTTAATTTTTTATCGCGAGTTTTCATCCAAATAGCTAAAACGATACCTAATTGTGTAAATGAAACAAGTGAAATCATTGCCATCATTGCATCAGGTGTTCCTTGCATTAAGCCCATAATTGACGGCATAATAATCATCATATGTACACCAAACATAACGAATAATTGCCACATACCACCTAGTAAAATACCTGCTAAAATTGGGCTTATCCCAATGACTGTGTTGATTCCTTTTCCTAAATATAAACCAACTAAATTTGCTAAAGGTCCAATCAATGCAAAACCAATAGGTAAACAAATTAACATCACAAGCATCGGCGTCATAAATGTTTTTACTGCACTTGGTAATACTTTATTAAAGAAACGTTCTACCGGTGCCGCTAAACAAACTAATAAAATAATGGGCAATACAGTCGATGTATAGGTAGCGTTTATATTATGACCAAAGAAGCTAAGATCTACACCATTAATTTCTGGGTAACACATAATAGCACCTAACGTTAATCCAATATATGGATTCATTTTCAACTTACGTGCTGTATTATAGCCTAATATAATCGGGAAGAAATAGAACATTGCATCCCCAATCGCATTAATTAATGTGTAATAAGAACTTTCTGCTGAGTAGACTCCTGCAACCGATAAAACCGTATTCAACCCTTTAATGATTCCCGACGCTGATAAAATAGCAATAGACGGCATCATCACGCCTGAAATAAAATCAAAGAATCTCGCGAACAAGCTCATTTCTTTTTTATCATCTTCAATAGTAGAAAGATCATCTGAAAGTCCTGCTTGTTCTCTCACGACTTTAAATACATCAGGTACATGATTACCGATAACAACTTGATATTGTCCAGCCGATTTTAAGACTGTCACTACACCTTCATGATTTTTTAAAAACTCATCATTGGCTAAACTCTCATCTCTTAATTTAAACCTTAAACGTGTGACACAATGTGTTAATCCTAAAATATTGTCTTTACCACCGACATTTTCAATAATTTCTGATGCTAATTGTTGATACTTTTCCATAATAATTCCCTCCGCTTAATTAATTTTTTAATTACTAGCGGTGTGGCCAACTTAATGTCACCATCCTATTGGTAATACAGAACCTCACAATCCTCCTTGGTGTTATTTTTTATATTAAACAAAAATTATTTTGTTTTATAAATCAATCGGTCTAAATGAATCGTTAAATAACTCAATTCTTCTTCAGATAAATTCAGGTGATACTTCTTGTTCAAAAAGTCATTGACTTTATTGGCACAATCAAATGATACAGGATAGGTGGTCTTAATTGTTTGAAATAACGGGTCTTCTCCACCTTCTTGATAGCTACTACCATTTAATAAACGTTGTGCTAAAAACTTCATATGTGTGATAAATCGGTAATAATAGACTGATTCTTCATCAAGCGTCACATTAAAATGATACGTTACAATATGTAACACCTCTGTCATCACTCGTGTAATTTGATAAGTATTCTCCACTTGTTCGTCAAGCTCAGAGTTCACAATGTGAAACGCAATGAATCCTGCTTCATCTTCAGGTAAACTAACACCTAATACTTTTCCTATCATCTCAATAGATTCTTGTCCTAATTTAAACTCAGCTGGATAAAAACGCTTGATATCCCATAACATTGTATTCGTTAAGGAAACACCTTCTTCGTAACGTTTCACTGCTGCAAAGATATGATCCGTTAAAGAAATGTAGATATTGTCATTGAGCGACTTACCTAATTTCTGTTTAATATTATCAATCACTTGATCAGCCAATTTAACATAATCATCTGGAATAACTGACACAATTTGCTGATACTTACTAACAAAATCTGCATTATCAGGCAAAAACTTTTTATCAATCAATCCTGTTTCAATTGTTTCACCAGCTTTTCTTTGAAACGCAATTCCTTTACCAAAACAAATAATCTCTTGATGATCCTCTGTTTGGCAAACAGCAGCATTGTTATTTAATATCTTGATAATTTTCACGTTCATACCTCCATTTAAATTGAAAAAAGACCTAATCATAAATCAATAAAACAGTCACTAAATAAACATAGCGCGTTTTATAAATTTATCATCAGGTCTAGCTCCTAAGATTACTATCCTTTTTGACATATCTATTACTTACAAGCGAATTGTATCAAAACGCTTACAAATTGTCAATCAGCAATATTAACTTATTTATAAAATTATTGGTTTATAACGTTCTGTTTTCTTCCTCTAAATAACCTGTACTTTGTTCAATAATCGCTTCATAAGGAATATGTAACTTATTCAACATAATAGAACCATCTTCTAAAATCTTAATTTCATTACCAATCCAAGTGTTAGCCAAAGGTTGAATAAATAAATCGACCTTCGTAAAACGAGACATATAACGTACTTCATTGTTATTAAACGTGATGCGTAATCTTAAATTAGGTAACATTTCTGCTTTAATTGGTTTTAAATGATTTACTTTCTTTGACATAATGATCTTCCTTTCCTAATAACATGTTTGCTTAATAGTAACACATTTATATTTAAAGGTCATTATAAAAACGATAGACCAACTATTTATCCACCGAGTCGCAAAATTATGATACACTGTATAAATAATGAATGATAATGAGAAAGTGAGTGACGAGAAGTTTATGACACGTAAGTTAATTGCCTTTGATATTGATGGCACAATTTTAGATAGCAATAAGCAACCATTACCTAGTACCTTAGCTGCTCTCAAACAATTAAGAGAAGATGGACATATGTTAATGATTGCGACAGGACGTAGTTATTTATTTGCTAAAGAGGTGATTGAGTCCTTAGGTTTTGATCATTATATTCTATGCAATGGTGCAGGCGCCTTTGTTAACCATCAACAAGTGTATAAAAATATTTTAGAACCAAACGATTTAAAGCGTTTTATTGAATTGACTAAGGAAATGGCTATTGATACCGCAGCTCTAAACCTAACAATTATTAAACGAAACACTGATTTTAAACCAGGTATTATGGATGATGCTATGCGTTCATTTGGGCAAGAAATCCCTGAATTCGATGAACACTTCTATCATGAAAATGATATCTATCAAGCATTAGCTTATTATGACAAGACCCTTGATGGTTACTTCGATCAAGACTTCCCACAATTTCGTTTTGTTCGTTGGCATGAGAACAGTGTAGATGTTGTCCCTCATAACGGCTCAAAAGCAGCAACAATCATGCATGTTGCTGAACAATTTGGCTTCAAAAAAGAAGACACTATTGCATTTGGTGATGGACTGAATGATTTTGAAATGTTACAAACAGTTGGCACTGGCGTAGCAATGGGTAATGCCGAAGACGAGGTCAAAGCGATTGCGACAATGGTCACTGATACTAACGACAACGATGGTATCGCAAAAGCACTACAACAGCTAGGACTTATTTAAATCAAAAGGAAGGACGAATATTATCGACCTTCCTTTTTGCTATTATAATCGTCAATAAGCAAAAAAAGTGGAAAAACTAGGCAAACGTTCCAACTCATAATAATCTCCCCATGAACTCACCACAAAACGTTGTGTAACCTCATTAAAATCAACCAACATGACGGTATGAAAATTTATTTGTTGATGATGATACGATACCTCTTCTGGTGCCATTAACTGCATTTTGGTTAGATAACTGGTCATGGTAATAATTTTTCCTGAACGTAAGGCTTTTATTAAGCGATGACGACTAGGCCAACTCAACCATTTCCCCTTGATTGCTAAACCGTGTTCTTTTGTATACCGATAAAGATTCATACGAATATCACCTGCTCTAATGCCAGGATGTCTTAATTTAAAGCGCAAAGACGTATGAGGCAAATGGTGCCAATTGTTTTGAGTATAGTAAAAATCCAGCAACAAGGAAACAAAATCAACACGTTGTCTTTCTTTATAAAACGCAAAGCCATAGGCAATTTCATACAATGCTGGTTGCTTCGCATATTTTTGTAAAATAATCGTCGTCGCCGCTGCAAAACCACAGCCTTCCTGATGAATCTCGGTTAAAAAATAGCGTATTTCTTCTTCTGTCAATTCTCTGCGAAATAAGCCTTCAAGTTGTGTCGCCATTCTGTCTTTCAATACTGAATGGTTGTCTTTCCAAATCGCTAACGGTCTACCTTGATCTGCTCCAAATTGCCCGCGTATTGAACGAAAAACTTCTTGGTAATCTTCTTTCAGTTCTTTTCTCATTTACCTCACCTTCCCTTCTGACTCGTTAATATCATCATAACATAACAAGCTATCAATCGAATATTCCGACATTTGCTAATAGTCTTTTTCATTTAACAAGAGGCTTTCTTTAGACAAGCTGTTAGAAAAAGCGTAATATTAAAGGAAAAATAAAAAGGAATGATGTTCATGAAAGCCATTGACTTACATTGTGATACTATCACACGCATTGATGGAACACCTGAGAATAGTTTGTTTCAGAACCATTTACAAATAGATTTACAAAAGATGAAAGAAAGTGGCACCATTCTGCAAAATTTTGCCATTTATTTAGATAAAGCAACGACACCTAATCTTTACGATTCATGCCATCACTATATCGATTTGTATGAACGTGAATTGAAAAAGAATCGTGAACATATTGCACCTGTATTATCTTATCAAGATTATTTAACCAATCAAGAACATGGCAAATTAAGTAGTCTCTTAACAATGGAAGAAGGCGCACCCCTTGAAGGACGCATTGATTATTTAGAAGAATTCTATCAGCGTGGTGTCCGTATGTTGACCCTAACATGGAACTACCAAAATGAATTAGGCTATCCCAATAGTTTATTTGTTGAAGAAAAAAGCGGATTGCTATCCACGTATCAAAAAGGGCTAACCCCAGTTGGTATTGATATCATTCAACGTATGAATCAATTAGGCATGATCATTGATGTCTCACACGGATCTGATCAATTAGTCAACGATGTTTTAACCTATACCGACCGACCGTTTGTCGCTAGTCATTCTAACGCTCGTGAAGTGACATATCATTCACGTAACTTACCCGACGACTTAATTAAAGCGATTAGTGAACGTGGTGGTATCATCGGTCTTAATTATTGTGAAAACTTCTTACGCAAGCCTAATGACACACAGCCACTCGTTCACGCCATCGCGTGCCATGCTAAACATTTAAAACAAGTAGGTGGTATCGAATGTATCGCCTTAGGTTCTGATTTTGACGGTATTCCTGTTAATGAAGAACTAAAAGACATACGCTCTATCACTAAGATTGCTCAGGCGCTATCACAGGCAGGTTTTAGTACCACAGAAATAGAAAAAATCTTCTATCAAAACGTCGAACGTTTATACAAAGAATTATTATAAAAAGTAGCTGTGACAACTATCTGTCACAGCTACTCTTTTCTAATATAAAAGATGTTTCAAAAAACTGCTTCTATTTCGTTTTATTCTTCATTGTAAGACCCATTACTAATAGAAAGACAGAGATACCGCTCATTATCAAAAACGTCATATTTAAACCGTGCATCTCATTAATCGTTTGTGAGCCTAGATTGCTATGACTCGCGATATTGTGCATGACACTAACAAAAACAGCTGTTCCAATCGCCCCTGAAATCGTTCTTAATGAAGTTAATAGTGCCGTTCCATGTGCCATTAATTGTTTTGGCACGTTGCTTGAGCCCCAAGTAACAAACGGCATCATCAAACAACCAATCGCCGCACAACGTAATGCGTTGAGTACTCCCGATACAATGATACTAGTCTGATCTGTCACAAAAAACATGCCTGCATTGCTTAATGTTAAACAACTAGCCCCAATAATCGTTAATACTTTCATTCCCATCTTGTCATACATTTTACCAGCAATTGGACTAATAAACGCCATCACCAATGAACCAGGTAAAACAACCAATCCTGAAACAGTCGCTGACTTGCCTAAAATCGTTTGAATATATAACGGTAAAATCATTGTTGACCCCATCATCACAAGATACAGCAACATACTACCAATCACACTCATCGTATATTCTTTGTTTTTAAAGACACGTAAATCTAAAAACGGTTGTGCTAGCTTGAATTGACGTCGGGCAAATATTACTAAAGCTAGTATACCTATTAGTAACATACCTCCCGCATTAAAACTTGCCAATGAATACGTGCCTAAATTACCAATTCCTAATGTAATTCCACTAAAACCAATTGCGCTCAACGCAAAGGAACTCACATCAAACGACTTAACAGAAATTTCTAATACATTATCAAACACTTTCCAGGCCCAAATCAGTGAAATCACTACTACCACCATGACAACGTAAAAAATCATACGCCAATTCCACAAGTCGACAATCATACCCGCAAGCGTTGGTGCTACAACAGGGGCAGCACTTAATGATAAGCCATACCATCCCATGATAGCACCACGTTTTTCAGGCGGATAGATCGTCAATAAAATAACCTGCGCCATCGATGTTAAAATTCCGTTACCCGTTGCTTGCAACACACGCGCAAACATCATCATCGGAAAATTGGTTGCTGTTGCACACAATAATAACCCTATCAAGGCTAACAATAACCCACTGATGTATAATTTTTTAGTTGGAAAACGAGTAATTAAAAATGCTGTTAAAGGCATGACAATCCCCATCGCTAACGAGTAACCACTCGTCAACCATTGCCCCATTGTCATATCAATAGATAAATCCGATACAATAGCGGGTAAAGCTGTTGTTAACGCTGTAGCTAGCATCGTTAAGGCGATACACGTAATCACGATATTAATAAAAATCATCGTGCGTCTTTTATCGGTTAAAACTAAGTTATTCAAACAATTCTTCCTCCATCTCCAGATAATACCGTTCTATTTTTGATAAAATCTGATAAAAATTTTCTTTCTCATCTTCTTCAAGAATTGAGACCATTTCTTTATGTGCTTCTATTCTCTTTTTCTTCACCAGTTCAGCTTGAATACGTCCTTCTTCTGTTAAAGAAATAATACTCACACGTTTGTCATTTGGTGATACTTTTTTAGAAACATAGCCTTTTTGTTCTAATTTAGCAATTAATTCTCCTGCCGAGGTTGAACGAATTTGTAAAACTTCTGCTAGTTCTTTTTGGCTAAGTGTTCCTCTATTATCTAAGGCTAATAAACAACGGTACTGCCCTCGCATAGGGGTCAAATTCCCGTATTTCTTTTCTGTATAACGACGATTTAATCGGTTAATTTCAAAAAACAACTCTACTAATTTTTCATTCTCCATATAATAGCTCCTTTCTTGTCATTTCCTCTTAGCAGTATACATAGGTACCTAACGAATGTCAAACAATAACAAAAGGACACGCAAACACGTGCCCCATCATTATTTTCCCATTTGACTAATTTATTGCTCTATTCTAATTAATTATTTAGTTAAATCTATTTTTTTTGAGATCCAGTGGATTAAGACACCACCTACTGTCATTGAGAATAATTCTCCTAGGCCAATTGCTAACCAGTTAATAAAAAATGGTGCCTGATACATAATGGTTAATTGGCCGGAAACCGTAAACATGGAAATAGCAAATATAACAGCCGTCACCGCTAACTTTAGTGGCATTGACGTCATATTTCTTGTAATAAATAAATTAAATTGTAGGACTAAAAACGTGCAAACACTTCCTACCGCAACATCAATCACTCCTAATGGCGAGAAGATGTTAGCTATTGCCACACCAAGTGTCACTGCCCATACATATTTTTTGTTGTACAAAGATAAATAATTAAACATTTCTGCCAACCGTAATTGCAACGCACCAAAACTTATGACCGACAAAAATAAGGTAATCACGACATATAATCCTGTGACTACGCCGATTGTGGCAATTTCTTTCGTGTTGAATTGACGACGTGCGCCTTCTCTTGATTCATTCATATTCGTTCTCCTTTACAAGCTAAACTTGTTAATAACTACAACCAAAGGATGGGAAAATCTCCGACTGAAGTGTTGTAGTGCGAATTTTTTTCGCTCATTAATAGCATACAGGTTTTCAACAAATAATCAACCTTATTTTATTAACCAACCACCATCAATTGGGACAATAACTCCCTGAAGATAGCTTGCTTGTGGCGTCGCTAAAAATAAGGTTAGTTCCGCTACTTCCTCAGGTTGCGCCCAACGCTTAACAGGTGTCTCATTAGCCACCCATTTTGCCATCTCACCATCTCCTAAAAAATCAGCTTTCGTCATAGCAGTTTGGATAGCCCCTGGCGCTATTCCTTTAACCGTTATCCCTTGTGCGGCATAATCAAGCGCCAGTTGTTTAGTGAATCCTGCAACAGCATGTTTCGACATGGTATAAGCAATACCACCGCCACCAGCAATCATCCCGGCAATTGATGTCATATTGATAATCGTTCCTCTTTTATTGGCTAACATCTGAGGTAACACTAACCTTGTCAGGCGATACATACTTTTTACATTTGTCTCATATATAGCATCCCATAAGTCTTCATCTGTCTTATGAAGCGGTAAATAGTCATCCAGAATGCCCGCAGTATTCAGTAAAATCGTGATACTGCCAAACATCCGATCACATTGAGCTAACGCTTCTTCTAACGTGGCTTGTTGGCAAATATCTCCGACAAAGTAGCCAAAATGAGCCGGATACTTTTTAGTAAGTTCTAACATTTTTCCCTCTTGACAATCCACCCCAAACACATACGCTTCTTGTCCTAAAAAAGCTTCCACCTGTGATAAGCCAATACCTGAAGCTGCCCCTGTAACAAGCACCACTTGATTAGCCAAGTCTAAATACTTATTTCTCATTGAACAATCGCCCAATCATCTGCCAAAATATCGCAAACAGTCGGTGCAAAACTAGAAAAGCCTTCATCACTTGTTTTAATTAAAAAATAAGGGGTTACCGGTGAACCATCAAAAACGTCATCTTCTACTAACGTGACATATAACTCAAAACCACCCCAACCTTTACGAATAATCTTGGCACCTTTTTTTAATTCAGGTAATATCTCTTCAAATGTCATACTCCATCATCTCTCCTTCTCATCTTTCTTACAATTATACATCAGTTTGTGAACCAATTGATAGACAAAAAGGTGATTCATCTTGACAGAATGAATCACCTTTTAACTATCTGTTATTATGACTTAACTGTTGAATTGGTTGCCTGTACACGATTCATTAATAACTTACCTAAAATCAAAATAGCCCCAAAAATAACAGGAACTGCTGGTGTATGACTAATATTTGGCACAAGACCATCAACAAAATGGGCAATCGCATGATCTTCTACAAACATTTTACCTGCTGTATAAGCAATCATCACTGCTCCTACCCAAATTAATGCTGGAAATTTATCCATTAGTTTGATAATCACTTGACTACCAAAAATAATAATTGGAATACTTACTGCTAAACCAATGACTGCTAAACCAAAATGACCATCAGCTGTTCCAGCAATGGCAATCACATTGTCTAAACTCATGACTAAGTCAGCCATTAAAATCGTACGAATCGCTGAAAAATAAGAACCGCCAGATGCTTTGATATTTGCTTCATCATCAGTATCGGTCTTTAATAAATCATACGCAATATATAATAGTAATAAACTACCGATGATTTTAACATACGGTAACATTAATAGTTGAACAGCTATTAACATCAAGACGACACGTAAAATAATCGCACCTGCTGTTCCAATCATAATGGCATTCTTACGTTTACTCTCTTCCAAACCACGCGTTGCTAAAGCAATCACGACGGCATTATCTCCACTCAAGACAATATCAAATAAAATAATCGACGCTAGTTTTGTTGCGAATTCTAACACTTAAAAACATCCTTTTCTCTTCTAGTTTAAAAAATACCACAACTGAACGTGACACTTAATGTTTCATGTCCACTTGTGAAATTTCCCTTACAAATTATAACGGACTAGCAAGAAAAATCAAAGCATTATACATCAAATTTCACAAGAAATTAGAGGTTTTTCATGAAAACAATGCAAATCATTAGTTTGGATTGTTTATTTGTGTTAAGCTACAAAAAGTTAAAAATATAATAGCGTATAATGGTTCAGCAAAAAACAGCTGCACGTTTCGACGTGTAGGTATTCTTTGCTGAACTTTTTTATGCTTACAGGAGGACAAACATGGAGTTTTATATGAAGTTACCACGTAATGCTAAAGAAGGGATTTTATTTACACTGATAATTGCCTTATTATCAGTTAACTTGATTGCACCAATCATTTCAATGTTAGAAGCCGGCTTTACAATGGACACTTATACTACTATTTTGAAAAAAATACCCTTTATCTTCATTGCGGTTTTAGTTGTTGTGTCACTATTACATCCGTTAGGCTCAAAATTAGCACAAAAAATCGTAGGAGAAAACGATAGTTTCAATTCAAAAATTATTATTGACACGCTATGTACCGTTTTCTTCATGTCAATGGTGATGACCATCATCGGTAATTGGTTCGGAATGGGTGAGCTATCACTAGCCCCCTTCAAAACATTTTTCCACAAATGGCCACGTAACTTTGGTGTAGCTTTTGCTGTTGAATTATTAATTGCTCAACCTATTGCTAGAGCCGTCATGAATGCCATACATAAAAAACAAGACGCTAGAGTAGCTAAAACAGCAAAATAAAAAAGAAGCCTTAACGGGCTTCTTTTTTTTCTAAATACTTCACCACTCCTACAACGATGACACCTATTAAAGCCAGTCCAATGAGTGTGATTTTTTCTTCAGACCAGTTGGTGAAATAATACAAAGCTTGTTGCACCAATCCACAGCACCCAACTAGCGCTCCTATCCGATACAACCCACGCCATCCCTCACCAAATCGAGAGCTGATATCACAAATCAACATAATCACGATAAACAAGCCAATTATCAACACATTATATGGAAAACTAATCGTGAAATTCCAAGTATTTGGTAAAAAAGTTGCTATATAACCACTAATCCCCAAAAATATCATTGGAAGCATTCCATACTTGAACATATCGAGATATTTATTTTTCACCTTTTGATACACCGATTTTTTAGTCATCTGTATAAATAGTCCCACATATATCGGGACAATAATAATGGACATAGCGTAAAACAATGGATTAATGGTCGCAACTTTCGATCCACCAAAATCCGTTATCATAAAGGCTAACCAAAAAATCGCTACAATAAATGTTACTAACTTAAAGCGAGATTTCCAACTAGAAGGCGGGGTATTTTTTAACAATTCATCAGCAATTGCTTGAGAATCTTGACCAAAAAATTCTTCTGCTCTTTCACCATGCGACTGCGCTTCTACCAAGTCAACGGCAATTTGATAGATTTGTTCATTCAGTTTCTCCTCATCCAAAAAAATACTGGATAAACCTAAGTACTGTTGAATTTTACCGAAGAACGCCTTATTTTTGGGCGTTAACTGTTCTGCCAATTGATTGGCTTGTTCACGATAGTTCTTAGACATATTCGTCTGCTCCTTCCATTAACCGATCCACTTTTTCAACTAATTCTTGCCACTGATTCTTAAAACCAGACAAATACGCTTGCCCTTCTGTTGTAATCGTAAAATACTTTCGGTCAGGCCCTTCTGGTGATTTTTTCATCTCACCATTAATCAAGCCATTTTTTTCTAATTTTTGTAGTAGCGGGTAAATCGTGCCACCGATAATGGTTTGAAATCCCGCAGCTTTTAAACGTTGCACTAATTCATAGCCATATATTTCCTCTTCCGCAATAATTGCTAATACACAACCATCGAGTACGCCTTTTAATAATTGTGTTTCTTTCATTGGCCTCTCCTACTTCCTAGCTATTATGTTTTACATACTAGTTACAACTATAGAATAGCACATCCTCACTAGTATGTAAAGCAACCTAGTTAGCATTAAAAAAACGCTACTCGATTAGAGTAACGTTACTTCATCTTATTAAGCCTCTTGTTTTTTTGATTTCATCGTCCAAACGGTCAAACTAACCACGCCCATAACCATCATCGCGATACTTCTAGGCATCACTTCTGGATCCATCGCAAACATTACATTGGTACGGAACCAACTTTGAAATGGTAAACCTACACCTAATAATACCGCAAAGAATAAAATCTTTGTCATGATCGATTTACCCTTCATTTTTTTTATATTATGATTCACAAATAATCTTAGTAAACCTAATCCTAACCCAACCGCAAAAAAGATTGGTAAAAACAAACGCGCAGCTGAGCCTGCGTATAATGCTTGAATTAACAATGTAATGCTACCTGTTAGTGATATACCTAAAACAACATTTTTAATCATTTCTTTATTCATTGATAGTCTCCTTTTGTTCATTGACACGTTTACATTTCAGTGATTAACATCTTATCACACAATTTATTTTATTGTCAACGAAATTGACATGGAGTTAAACTAAGTTAACAAAAAAGGATTGATAGCCTAAGCCACCAATCCTTTACCATTATTTATTTACATTTAATATCCACATAAATCCTATAAACACAAAAAACAGTGCATACATAATAGGTGACACTTCTTTACCACGTTTTGCGGCAATCATTGTGATTGGATAGAAGATAAAGCCTAACGCGATTCCATCAGAAATACTGTAAGTTAATGGCATCCCAATTAAAATTAAAAAGGCTGGTATCGCAATTTCAAGAGAACCCCAATCAATATCACGTAATTCTTGTGCCATTAAAACACCTACAATGATCAAGGCTGGTGCAGTCACTTGTGACGTTACAACTGCTAAAAGTGGTGAAAAGAATAAACCAAATATAAAGAAAATACCTGTTGAAATAGCCGTCAATCCAGAACGTCCACCTACTGCGATACCTGCTGAAGACTCAACATACGCACCTACTGGAGACGTACCAAATAATGAACCTGCCATCATGGCTGTTGAATCAGCAGCCAACGCTTTACCCACACGAGGCATTTTATTATCTTTCATAAAACCTGCTTGATTAGCTAAACCAACTAATGTCCCTGCTGTATCAAAGAAGGTTACTAATAAGAAAGTTAAGACCACAACGACTAATTGTAGTGAATTAATATCTTTCACATGACTCAACGCTACCATGAACGTTGGTTTCAAACTTGGTGCAGCGGACACAATTTTTTCTGGTGCCCCAATTAACCCTGTTCCCAGACCTAATAAGGTTGTAGCAGCCATCCCAATAAAAATCGCTCCTGGAATTTTACGAATCATTAATACAGCAGTTGCTACCAAACCAAAAATAGTTAACCATGTAGTACCAACCGTTAAATCACCTAATCCAACCAATGTTGAATCATTTGCTACAATAATACCACCTTCATTTAATCCTAAGAAGGCGATGAACAATCCAATTCCCCCACCAATCGCATGTTTCAAATCAGCAGGAATCGCATCAATAATCATTTCTCGTAATTTAAATACGGTAATTAGAATAAAAATTAACGAAGCAACAAATACGCCCGCCAAAGCTGTTTCCCAAGGAACACCCATTCCTATACATACCGTATATGAGAAGAACGCATTAATTCCTAACGCAGGTGCTGTTGCAATTGGGTAACGCGCTAATAATCCCATTAGAATACAGCCAAACGCACTTGCTAATGCTGTTGCAGTAAACACTGCTCCCTCATCCATTCCTGATGCCCCTAATACCGTTGGGTTCACGAATAAAATATACGCCATTGACACAAACGTTGTAAAACCAGCTAAAATTTCACGACGCACTGTCGTATTTAGCTTCTCAATCTCGAAATAAGAAAGAATCTTGTCTTTCATACTATTTCCTCCTAAAAACCGAACATTAAAATATAATATTCTTATTTTTTTATTTTTTTAACACAACGTTATCTATATTAAACTAAAAAAGTTAGGAAGTAAACTAAAACACTAAAAGTAACCCTTTACAATTTAGATTAATTAAAATTGTTTAATTTCTTATTCTCACTAATTTTTCTATAACAAAAAAAGCCTCGCTATCCTTATAAAAAATGAACAGCGTGACCTTTCATGATTATTTATTCACAGATTGGATAGCCCCTGAAAAATGTTGCTGAATAAGCGCTATTAATGCCTGTTGTTGTTCAGCGCTTAATACTCGTTTGGGTAAGGTGCTAATTTGACGCTCAACAAATTCAAATAAGAAAAACTCCTTCGTTTCATAGATATTTCCAACCGATTCCCAATTAATAGTGGATAACTCCTTACGATCATTCGCAATGTAAAATCCTTCATCTGAAATAGTTAAATCAAGTTTTTCAAATGCTTTTTGATTTATTTCCTTTTTAGCCCAACGTTTTGCTGTCCAAATAGAAGAATAGTAACCGACAACAAGAAAGAAAACACCCAAGAGCAGTTCTCCAAGCATCATCAGTCCATACCCATACATTTCAGAAAAAAATAGCGTTAACGCCGTCTAAATAATCGTGATATTATACAAACTATCTACAATTAATCCTACGCCCACCAAATAATAAAACCAAATAAGATATTTACTGATTTTATTAATATGTCGCGCATAAATACTATTCATGCGAATAAATTCTTTTTTTGTTAATTGATATTCTACTTTCATAAACTCCTCATCAAAAATAATAATCATTTTACGAACAACATTTTGTAAAAAAAGAAGTTGGATTACTTTCCAACCTCTTCTAATCTATTATTTTCTTCTCTGACTTGATTCCATAATCACTGGTAAAATCACTGGGCGTCGTTTAGTTTGTTCAAATAAGTAACGGCTTAATTGATCACGGATTTCTTGTTTTAGTTTGCTCCACTCGAAATCGTTATCAACTAACTGTTCTTCCACAATTTTCTCAACGATTTTAGCACTTTCTTCCACTAATTCACGATTATCTTTAACGTAAACGAATCCTCGTGTAGTAATTTGTGGTTTAGCTACTACTTTACGTGTTTTACGATTAATGGTAGTTACCGCAATGAAGACACCATCTTCAGATAAGATACGGCGATCACGTAGGACGATATTCCCAATATCACCAACACCTATACCATCGACCATGACATTTTGAGCGTCCACGCTACCTGCCATATGCATGCGTTTGCCATCATATTCAATAATATCTCCACGACCTGTCAAGAAGATATTACGATAATCCATCCCGACATCATGGGCTAAATCAGCATGTGCTGCTAACACACGATATTCCCCTTGAATAGGAACAAAATAACGTGGTTTCATTAAATTAATCATTAACTGTAAGTCAGCTGGACTACCATGTCCTGAGACTTTAATATTATCAGAAATCGTACGAACGGTTGCCCCTGCACGATAAACTAAATTCTCTGTCTTCGCCATCTCTGTTTCCATAGCTGTTGATGGTGTTGTGGTAATGTATACCAAATCACCTTCACCCAGTTGAATGCCTCGACCACGTTGATTCGCCATACGTTGTAACGATTTGATAGGCTCGCCATGACGACCTGTTTCTAAAATCAATAATTCTTCTGGTTGATAGTTTTTCATTTCTTGATACTTAATAATTAACTCATCACTTGGCAACGTTAATTTATTTAAACGAATCGCCACTTGAATGACTTCGTTGATATTGCGTCCTGTTAAGACAACTTTACGATTTGCTCGATGTGCGGCATTGAAAATTTGTTGTAAACGTTGAATATTGCTAGCAACTGCTGCTACGACAATACGTCCATCCCAATATTTCACCGTGTCTTCTACTTCTTCAGCAATCTGTTTTTCAGATACTAATTGCGCAGGGTTTTCAGCATTTGATGAATCACTTAGTAAAGCAAACACGCCTTTTTGACCAATTTCTGCTAAGCGGCCAAAATCGGTTTTATACATATCAATGGCGCTATGATCAAATTTAAAGTCACCTGTATATACAATACTACCTTCTGTTGAACCTAACACAATCCCTAATGAATCTGGAATTGTATGCGTTGTTCTAAAGAAACTAACCGTACTAGTTGGAAAATCTATTTCGGTTTGTTCGTTTACAATATGAAAATCAGTAAATTTCTTCGAACCAGGGTAACCAGTTGTCGCTAATTTAGCTAATTCTACGGTTAATTCTGAACCAAAAACAGGAACTTCTACTGAAGCCAATAAATACGGCAATGCGCCAATCGCATCCGCATGACCATGTGTTAAAAACACACCGACAATACGCTCTTTATTTTCTACTAGGTAGGAAAAATCGGGAATTACTGAATCAATTCCTAATAAACCATTTTCTGGGTATTGCAATCCACAATCTAAAATATAGATATCCTCTTCTATTTCAGCTACATACATGTTTTTCCCATTTTCACGTACGCCACCAAAAGGGATGATTTTTATTGAACTCACAAACTTCACCTCTTTATTTTATTAACAGACAGCGTATTAAGGACTTGTTGATTCTGTACGAAAGAAAAGCTATTTGCCTCATCCTTTTTTCGCATATTGAAAAAGGTTACACAAACAGCTTTTTTCATTCTCGTAGGCCTTCTCAAGTCTTAATTGTCTATTTTTCTATGTCAGTTCTATTACTTCTTGATTATATTCTATCATATTCTTATTAAAATAGCTTGTTTTAATGCAACGTAGCAGTAGTGTCTGATAATAAAATAATAACTATTTATTATTTTATTACAGGCTAAACAACCTTCTACGATTAGAAATACATCTAAGTTTAGAAGGTTGTTACTTTATTTATAACGCTCGGCTACTTCTTCTTTTTATCGATTATAATAGAAAATTGATCTTTCTTTTGCCAATATTTATAGACAAGATGAAAAACACCCCACCCAAATAAAAAGATAGCATATACCGGACGGTCTTTCCAAATCGTTAAACCTACCACGCTAGATAGAACTAACATCACGATTAAATAATTCGTCATCATTCTATAAAAAACGTTTCTTTTGGTTAGTTTATCAAAATAAGCCTCTAATTTTTTTGGCTCTTGATTAAATTTTTTGCTTATTCTTTGCATTTGTATCAGCCATAATCCCATCGATAAGAAGATGGCACCATACGTACTCATTAAAAAGATTAAGATAATTTCGACAACGTCTACTAACATGTTTTTCCCCTCTATCGTACTACTATTACTTCCATCAAAAAAGTTTAGCAGTCTTTCATCATCAAGTCAATTAACGGACGGATGATAAAAGACTGCTAATTACTTATCTGTGACCTATTCTTACTAAATTACGCAAATTGCGCGTCGTGTAGTTTTTTATACGCGCCATTTAATGCTAGTAACTCCTCATGTGTGCCTTCTTCCACAATGCTTTGTTCGTTAATGACAATAATACGTGTCGCATATTTAATCGTTGCTAAACGATGTGCGATTATTAATGTCGTTCGTCCTTTAGCAAGTGAGAACAACGACTCTTGAATGACTTGTTCTGTTTCGGTATCAAGCGCTGAAGTTGCCTCATCTAGAATTAAAATGGGGGGATTTTTCAAGAACATACGCGCAATTGCGACACGTTGCTTTTGTCCTCCTGATAATTTTACTCCTCGTTCACCAATCACCGTATCTAATCCTTCAGGCATTTGGTTCACGACTTTTTCTAAGTGGGCTAATTTAACCGCTTCTTCAATCTCATCCTCGGTCGCCTCTAATTTACCATAGGCAATATTTTCTCGAATGGTACCGGGAAACAGGAACACTTCTTGTTGAACAATCCCTATTTGGCTTCTTAAAGAGTTAAGTGTGACATCTCGCACATCCATCCCATCTATTTGAAGCGATCCTCCTGTGATTTCGTAAAAACGAGGCACTAAATTAGTTAAAGTTGTTTTCCCCGCACCACTTGGGCCTACAAACGCAATTGTTTCACCCGGATTAATGGTCAAATGGATATCTTTCAACACTTCCGTCCCATCACTATAAGCAAATGATACCCCTTGATAGTTAATTTGGCCGGTAACTTTAGGTAAATCAACCGCGGTTTCTTTATCTTTAATTGCAGGTTCTTTATCAATTTCTTCTGTAAAGCGTTTGAATCCAGCAATTCCTTTAGGGTAGCTTTCAATCATAGTATTTACTTTTTCAATTGGTTTCACAAAAATATTAGCTAATAAGATAAAGCCGACAAACTGCCCGGTAGTAATGTCTCCTTTTAATATATAATACGAACCAAAAATCAGCGTAAATAAATTAATTAGACGAATCATAAAATAATTGTACGAAGAGCTTGTTCCCATTAAGCGGTAAAAAGCTAACTTAGCTTTGCGATACCCTTGGTTAAATCCGGCAAAGCGTTTTTCTTCAAATGATTCATTAGCAAATGCCTGAACCACACGAATCCCACTCACACTGGCTTCGATCCCTGCGTTAAACTCTCCTAAACTGTTGTATATTTCTGTGTTCACCTTGGTCATCTTCTTATTGAAGAAAACTAAAGCTATCGTTAGGAATGGAATCAAGACAAACGTTGCAATCGCCAACCCTGCATGTATTCTAAACATTAAAACAAATGACCCAATCAACGTCATAATGGTGATAAAAACATCTTCTGGACCATGATGGGCTACTTCAGAAATCTCAAACAAATCAGTAGTCAAACGACTCATTAACTTACCTGTCTTACTATTGTCAAAATACTCAAAAGGTTGTTTTTGCAAATGGGCAAATAATTGTTGTCTCATATCTGTTTCAATATTAACCCCTAACATATGCCCAAAATACACGACAATAAATTGTAGTAGCGTATTAATAATATAGAAGAATAATAATGCCAGACAGACCAATATTATCATCCGCCAATTGCCTTTTGGTAAGACGTTATCGATCACATTATTAACCACTACTGGAAATGCTAACTCCAAAGCAGCTGCAATAATAGCACAGGTAAAATCTAATATAAATAATTTTTTATACGGTTTATAATAGCTAAAAAATCGTTTTAACACTTATTCACACTCTCTTTCTTTGTGGATAAAAAAGTAGCGAACGACACGTCACTCGCTACTACCACCTTTATTTAGCCTAATTTTTCTAACAAAATATCAACAATTTGACGACTTGCGGTACCATCACCGTAAGGGTTAGCGGCCACTGACATCTGTTGATACACTTCTTTATTATCTAGCAACTGCTTGAAACTCTCGTAAATAGTCGCCTCTTGCGTCCCTACCAATTTCAACGTGCCAGCTGCGACTCCTTCTGGTCGTTCAGTTGTGTCACGCATCACTAGAACTGGTTTACCTAATGAAGGCGCCTCTTCTTGAATGCCGCCACTATCAGTCAAGATCAAATAACTATTCGCCAATAAATTATGAAAATCGACGACCTCAAGTGGCGCAATAATACTCATTCGATCAGAATCGCCAAAGAACTCATCAGCAAGTTCTCTGATCTGAGGATTCATATGAATTGGGTACACGACTTTAATGTCCGGATATTCATCAACAACTCGGCGAATTGCTTTAAACATATGACGCATCGGTTCCCCTAAGTTTTCACGACGATGGGCTGTAATTGTAATTAAACGACTATCCCCCACCCAATCTAGTATTTCATGACGGTGAGTCTGACTAACGGTAGTTTCTAAAGCATCAATCGCGGTATTTCCCGTCACAAAAATGCTTGCCTCGTCTTTGCCTTCACGTAATAAATTCTCTTTCGCCTGTTGAGTAGGAGCAAAATTAAACGCAGCCACTAATCCAACCGCTTGACGGTTAAACTCTTCTGGAAACGGTGAATAAATATTATACGTTCTAAGTCCTGCCTCCACGTGCCCTACAGGAATTCTCAAATAAAAGCAAGCTAATGAAGTTGCAAATGTTGTCGAGGTATCACCATGTACTAACACGACATCTGGTTGTTCTTTTTCTAGAATAGGTTTAATTCGGTCTAAAATATTCATGGTCACATCAAACAAATCTTGATTGTGCTTCATGATTTCCAAATCATAATCAGGTTGAATAGCAAACACGTTTAGTACTTGCTGTAACATCTCTTTATGTTGACCCGTCACACAGACAATGGTTTCAATTTCTGAACGACTTTGAAGTTCCTTCACTAAGGGGCTCATTTTAATCGCTTCAGGACGCGTCCCAAAAACGGTCATTACTTTTTTCACACTACATCGCCTCCTTTATATTATTAAATCTATCATATCAAAAAACACAGCATTAAGGTATGACAAAGCGTCTCGTTGCAGTCCACGATCATTCTAACAATAACGCTCTAATATCCTGTTCTGTTAGCTGACTTGAACTTGACCCCAGGATATCCGTAAATAGACTTTTCTTCTGGGCTTGTAGACTTACAATTTTTTCTTCAATTGTTCCTTCAGCGACCAAACGCCATACTTCGACTTCTTTTTTTTGTCCCATACGATGTGCACGACCTGTTGCTTGTTCTTCCACCGCAGGATTCCACCATAAGTCATATAAAATCACTGTATCTGCTCCCGTTAAGTTAAGACCGGTTCCTCCAGCTTTAAGTGAAATCAAGAAAATATTATGCTCACCTGCATTGAACGCATCCACCATTTCTTGACGCTTCGCACTTGGGGTACTGCCACGTAAATAAAACACTTCTTGCCCCATCTGTGCCATTCGTTCTTCAATAATAGATAGCATACTCGTAAATTGAGAAAAAATTAACATACGTCGGCCACTTGCTAAAGCTGAAGTTACCAGTGCTTCCAATTGTTTTAGCTTGCCTGATTCTCCTTGATAGTCTGGCATAAATAATTCAGGGCTACAGCAAATTTGGCGCAATCGGGTAATACCGGATAAAATACTAAAACGATTTTCTCTAAATTGCTCTGTGTTCATACCATTCATTTGTTCCTGAATTTCTTTTAATTGGGCTAGATAGACAACTTTTTGTTCCGGTGTTAATTCACTATAAATGGTATTCTCTACTTTATCAGGTAATTCTGTTAATACTTCTTGTTTTGTCCTTCTCAGAATAAACGGGCGAATCAGTTGACGAATATCTTCCGTGTTTAAGGACTGAAATTTCTTAAATGACGGAAGTAACCCTGGCATCAGCAAATAAAAGATTGCCCAAATTTCATCGACTTTATTCTCAATAGGTGTCCCACTTAAAGCAAAACGATGGCTCGCATTAGCGCGCTTGATTGCTTGGAATGTTTTGGTATTAGTGTTTTTAACCATCTGTGCTTCATCTAGAAATAAGGTATGACAGCGTCGCTTACGGTAAAGTTCTTCATCTTGGCGATAAGTACCATAAGAGGTTAAGACAATATCAAATTGTTCCCACTTCTCTAACTTCTCCTGTCTGCTTAAGGCATCACCACTAATAATGGCGATCGTCAAACTTGGGGCAAAACGTTCAAATTCTTTTTTCCAATTATAGACAAGGCTCGCTGGGGCAATAATTAAAATGGGCTCTGCTTCAGCTTCCTTCTCCTTCACATGCAAACAATAAGAGATGGTTTGAATCGTCTTTCCTAACCCCATATCATCTGCTAAAATACCACCAAACCCATAATCTTGTAACATCGTTAACCAACGATAACCCGTTAATTGATACGGGCGTAATTCGCCTACAAATGTTGAGGGAACAGCAATAGGACGTTGATCAAATTCACGTAAGTCTTGAACCATCTGCTCAAAAGCTGGTTCTAATGTCACATTATCTGTCTCCAATAATTGTTGAGATAATACAATACTTTGATATTTGGGTAACTGTAAATGGCCAAAATTGAAGCTTGGACGACTCGCCATTTTTTTCAATTGTTCTGCTAATCGTTGATAAGAATCATTTTCTAGCGACATCATTTGACCATTCGCTAAAGTATGAAACTTCTCTCCTTTTACTAAGCTAGTCAATACACCGTCGACTTCTTGTTCGGAAATACCTGAAATATCAAATTTAACATCTAACCAAGAGCGTTCAATATCAATCGTCATAGCGGGTTGGTACTTCATTCCTTCTAAGAATAGCTCTTCTATACTATCTTCCAGTTCTACTTGGTCAAAAAGCTCACGATAGCTAGGTAACTCTTTGGTAAAAAATTCATACAACGTTTCTTTTTCAGGGAATTGCTTTTGCAATACTCCTGACGATGTAATAAATCCGCTTGCTTCTAGCTGTCTAGCTAAACGCGTCTCTGTCGGAATATCACGTTGAATAATCACATCATAATCGTTAGAACGTTCTGGATAATAGAAACTATACTCACCATATGAAAAGACAGCCTGTGCCTCAAGCAACTGATCTGTTTGCGTTAAATATAAGGCACTAGATAGCTCTTCTTCCACCCACTCAATCTCAAAAGAGTCCGAAAATGTCAACTGACTAATCATCTTCAACTGAGGATAAATCACTTCAAAAAAGGGCTGACGTTGCGCTTGTATAAAGACCAACGTATTATCTGATACCTTTTTTAATGTTGTTTGAATGATACGAAAAAGTTCTAATTGTTTATATGCCAGTTCACTAAAGGCGCCTTCGTGATAGAAAAAATTTTCTTCTGTAAAGAACACATCATAATTCGGCTCAAGTTTTACACTAATCACGCCTTGGTTATCCTCTGAAATAAAGCCTTGATAAGGTAGGTCGTCTTCCCATCTCAACGGATGAGGTGAGAGCGTTCCTGTCATTTTATTTTCAATAAGCGACGCATCAAATAATGCGTCATCTAACCATTTCTTTATTAAGAACTTAGGCACTAATAAACTTTTGGACGGCAAAGTCATGCCACGATCATACGCTAATAATTTACGCTGATGCTTCATTAAAACAAGTAAGCTTTCAATAAAAGCAATCGCATCTGAATCAAACGCTTCAGATGACAGGTAATAATTCGCTTGTTTGGTTTCATAGACACCGGTTTGTTCATACTTCAATAAAAAATTAGTAATATCTCGGACAATATAAAGTTTGCCCCCTTGGTAACCAATTTTCAAACTCACTGTCAAACTTCCTATACTCGCATCATCAAAGGGACCTTTGTCACTTTCTAACACCACTTTAATAGCTAGTGGCGATAACTCATTGGCGTGTTTGGTCAAAGTATTGGTTAGTGTCGTCACTAATTTTTCTGAAATATTTGGTGATTGTTGCAATCCTTGCAGGGAATGATTGTTAGCCATCACACGTTGATAGCCTAAATCACGTAAATAAAGTTCCACTGCTACGGTATGTTTGCAATAACCTCTTGATTCCCATGCCGGACAGGTACAACGATCTTGCTCTTTAACTGTCCCGTCAAGCACGACTTGATAACGCTTAGTCCCAATGACTTCTGCGTACCATTCTTCAAGTTGACGATCATAACTTAATGTTGTGACACGCCCTTCATCGACGTAAGCTCGACCCTTCTGGACAAAGCGTTCTGGTATTGACCATCTCATAGTTTCATCGCTACCCTTCTTGTAATTGATACTTAATATGACTTTCGCCCACTCCACCGGCTACTACTTGGATTTGTTGGGGAATTCGTTCTTTCAATTCTTTCACATGACTAATAATCCCTATCATGCGTCCTTTACTCTCTACTAGTTCCAATGCTTCAATCGCCATTTCCAGAGAATCTTCATCCAGCGAACCAAACCCTTCGTCAATAAAGAGCGCATCCACACGAATACCACCTGCTTGTGCTTGCATGACTTCACCTAATGCAAGTGAAAGTGATAAGGCCGCTACAAAACTCTCACCACCAGATAAGGTCGTTACACTTCTAGAGGCCCCTACATTATCGTCATAAACATTTAATTCTAACCCAGTATTTTTACCATACGTGCCAAAATTCTCTTCCAGTTCAAAGCTATAGCGATCATTTGTTAGTTTTCTTAATTTTTGATTGGCAACCTTCAATGTTTCTAAGAAATAAATTTGTAAGACATAACGTTCGACACTTAATTTATAACGACCGTCACCATTCGCCACATCCGCTAATGTCGTTAATTCTGCCAAATGTTCCCAGTCATTTTTTAACTGTTGATGCTGGGTGTCAATCTTTTGGTAAATTTGTTGATTGTGCTGAATGGCTTGTTGTGCCACACTAGCTAATTGTTGTTGCTTAGCTAATGCCGCTTGATTGTCTTGCTGTTTCTTGCGACATATCGCCACATCAGGATATGTGCGATTGGCTAAAGATTGCGTCAATTGTTCTAATAAAATCGTTTGTTTTTGTTTTGTTTGTTCATACTCATCAATGGTTGCTTTAGCCGTTTCTAACTTCAATAACTCTGCTTCATCTTGTAGTAGTTCTGATAAGGTCTTATCAAATCCGCTCTGTTCAATCGCACGCGTCACCTCGTTTTGACTATCACGCAAGCGTTCTTGTGCATTGATTAACTGCGCCTGTTGATGTTTTTCCTTTTCTTTAGCACTCACTTGCTGCTCTTTAAGTGCTTGATACGTTTGTTGGGCTTGCTGATAGGCCACTTGCCAATCTTCCCATTCCGTTTGCAACACATCGCGTTGTGCTTGATAATCTTTGGTTTGCCAATCTTCAGGTACTTCTTTTATTAATTGGGCTTCCTGTCCTTCAAGTTTCGTTAAACTTTGGATAATTGGCTGTTGTTGTGCTTGATTGTCCTGTATCAACGCGTCATGTTGCGCGATGACTTCTTGTTCGGCTACCAAAGCTTTTTTTAATTGTTCTATTTTATCTAACTGCTGGCTAATTTCTTCCATTTCAGTTGTGATTGCTGTTTGTTCAAGTACACATTTTGCCTGTTTACTCGCTATTAATGACGAAACATTTGTCCAATCCATTGGACAAGCTTGTGTCGGTAACAGTGATTGCCAACTTCCTTGTAATAGTTTGAGCTGTTCAGCTTGTTGTTTTTGATACTCATTGACAAGTTGCTCTGTACTCGCTGCTTGTCTTTCTTTAGCTAAATAGGCTTGTTCAGCTTGTTCACTGGCTTGCTCGGCTTCGATAATCGCCTCTACTGACCAATCCGTGCCATCATGTGGTATCGGATGTTCCAAACTACCGCAAACTGGGCAGGCTTCTCCTGGAATTAAATCCAAACTTAAACGGGCAATTTGACGTTTAGCTGCTTCTGATTTTTTTTGCTGATAATGTTGTTGTGCTTGTTGGGACTGTTCTCTATCCTCTTTTAATTGAATGGTTTGTTGCGCTAATTGCGCCATTAACAACACATAGGATGAGACTTGTTGACTCAGTCGTTCCCATTCACTGACTTGTAGTCTTAAAGCAGTCGCTTGTTCTTTAACTTCTGCCAACTTCTGGCGTAAGGCACTTTCTTTTGCTACTTCTGTTTGATGAATTTCTTGTTGTTCTAACAATTGACGGTGATGCTGTTCAGCTGTTTGATACGCCTCTTGTAGTAGTTGCAAAGCGTTTTGTTGCTCTTTTTGTTGCGCATGGATAGCCCTTAATTCCAATAACTTGGGCAAAAAACGATCAATAGTCGCCACTTGTTCTTTGACGGCTAATTTATTTATTTCTTGGACTTCTAGCTCTTTTAATCTTTGTTCGGCTTGTGCTAACTCACTTACGACAACTGTCACCGCTTTTAGTGACTCTTCATATATCTGTTCACTCTGGGTTAAAAAGGCTTGTTCTTTATGTAGTTGTCGAATATTTGGCTGTTGTTTGTCCAGCCATTCCCAATATAGCACTTCTTGTTTTAAGGTATCGATATCACCCTGTTGCTGTGTCAACACCTCTAATGAATGCGTCAATTGCGCTTGTTCAGCGAAGCGTTCGGCTAACTGTTCAGCATCATGCAATTGTTGCTCAATTAGCTGACGTTCACGTTCAAGTTGTTGAACCTGTTGCGCAACATCATCACCTTGCTGTTTAAAGACCGCATTTTGTTCCAAAATTAACGGCAAGCGTTCCGTGATAGCCGGAATATCTGTAAAGCGTTGTTGGAACTGATCATCTAAATTCAGTTGGCCAAACAGCCATTCAAGTTCTTGTTCTTCTTTTTCTAGCCGTTTGTTTTCTTCTTTTTTAACTTGCTTCAACTTATCAGCTAAAACATGATAAAAACGTGTACTAAATAAGCGTCTTAATACCACTTCTTTAGCATCACTATCCGCATTTAAGAAACGACGAAATTCTCCTTGAGGTAATAAAATAATTTGCGTAAACTGGGTGGCATTTAGATGTAATAATTCATCAATGGCCTGAGTGACTTCATTAATCTTCGTTAGCTGATTAATAGGTTCGCCTTGATCGTTTAACTGTGAAAAAGAAACTTTTGCTCCTTTTTCTGTCATGCCGTTGCCTTTTTTCTTAGCCAATAATTGCTTAGGCTCTCGTGCCACTTCGTAATGAGTCCCTTGATGTTCAAAGACAAATACGACACGCGTTGGACGACTCGCATCAGCGAAGTTAGAGCGCATCTCTTGGGCTTCACGCATGCCACCCGTTGTCTGACCATATAAGGCGTAACACATACCATCAAAAATCGTCGTCTTACCTGATCCTGTCTTACCACTAATCAAAAATAACGGTGTCTCCGAAAATATTGAAAAATCAATCGTTTCATAACGATAAGGACCAAAATTTTGCATTTCTAATCGAATAGGCTTCATTCTAGTTCTCCTCCTTATTCGCTGATTGAATGGTTGCCAATAAGTAGTCGGCTTGTACTTGGCTCATCGGGCCATCGGTCATCTCTTCAAAGAATTTTGTAAACAACGTAAGCGGGTCTTGTTGCTGTAATTCTTCCTGACTCATATTACTAACGGTTTGATGCTCACGTCCGTTCACTCGTTCTAACTGAATAATTTTCGGATAAACGCTGGACAATTGGTTCATCACATTAGGAATGACTTCTCGATCAGTCAAACGAATCCCAATATAATCATCACGGTTCACCTGTTGATAAACTTCTGGTGACAATAACTCACTAAATGAGCCTTCCACTATAGAAACATCTCGCAAAGGTTGAATAGATTCAAATGCTACCGATACCTGACCGTCCTCCATCGTGACAATCCACACCCCTTTTGTCTGATTCACTTCAGACAATGAATACTTCAACAGTGTGCCACTATACTTTACTGTTTCGTTTTTTAAAGCATGTCGATTGTGCAAATGTCCCAAGGCCACATAATCAAAATGATCTTCTAATAGACTCACCGACACATTGTCGAGTCCTCCTACGGTTACCGATGTTTCTGAATCAGAACGTTCACTACCTGCTGCAAAGAAATGCGCCACCAACACTTGCTGATAGTCTGGAAGAAAAGATTTGGTCATCTCTTCTACCACTCGCTCCATGGCTATTTGAATCGTCTTAATCGTGTCATCATTAAAGTATTGACGCGCTTCAAACGGTTCAAAGTACGGTAATAAAAAGAACTGCGTCTTCTCAATGATAACCGGTTGAAAGGCTTGAGATAATCGTGTATTCAAATGAAAGTGGGTCGCTTGATACCACGGACCACCTGCTTCCAAGCGTACCGCACTGTCGTGATTGCCAGAAACTGCTAATAAAGGTAACTGTTTTTTTAAGTTAATCGTTTGAATCATCTCATTAAACAATTCAATGGCTTCAACCGAGGGCACACTTCGATCATACAAATCACCTGCAATAACCACTGCATCTACCGCATGCTTTTCTGAAATAGCCAATACTTGTTGAAACGCATCCTCTTGTTCTTCCAACAATGCGTAACCTTTTATCTTTTTGCCAATATGCCAATCACCTGTATGTAAAAACTTCACACGAAGAACCTCCTCTTATCGACCAAATATTATCCTTCTATTATAACAAATTTTTCTACTATCACGAAAAGAAGTCGACAAAAAAACAAGAAGATCACCTTTTAGCGGTAGCCTTCTTGTTTTTTGGCTCTATAATAAATAGGACTGATGAAGGTTTATTCCTTCTTCAGCCCTATTTTTGTATTTAATCTTAAAAAAACATATCGCCTTTTGTTAAAATTAAGTTACCACACAAAACAAACAAAAGGAGCGATATGCTATGATTAATGATATCAAAAAAATTTATGGAATTGAAGACTCTAATCTAACAATTTCTAGTGTTTCCGAAGGAACCTATCGTAATAAGCCTGCGAAAATTATAAAAGCGAGCTATAAACCTAAAACGATAGCTTGCCCTAATTGTGACTCTTCTCCAAGAGAATGCGACGGCAAGTACGTTATTGTTAAGAATGGTTCTAAAGAAGTAGAGATTCTATTAACACATGAGAACACAGGAATTGTCTCTATGAAGCTATCTAAGCAACGCTATCGTTGTCGCAACTGTAATAAGCACTGGACTGCTCAAATTGATTTAGTTAAACCTTGTCACAATGTTTCAAGGATAATTGAAGGCAAAATTATTGAGTTATTAGGTGAAAGAATATCTCTAAAACTAATTGCTAAATTATGTAGTGTTTCAATAAGTAAAGTGATTCAGGTATTAAAATCGTTAGAAACTTACCTTCCTAGCCCAAAAAACCGTTGGTTGCCTGAGGTTTTAATGGTTGATGAATTCCGTTCGCATACAGCCATAGAAGACTCTATGAGTTTTATTTGTGCTGATGGCAATTCAGGGCGATTAGTAGAAATATTGGAAAGTAGACGATTAAATTATCTCATGCCTCACTTTAATGGTTATCCAGATGAAGAACGTTTTAAAGTAAAATACCTTGTGACAGATATGAATGCGGCTTATTTCCAATTAGTGAAGGATATCTTTCCAAATGCTGAATTAATCATTGATCGTTTTCATATTGTTAAACATTTGAATGAAGCCTTTAATAGTTTCAGAGTATGGGAAATGAAAAAACTCAAGGCATCGGGACATAAAGTAGAAGCAAGTAAACTTAAGAAAAATTGGCGCTTCCTACTTAAAAATAGATTAGACATTAATATCTCTGAATACAAAAGATGGCCGAGCTTTCGGTCAAATAAGTATCCTTATTTGACCGAACAGATGATGATTGATCGGTTATTAGATTTTTCCGAACCTCTAAAATTAGCCTATGGCTACTTCCATGATTTATTAGATTCATTTAGAAGAAAAGAATATGAACGATTCTTTGAATTATTGAATACTTTACCAGATGAATTAGATGAAGAGTTTAAAGGACAAGTACAAAACCTGATACGTCATCAAGAAGAAATTACCAATGCTTTAATACATCCCTATTCAAATGGGAAGATTGAAGCAAAGAATACACACATCAAAACATTAAAACGAGTTTCTTATGGATTCAAATCTTTCAGCAATATGAGGATTAGAATCTTTTTAACCGAAGGTTTGATAGAAGTTAATCATTAAATAACAAAAAACCATGAAATCAGAGAATGTTTTCTCCATTTTCATGGTTGGCTAAAATTACTCATCAGTCCAATTTGACAAAGAGCCTGTTTTTTTGCTTATTGTGTGGCTTTAAATGTCTCAATAATGTGCTTGGAATTGATAATATTATCAGAATATTCATGATGGAATTTTGAGATAAAGGTGTAAAATAATACATCCACCGCCATAAATTGATTCAACAGCGAACTTGTCGCGGCACTTCGTTGTTCTGTTTCTTTTGCCTTAAAAATTTTAATAGATAAATCCACAGCTTGATTCAAACTGTTTTGCCCAAATTGTGATAGGCCAACAGTTGTTAGATTGTATTGTTGGGCAATCTTAACTAATTGGACGACTTCTTTTGTTTCTCCTAAATTTGATACGCCAATTAATAAGCTATTACTAGGTCCTGCTGCCATCGTCGCTAGTAATAACTGATGATCCACCATAGCCATGGTTAGTTTTCCTATGCGGTTAAACTTTTGTGCGATATTCTCTGCCACTAAAAAAGACGCCCCTATACCGTACACGTACACGACCTCCGCCTGATAGATAGCTTCTGCCACTTGTTCGACTACCTCATCTTCTAAAAAGTGAACCGTCTCATTCAGCGTATGATTGGCATTACTCAATAACTTTTCCTTAATTTCACTAATACTTTCATTAGGGGTAATATCTGAATAACTAACTTGTTGTGGCTTGGAAATTTCTGCAGATAATTTAACTTTTAATTCCGTATAGCTTTCAATCCCAACTGAGCGACAAAAGCGTATAACGGTAGCAGGACTCGTTTCAGACGCTTGTGCTAACTGACTGGCTGTCATGGTAATGACTTTTTCTGGATAATTTAGTACGTATGTCGCAATTTTTTGTTCTGCTTTTGATAGCGATGGTATTAAATTATGAATACGATTCTCAAGCATTTTCCCTTCCATTTTGTCCCTCCCGTTCTTATAGAAAAAATACGATATAATGTTTAGCTACATTATATCGTATTTCTCTCTACTTTTATAAATATTCTAACACATCATTAAGCGATTGAATTCTCGCATCGGCTAATTGTTGATCCACTTCATAATCACGTTGTACTAAAGCCAATACTTCTAATCCTGCTGCTTTAGCCGCCCTAATGCCTAGCGTTGAATCTTCAACAACTAGACACGCCTCTTCTTTCAAACCTAACTGATCAATAGTATAGCGATAAATTTGAGGATTTGGTTTAGATTCTTCAAACATCTCACCACTGACGACTAACTCAAAATAATTAAGCAAGTCATTAGCCACTAACATCTTATGAATCCCTTCAGGACTACCAGATGAAGCAATCGCTAATCTAATCCCTTTTGCTTGAAGCTGTGGTAATACTACATTGACGTCAGGATTCAATAATTCACGTGTATCATAGACTAACCCTTTAGAAAAAGTAAGATACTCTTCTCTCATTTTTTCTTGCATATTTGGATCATTTGGGAATAAATGACGCATCATTGCTTTAGGATTGGAACCAATAAATGCTTGATTGTCTTCTTCACTTAACGTGATACCTTTTGTTTGAAAGAACTGCTTGCGACGTTGCTGATAAAAAACTTCAGAATTCAAGATGACCCCATCGACATCAAAAATTACTGCTTGTTTCATTAGTTAGCTTCTCCCTTACGAATAGCTTCGTTTGTTCCAAAGAAATAAGTAAAGATAAAGCCACCTACATAAGCACCTAGTAGACCTAAAACATAGCCAAACCATTTACCATTAGCAATTAATGGAATTAACGCGACACCACTTGGTCCAACTGATGTTGCCCCAATATTACCTAAGAAGCCTAAGACAGCACCACCAATTCCTCCACCTAAACATGCTGTAATAAATGGACGACCTAAAGGTAATGTCACACCGTAAATTAACGGTTCACCGATACCTAAAATACCAACCGGTAACGCACCTTTAATCATTTCACGTAATTGTTTGTTTTGACGACATCTGAACCATAAAGCAAATGCTGCCCCTACTTGACCAGCGCCTGCCATTGCTAAAATAGGTAATAATAACGTTGAACCTGTTTGAGCAATCATTTCTAAATGAATCGGTGTTAAAATTTGGTGTAACCCAAACATTACCATTGGCAAGAAAGCGACACCTAGAATAAAGCCAGATACCGGACCACCAATGTCTAATACCCAATTTAGAGCGCCTACTAATGAATTAGAAACAGCCCCTGCGATTGGCATAATGAAGAAAATCGTTAATAATCCCATAATTAATAATGTAATAGTTGGTGTTACAATAATATCCACGGATTCCCAGACACGTTTTCTTAACCATTTTTCAATGAATGACATTAACCAAACAGCGAAGATAACCCCAATCACACCACCTTGACCAGCTGCTAATGGTTGACCGGTAAAAATATTCGTTAACGGTGCATCTACATTCATACCTGTTAACATCGTCACTCCACCAATAACACCACCTAAGCTTGGTGACGCACCAAATTCCTTGGCAGCATTAATCCCGACATAAATCACTAAGTAAGAAAACACACCACTTTGAATAATCGCACATACAGAAGCAATATTCATCCAAGCAGCACCATCAATCGTACCTGCTTTTAGCATATTGTTAATGATTGACGCAATGCCTCCAATAATTCCGGCACCAACAAAAGCTGGAATCAATGGAACAAAGATATTAGCAATTGATTTAAGTGCTTTTGACCATGGTTTTTGATTTTTCTTTTTAACTTGTGCTTTCATTTCGTTTGCTTTTTGTTCAACAGCATCTTTGGCTGACGAGCCATTTGCCATGTTTTCTGGGAAAACATCTCCTAGATTAACGCCTGCCATATCGACCATTTTTTGAGCCACTTTATTAACCGTTCCAGGTCCTACGACAACTTGTAACGTATCATCTTCTACAACACCTAAAACACCTGGCACTGCTTTTAACGCCTCAAGATTCACTTTATCGTAATCTTTAATTTCCATACGAACACGTGTCATACAATGTGCCACTTTATTGACGTTTTCTTTACCGCCAACGTTTTCATAAATACCTGTTGCAATCCCATTAACTTTATCAGACATTATGTTTCCTCCTTTTTAATTGGCTGCTTCTCTAACAAATCCATTTGACGCTACTAACTTACTTGCTGCTGTTTCTTTGTCACTGTTTGTTAAAATCATGACAATGGCTAACTTCACATCTTCACCTGATTCAGTGAATGTTTTTTCTGCTAGGGCATAGTCACATTCCGTTGCTTCCATAATAATACGTTTGGCACGTTCTACTAATTTTTCATTGGTTGGACGAACATCGACCATCAAGTTTTTGTAGACTTTTCCAATACCAATCATTGAAACTGTTGATAACATGTTTAAGATTAGTTTTTGAGCTGTTCCTGATTTCAAGCGTGTTGAGCCTGTTAAAATCTCTGGACCTACTTCAACTTCGATTGGATAAGCAGCGTACTGACTAATGACTGCTTGTTTATTACATGATATTGAGGCTCTTGTTGCGCCAACTTCTTTTGCGTATTCTAAACCACCCACAACATAAGGGGTACGACCACTTGCTGCGATACCAACAACGATATCTTTATCCGTCAAGTTGATGGCAGCTAAATCTTCTTTAGCTAAGCTTTCTGAATCTTCAGCCCCTTCAACAGCGACCGTCATGGCTTTCATGCCACCTGCAATTAATCCTTGAACCATTTCTGGCTCTGTTCCAAAAGTTGGCACACATTCAGCCGCATCTAAAATACCTAAACGACCACTTGTCCCAGCACCGATGTAGATTAAACGACCACCTTTAGCAAATGATTCAACGATTTTTTCAATGACTGCTTCAATTTGATCTAAACTTTCATTAATCGCCGCAGGTACTTTTGCGTCTTCTTCGTTCATGATAGTTAAAATATCGCGAATTGACATTTCGTCAAGTCCAGTTGTTTTTTGATTTCTTCTTTCTGTTGTTAAATTCTCTAAATTCATCTTATTTGTTACGCTCCTTTATAATTAACCAGTCGATAGCTCATGCCTGGTTTAATAACTTTAATTAATGCTTGATCTTCTTCGATGACTCTTGCCACAACATTTACTCGCTCGTCTAATGGCAAATCAACTTTCGTTAGTTGCAATTCCCCTTTGTAGCGCCCATATTTTTCATTATCTAATGTGACGCTCCCTTTGGTTCTGACAAGTGTCTTGTGCGGCTCAATAATGGGTAATTCTTTGAATCTTGCTTCCTGACTTCTAATAACATCTCTAGCGTCATCAACTCGATTCGTATGCGTACCAATAAATAAACGTTCATGTGTCGCATCTAGAACTTCTACTTTTAATGACACGCGCTGTTGTTTGAAATAATCAAAAAATTGTGTCATGGTTGCTTCTTTAATTCCTGGATCTCCAATATAAACATCTGAAACATAACCCGCGTCTAATAACGACACTGTACTAACTAACGGGGCTTGATAACGGTGATCTTCAACGGTTGGTAAGCCTTCAAATAACGGACCTCTCAACTGATGATCACCAGGTACAAACGCACAAATTTTTAAGCCTAAATGATGGAACAACTCATTTTTTTGTTTGAATGTTTCCATCGCTAGACCGGTCTCTACTCTTGGATAATAATTATGCCATAATTCTAAATTAGAAAAGTTAGCGCCCTGTTCCTTCAAATAAGCTACTTCTTCAACCGTCAACGTACTAGCATTTAAACTAACGGTGATCCACTGTGATAATTGCGCAATTACGTCAAACGAAATACCATAATCCATACGTAAGCCCGTAATCCCTAAGGCCTTAATTGCTTCAATATCTTCTTTTGATTGAATATCGTATCCTAACGCCTTTAATCCTAACGTAGAAATATCTACCATTAAATTCAATTGATATTTCTTCAACATATTACCTAATGTTTGTAGCTTTTCTTTATAAGTGCTTGTGTCATCTTCTGGGATATGTAGTGATGAAAACACGCCTTCAAAACCAGCTGCTTTCATTTTCTTTATATAGTTTTCTGTTTCTGAATCTATCGCCTCACTAAAAAAAATCGAAAAACCTAGCATGTCGTACCCCCTTTTTCAACCGCTTTCATTTATGATTATAACCTCTATGAAATAAAATTTCAACATTTTTATTAAAAAGAAGAAATTTTTTATCTTTAATTCATTAATTTAGACTATTGATTGCTTCTATATTAGAATTAAGTCATCTAATAACTATCATTAAGGAGGTCGCACGAATGGAAATCAATGCCACAGAACATGCGTTTCATCTTATCCATCATAACGAAAAAATAGGCGAAATTACCTTCACCCCATACACAGCTACTATTATCGAAGCCAACCATACTTTTATAGAAGAAACTTACCGCGGGCAAGACCTTGGCTTACGCTTAGTTGATGCCTTAGTCACTTATGCACGAGAAAATAAGCTACTTATCTTCCCTACGTGTCCTTATGTCAAGAAAGTCTTCAGCCGTGAAGCCACCTATCAGGACGTCTGGTATAAAGAAAATTAAAAAAAGGTGGTAGCATGTCGTGTGCTACCACCTTTTCATTAAACAATTATATCATGATACGATTCAAAATTTCTTCTAAGACTAAGTGCGTCTCTAATGTATGAGACTGACCATCGGATAACTCGCCTTTATCTAATGACAATAAAAAGTCCTCGATCATTGGCTCAAACCCTCGTTTGTATAATGTGGTATCCCAATCAGAAAACGGCTGAACTTGTTGATGTGTCCCCGTATATACGGTCGCCTTTTCCAAGTTTTCGATTACGACGGTCTTTTCAGGGGAACCCAACTCTAATAGTTCACGATTCGCTCCTGACACAAGATTCATAGCAACTGTTGCATGATGCTGCCCATCAGTTAACTGAACCGAAATATAGTATAAATCTCCCTCTACAACTTGTGCATCGACTGACACAATTGACACATGAGAGCTATTCATGAAGTATAGACACGTGTCTAGTGGATGAATAAACAAATCATACAACGCAAATTTAACAGGTTTTGGTTGATTAATCCGATGTTTGATGCTTGTTACATGATAATTCTCTATCTGCTCTTGCGCAAGTGCTGCTATTCTAGGCGCATATCGTCTGTTAAACCCAATAAATAACAATAATTTTTTTTGTTTAGCAAGAGTTAACAATTCTTGTGTTTCTTCTATTTCTTCTGAAATCGGCTTATCAACAAATACCGAAATGCCCGCATTTAATAGCTGTTTGACTATTTTATAATGAGTAGACGTCGGTGTTTGTACAAAACAAGCATCTAACTTACTGTCAATTAATTCTTCTATATTAGTATATCCTTCACTAATATTGTAACGATGTCTCAAATCATTCAAGGAATCTTCTTTACGCGAGTACAATACCCATTCGACATCCACTAGCGTTTGAACAACTGGCATATAAGCCTTTTGAGAAATATTTCCTATACCAATCAAGCCAATTCTTTTCGTCATTATCTATCGCCTCCTAGAGTTTTTATAATAAAATAACTGAATTGAAATTTTATTTCTATAAATCTTCACTATTTATATTCTTTTTTTTCACAGTTTCTTCACATTTAAACGTTATATTATATACATACCAATAAACAACCCTAACAAAACTTTTTTCATTATTTACTCCTCCAAAGTAAATAAAAAATCTCCTTACCTCTTAGTTTAACTGAGAGGTATTTTTTTATGCAAAAATAGCGCTTATGGTTAATTTTAGCAAAAAAAAATGAGACAGCGCAAAACCTTTTCGAAATGCGTTACGCACCAAGGTTTTACCTGTCTCGTGGGTTTGGCACCCAATGGGTTGTGTGGGGTTCGAACCCGCGACCCACGGATTAAGAGTCCGTTGCTCTACCAACTGAGCTAACAACCCGATTTATCAATCGATAGTCTTATTTTATACCTCTATAAAGCACACGTCAAACTATTTTTCACTCTTTTACAGTATATTCATGTTACTATGAATCACTACTTTATTTACCTACATAATAATGATAAAAGAAAAAGCGTTGAAATTTTTAATCTCAACGCTTTTTTCTAGTTATCAGCTAACCAATACTTGCTGTTTTTTTTGTTCTAACTTTGCACGGTAAATAATTGCTTCTTCTTCTGTGCAGTAGATAAAGTGGCCTTCACCGATTTCGTGCATCTCACGAGATTTACCGTCGTCGGTTTCAGGTGTATAGTGTAATCGTGTACGCGTACGTTCATAATCTGGATCAGGTAAGGGAATTGCCGATAGTAAACTTTCCGTATAAGGATGCACACCAAAACGATAAATTTCATCACTTGTTCCCACTTCTAATAGCTTACCATGGTGCATCACACCAATACGGTCACTAATATGTTTTACCATTGATAAATCATGGGCGATGAATAAATAGGTTAATTTTTGCTCTTCTTGTAGATCTTGCAACAAGTTAACGACTTGCGCTTGAATCGATACATCAAGCGCCGAAATTGGTTCGTCACAAATAATGAACTTTGGCTTCACCGCTAACGCCCGGGCAATGCCAATACGTTGACGTTGTCCACCTGAGAATTCATGCGGATAACGCGTTCCATGACTTGGATTTAAGCCCACTGTCTCTAGCAATTCATCTACGATAGCATTTCGCTGTTCTTCGTTGGCTGCTAACTTATTCACGTCGATACCTTCTGCAATAATATCACGGACTTTCATACGTGGATTAAGTGAGGCATACGGATCTTGAAAAATCATCTGTACCTCACGACGAAAGTCTTTTTTCCCTTGCTTACTCTTAATCTTCGTCACATCTTGACCGTCAAATTCAATCGTGCCTGCTGTCGGTGTATTCAACCCAATAATTGAGCGTCCTGTTGTAGATTTACCACTTCCTGATTCACCTACAAGCCCAAAGGTTTCACCTTCAAAAATTTGGAAACTAATATCATCAATAGCTTTCACCACATTACGGCCTACTGAAAAATACTGTTTCAGATTCTTAATATCTAATAAAACTTTTTCTGTCATAAGTACTTCCTCCTAAGCCATTTTTTGTCGTGCTGCTTTGATATCCACTACAACAGGTTCATTTGTTCCACTGTCTGGCTTTACTAGTTCTTGATCTTTTTTAAATTTATTCCAACGTCTTTGGATTTCTGGTGGTGGGGTTACTTTGGACGCTTGTGGCGCTAGTAACCAAGTCGCTGCTTTATGTGTCGGTGACACTTCAAAATATGGTGGTTGTAATGCTGCATCAATTTTCAAGGCATAATCATTACGCGGATAAAACGCATCACCTTTTGGCGGATTCAACAAATCCGGTGGTGAACCTGGAATCGCATATAAACGTTCCTCGCCACCATCCATTGTCGGCATAGAACCTAATAATCCCCAAGTGTAAGGATGTTGTGGGTTGTAGAAAATTTCTTCTGATGTACCCACTTCGACAATTTTACCACCGTACATTACCGCTACTCTATCGGCAATATTGGCAACTACCCCTAAGTCATGGGTAATAAAAATAATCGCACTCTTAATTTTTAACTGAATGTCTTTTAACAACTCTAAGATTTGCGCTTGAATGGTCACATCAAGTGCTGTAGTTGGTTCATCCGCAATAATGATTTGTGGGTTACAGATTAACGCGATGGCAATCACAATCCGTTGACGTTGCCCACCAGAAAATTGGTGAGGGTAGTGACCTAATCGTTCCTCTGCATTTGGAATCCCGACCATTTCTAATAATCGTAACGCCGAGGTCATCGCTTCTTTTTTGCTTACTTCTGTATGAATCAGTAATGATTCAGCGACTTGTTTACCGATAGGCATTGTGGGATCAAGAGAGGTCATAGGATCTTGGAAAATCATGGCAATTTCTTTCCCACGAATTTTTTGCATCTCTTTTTCAGTCTTATTAACTAAATCTTCACCATTAAAGATGATTTGACCATTATCAATAGACGCATTGTTTGATAATAATTTCATAATACTGCGTGTTGTTACAGATTTACCACTCCCTGACTCCCCTACAATCGCCAGAGTTTCGCCTTCATTTAACTCAAAACTTACATTACGAATGGCTTGAACCTTTCCGGCGTAAGTATCAAATGAAATTTGCAAGTCCTTTACTTCAAGAATTTTTTTCATCATTGTCACTCCTTCATTTTTGGATCAAACGCATCGCGTAAACCATCGGCTAGTAAGTTAAAGCCAATCATGATAACCGATAACGTCACAGCTGGAATCCATAACAAGTATGGTAAATATTGGAACGTCTTATAGCCATCACTTAACATCATTCCTAATGACGCACTTGGTGGGGTTAAACCTAAACCAATGAAACTTAAGAACGCTTCGAAGAAAATAGCTGTTGGAATACTAAACATCATTTGTACAATAATCACGCTCAAAATATTTGGTAAAATATGTTTGAAGGCAATTTTTAATTTACTTTCCCCTAACGTTTGGGCTGCTAGTACATATTCTTGATCTTTTAATTTTAATGTTTGCGCACGTACAATACGCGCCATTGGAATCCAGTTGGTAATTGCCATAGCCGCAATAATTGAGGTAATACCTGGCTTTAGCAAGACTAACATTAAGATCATCACAACCAAGTTAGGAATACCTGATAAGATTTCTAAGAAACGTTGCATCAAATTATCAACACGGCCACCTTTAAGCCCTGAAATCAAACCGTATGCCACTCCGATAATAATATCGAACATCGCCGCAATTAAGGCAATTAATAAAGAAATACGCGTTCCCATGAACAAACGTGATAACACGTCACGCCCTAAACCATCTGTACCAAAAAAGTAATGAACATTATCTGGCACTTTGGCTTGTGCGTATTTATCTACTAATTCACCGGCTACCATCGCTTTACCATTCAGACCATTAATATTTAGTCCAGGAATACGAGGAGGCAAGTTAATGTAGTTAACATTTTGCTTGGTGGGATCATGAGGTGATACAAAAATCGTCACAATAGACGTCAAGACAATTAACCCTAAAATGATAATCGAAATCACCGCCGCTTTATTTTTCTTCAGACGACGCCATGAATCTTGGAAAAAGGTTAATGATGGTGCCGTAATTAGTTCTCGTTCTTCCGTGCCAATATCACCTAGCATCTCAAAATCTGAAGCCGGTAGTGCCGCAATATCTTTATAATTAATGCTATCTGCTTTAATCTCCATTAACTAGCACTCCCTTCTGTGACACGAATACGTGGATCAACAATACCGTAAAGTAAATCAACTAATAAAATCACAAAAATCAACATACCTGAATACAAGATAGTCACTGCCATAATCGTTGGGTAGTCATTGGTCGTAATCGATTTAACAAATTGTTCCCCAATACCAGGGATGGCAAAAATATTCTCAACTACTAATGAACCCGTCATTAAACCAACCGCTAGTGGTCCTAATAAGGTTAATAATGGAATCAAGCTGTTACGCAAGCCATGTTTTAACGCGATTTGCCAACGACTCAACCCTTTAGATCGTGCTAATTCTACATAATCACTATGTAAAACTTCCACCATCTCCGTTCTAATGAAACGTGCCGAATCGGCCAGTGGTGACATTGCTAAGGCAATCGTTGGTAAAATCGTATACGCAAGTCCTTGCCATTTAGCAATCGGTAACACTTGTAATTTCACAGCGAAAATGTATTGTAATAATACGGCAAAGACGAAGTTAGGAATCGAACGTCCTAAAATTGCGACTAACGTTGAACCTGTATCCGCCCATGAGTTTTGTTTCATTGCAGCAATCATACCTAAAATTGTCCCTGCAAACGTTCCGACAATAATCGCTTGTAACCCTAATTGTAGCGACGGTCCAATACGACCTGCTAATAACTTAGCAACCGGTTGATTTTTAAACTGGAAGGAAATCCCAAAATCACCTTGTAATAAATTTTTTAAATAAATACCATATTGCACAATCACCGGCTTATCTAAACCAACCTGTTTATTTAACATCTCAATGGTTTCTGGTGACAAACGCTCCGCATTGGTATACGGTGTTCCTGGTAATAATTTCATTAGGAAAAATGTCACTGTCGCAATTAGCCACAATGTAATCAACCCAAAGAAGACACGTTGTAAAAAATACTTGATAAAACTATTCACTGTTGGTTCCCCCTATTCTTTTGACAACTTTGCTTTTTTTCGATACATTTAGTAAAAACCTTGTTAGGAGCTTACGTGGTATGAAAACAAAACACACTTCTTATATTTTCTCTTTATTTCTTTTTTTATTAACACTCGTTGTGTTAATCGTTAGACACAACTTGACCGTCCTTAACCTATCCAACACCTTATTCATGGTCGCACTACCTTTTATCATCATCGGTTTGCTACTATGGGTCTTTGCTTCAGGCTTTTTCGATAACTTTCAACGCTCGATTCGTGAAAGTACTACTCGAAAAGATAAGAAACAAACACCGTATATGGCATTATCTGAAGTCGGCATGGGGGCCTATTCTTTTTGGTTTAAAATCGGTCTACCTTTATTAATTATTTCAATCCTTTTATTGATTCCTTCTTTTTTAAGCTAGTTCTGTAATAAAAAGCAAAGGGTGTGACTTGAGTCTGTCACACCCTTTTTGATTTCTATCAGCAAGCTTTTTACTCTTTTTTTAGGGCTTATTCTTCAATATATGTCCATTTGTAATCCCATGAAGCGCCGGCAGCGTGATGAACAATCCCTTTCACGCTAGGATTAATTAAATGTCCTTCCGCTCTTTGATAAACAGCCACGACACCCATGTCATCTGCTAAAATTTGTGTTGCTTCTAACATATCTGACCAACGCGCTGCTGGATCAGCAGCATTTGTTGTAGAGGATGCTTTAACTGCTTTGTCATAGTCGGCATTACTCCAGCCACCACGGTTGTATGAATTGCCTGTTACAAACAAGTCAGTGAAGCTACTTGGGTCTGAATAGTCAGCTCCCCAGCCACCTAATACAACATCAAAGTCACCTGAAGATGAACGATCTAGACGAACTGAGAACGGTACTGGTGTTGGTTTTACAGTGACACCTGCTAATGTTTCTTGGACCGCATTTTGGATGTATTCAATAACTTTCTTCGTTGAATCATCATCAGAAGCCATTAATTCAAATTCTAATTTATCAATGCCTAACTCGCTCTTCGCTTTTTCCCAATATTCTTTGGCTTTTGCTTCATCGTAACCCACTTGTTCGCCTGCTTCTTTGGCGAAATCTTCATTTGTTTCTGGATTAGATGCCATGTCAGCCGGAATAATACCGGTAGACGCAACTGAACCGTCGCCTAATACATTATTCACTAATGCTTCACGATCAATCGCATAAGCAATTGCTTTACGTAAGTTCACATTTTTAAATGGTGAATCTTTTTCAAGTTGGTTAAATTCTAAGTAGCTAGTACGCGCTTCGCTCATTGATTGATACGCTTCGTCGTTCGCATTTTGTTGTGCTAATTCACCACTTAAGATGACGTCGTCTGCTTGACCATCTTTAAATAAGTTAAGTGACGTTGATGATTCTTTTACAACACTTACTTTGATTTCATCTAACTTAACAGTCTTGGCATCCCAATATTGGTCATTCTTAGCGTATTCCCACTCAGTGTCTGTTCCTGGCCCGTCAAATTCTTGCAAAGTAAACGGTCCATTGTATACAGCTGACTCACTATTAGAAGCATATTTATCGCCATGCTCTTCTACCACTTTTTGATTTTGTGGGAAGAATGATGGGAACGCTAATAAGAAATCAAAATATGGTGTTGCTTTTGTTAATGTGATTTCTAATTCGTAATCACCTGTCGCTTTAATCCCTAATTCTGAAGGATCTTTGTCACCTGCTGTAATTTCAGCCGCATTTTTGACTGGTTCATATAAGTAGGCATATTCTGAGGCTGTTTCTGGCTTAACCGTACGTTGCCATGCAAATACATAATCGGCTGCAGTTACAGGATCACCATTTGACCACTTAGCATCATCTCTTAATTTAATCTTGTATGTTAAACCATCTTCACTAACTTCTGCTGCTTCTGCTGCACCAGCTGGTTGAGGTTTACTATTTTCATCTAAACGATAAATACCTTCATAAATATTATTTAATGCAGTAAAACTGATAGTGTCTGTTGCCACTGATAAATCAGCTGACGGCATTTCTTGAGGAACTACTAAATTAAAGACTTGCGCAGCATCTCCACTTGCTGCACCAGACGTAGCTGTGCTGTTATCGTCTGCTTTGTCTTCTCCACCATAACAACCTGTTAAAACTAACCCACAAAGCGCTAATGTTCCGTACAATGTTCGTTTTTTCATATAAAATTCCCCCTAACATCTCTTAAAAATATGTTTTATTTAAGTTAAAAACAATATTAATACTTTTCTAATCTAAAAGCAACACTTTTTTAATCTTTTTCTAATCCTTATTCACTTTTACTGAAAATTTACATCGGGATAAACATCTATAAAGTCTTGATAAACAAGCAATTAAGACGACTTATAATGAATTGTAACGCATGAACACTTTTTCTCATTTGAATAAAAATGAGAAAATTTTAATTTAAACTCTCATAAAACACGAACAAAAAAGGTTCTTTTCAATTGAAAAGAACCTTTTTAATATATCGATATGTTTATCCTCTAATAATTTTTTCTTTAGGAATTAATTTATTCATTAGCACTGCAACAATCGCACTCAGCGCAATCGGTGAATCTAATAAGTATTGGATAAATTGTGGTGCACTTTGTTTTACTTCAACTGGCATAAATAATAAACCAATTGCTACAATTAACGGTACCCCAATAATGTATAGTTCACGTTCAGTAAATTCTTCATTTTTAATCACACGGAAACCACTTAACATGATAATCACACAGACTACCGCAAAAACTCCCCCAATAACTGATGAAGGAATAGCATGGATTAACGCAGATAATTTCCCAACGAATGAAAACAAAATAAACCAAATCGATGCCATGACGAAGACTTTTTTGCTAGCAACTCCTGTAATCGAAATAATACCAGCATTGGTTGAGTAACCCGTCACAGGTGTTGTTCCTACTAAAGCCGCCAATAAACAGCCTAGCCCTTCACCAATCACACCATTATTGATTTGTTCATCACTCACTTTTTCACCTGTAACAGCACTCACCGCATACCAAGTCCCTGTTGTTTCAGCTAATAACACCATGTAAATAATCAACATAGTAATAATTGCTGAGACATCAAAGGCTAGTCCATAATCAAAGAACGCTAATTTTGGCATACTTAACCAAGGCGCATCCGCAACTGGCGAGAAATCTAAACCACCCATAAACGACGCCACAAGTGATCCCACTGCTAAAGCAATAATGACTGAACTAATACGGAAGACTTTGCCTAAATTAGAGAAATACTCTCCCAACATCGAAAATAAAATTAAGGTTGCTGCGGTAATTGTCGCTAATAAAATATTTTGATTAATCGATAGACTTGGGCTAGAGACATAAATATTACTATTAAACGCTGAAGGTAATAGCGTTAGTCCAACAATCATAATAATCGTACCACTTACTATAGTAGGAATATAATTTCTGACAATATGTTTATAAATACCAGTAAAGCCTAATAACGTGATAGCTATTGCTCCCGCAATGCTTGAACCAAGCACAGACGCCATACCGCCTGACCCTAAATAAATGCCGACAATAGCGCCAATTGGGACAAACGATGGCCCTTGGCACACAGGTAGTTTTAAGAAAAATAGCACTTGAATAAGCGAGGCAATCCCTGCTCCTAAAAACGTTGATTGAATTAAACTAGCCGCATCAGGTGATGACATCCCAATGGCTGTTGCGATGATAAAGGGTGGTACATAAACGTCCATCGCTAACACATGTTGTAACCCTAAAATTAACGACTGACCGAATGAAATATCGTCATTCACTCCTACTGTTAGACCTTTTTTACCTAATTGCTCTACTCGTGCTTCCACTTGTTGACGTCCTCCTATGATTTATGGTGCACAAGTTGACCTTGTACCCATACTTGCTTAATATTTTCAGGTGTTGCCAAATATAATAACTTTTGTAATTGTGCTTCAGGTTGATTAAAAACGCCATAACCGGTAATCTGATTAGCTTGTGCGGTCATATCTAAGACTTGCGCATCAAACGTATAACCCGGTGCAAAAACCCCAATCGGTAAACTCAACGCTTCACCACCACCTTGTGTGGCTAACGAGAACGCCTCAATGACTGAAATACGTGAGGCTTCTACCCCGCGAACTGATGGTGGTAACGTCACATCGACGCCATCTTCTAACATACGTGAGGACATCACTGCTTGTTTAATGTTATCCCACAAACTTGGTGAGAACCCACCAGAAATATCCGTTCCTAAGCCCATTTCTACACCCTGTTCTTTTAAATGTTTGACCGGTAGCACCCCATTAGCAAAATAAGCATTGGAAATTGGACAATGAGCAACCGCCGTTCCTGTTTCGATAAATATATCGCCGTCGTGCTCATCAATAAAGTTACAATGTGCCATCACTGATTTTTCCGTTAATAAACCAAATTCTCTTAATACTTCTGTGTCTCTTTTACCGAAACGTTCAATCACATGATCATGTGCCCACTGTCCTTCACTACAATGCGATTGCACGTGAACATCATATTGACGCGCCAATTCACCCAATCCTGCCAAACTCTCATCGGTACAGCTCGGCACAAAACGTGGCGTAATAACCGGATAAATACCTTGTTGATATGCTGGTGCCATTTGTTGAACCTCATGGATGAATTGCTCGGTATCAGCTAAGGCACGTTCGGCTGACTGATCGCGGTAATAAGTTGGTGTCATCTCAGGATGATCCATTACAACTTTACCTACTAAAGCACGTTGACCTGTCTCGCCACATATCTTAGCTAAAGCTAAACTCGCTTCTAAATGAGCGGTTGCAAAATATAAAACGGTTGTAGTACCTCGTGATAATAAGTGATCGACCAAGTCTTGATAGACTCTTTTAGCAAAATCAACATCTTCATACTTGGCTTCTAATGGAAACGTGCATTCATCTAACCAATGATTCAACGGCTCATCTAAGGCGACACCTGCCTGTGGCCATTGTGGTGCATGAACATGTAAATCGACAAATCCTGGTAAGAAATACTGTCCTTTGCTTAATTCAACAAAATCAACATCCGTTTTGGCTATTTCTAATTTCTCTTGATAATGTTGATCATCTGGTTGAAAAACTGACTGAATATTCCCTTTTTCATCTACCTCAATTAATGCCTCTTCTATAAAAATTAACTCACCATGAATTGGTGTATGAAAAATTGATCCCTTAAAGTATTTCACGTGGCTACCCCCTTCATCTTATCTTCATTATATTTATAATTTGTCTATAAAACAACTAAAAATCGAATTTTAATACATATTTTCATTTTAAGGTTCGGATTAATCTTGAAAAACACAGATATATATACAAAAAAAAATAAAAAAATCCTATAGAAACGAACAAAAACACTGAATCATGTAGGTTCAGTGCTTTTGTTCGCTTATGACTATGGCCCTAGAATATTCCCATCAGAATCTTCTAGGCGATTATTTTATTTTTCTTAGAAGGATGTTGATCTATCGTTTTCATCTATATTTATAAATAAATTTCACTCTATGACACTGAGAATAAAAGTTATTACAAACTTTTTCATTAAGAAAGCATATGTAATGACATATTTTCTTTAGAATATTGCTCAGATAAACAATCCAAAAAATATCTTTTAGAATCTCTCTTAGACATAGTGATAATTTCTTCCTCTGTTAATTCCTTTTCATCAATAAATGCTACAAGAAGTTGTAACTCTTCATCTATCCTTAAAAGACAAGAAAAAATTTGAAAGCTATTTTGAGGTGTAATCTCACTTAAATAATCTTTCATTTTACTTATATTTTCTTCTATCTCGTATACGATTTTTTGTCTATGTGAATATTTATTACATACTAATTTATAGTAGTTAAAATAATCTTTTTGTAGTAAATTCTCCTTATTAGTTTTCACGTCACTTCTCCCATACTAAAAAATACTTAACCTTTTATTTATAAATAAAAGGTTAAATATAGCTAATATTATGTCCGCTATATTTAACCTCAACACACTCACTTGTTAATACTTCAAAAAATGATTTCTTATCATAACAAATAAGATATTTTTACTATACTGTTTGTGATAATGTCCAAGTTAAGTCAGCTGCATAACTTCCTTCATAATTCCCACCAGGAATAAATAAGCTAGTTTCAGTTTCTGTCATTCCATCAGAGAATCTACCTAACCATGATCCACGTCCCATACCAACTACATCTTCTGTATCTGTATCAGCAGTAAGTAGGTTATCACTACCGCCACCTGCTTCAAGTTTAATTGCTTTTTTAGCTGGCGCCATATTATTATTTCCTTCATTCGCTACTAAATCACCGATAATTCCTAAATTCATTGATACACCAGCTAACTTAGCTTCTTTTCCTGTCTTAGATGGATCTGTATTATTAAACTCTCCTAATTTGACATTTAACGTCCAACCACTACCTGAAGAACGTCTATCAGATACTTGAACAGCTGATTTTGTTGCTGAATCTAATTTAATAGTAGCTCCCGCTACTGTTGTCTCACCAAAATCAAAATTCGGTACCGCATCGATAGTGAATTGACCGCCATGTCCAGTTGTTTCACCATTATCGTTACCCTCTGGATCGATAATTTCTGGTGTATCCTCATCTGATACAGACGTTACGCTTACAGCTGCTTCTGTCACTGCAGAATCATCTGTAATTTCGGCAGCATTTACTACTACTCCTCCAACACTTGATAAAATAACTGCTGATGCTAAAACACTACTTAAAATCACTTTTTTCATTTTTTTTTCCTTCTTTCTGAAATTTTTTATTAAATTACCCACTATAAATACTCCTATTATAGAGAACAATATAGTGTTTGTTTCATTAGTTTTTGGTAATTTAGTATCACTAGGCGATCTAGCCTTTTCGGGCAAATCATGGCTTTTTTCTTTTTTAATTTCTATTGATACACTGCTAGTTACTTTATCGGCATTAATAATAGTAGAACTACACAAAAAAAGAGCCATAATTGAAATAACCAATGTTACTATACTTTTTTTCATATCCCTCTCCTTTCAATTTTTAATATTCAGAAAATGAAATTGACCAAGTTAATGTTCCTGCGTAATCATCTACGGGTACACCTGATGTATTGCCTACAATAGAAAACCCATCATCATTTGATGTATTCCATATATCTGAAAAATTATATTCTGTAAATTTATCATAATTATTTGAAGAAAAAACTACATTATCTTGACCTGGTGTTAATAAAAAGCTTGTATATTCATCTTTATAAGCTATCGCTACAGGTAACAACTTGTTTTTATTGACACCTATAAAACCTGGGGTATCTAACTTGACTTTTATATTCCAGTTATTAGAAATATCACTATCGTATAGTGACATTTGCCCATCATAAGAGGTTACTTTTTTATTAACATTATTTTTTTCTACAGGGATATTTTCAAAACTAAGTCCCTCAGGAACGTTAAATTTAAGTTTGCCATCCGTTAATATTTCATAATTTAATGTTGACTCTGATTGTTGGAAATTAAATCCATATCCATCTACATTTATATCTAAATTGGCTTTCAGCATTAAATGAGAACCTGGGCTAATAACTTTAATATTTTTTACAGTACTTTCCCAAACAAGTGTATACTCATTATCAACTAGCTCTGCTGTCGGAAAATCAGCATTTATACTATCGTTACTATATATGCCTGTACTTAAAAGATTTCCTTTAGCGTCCAGTAACCTAATATTTTCAGGAACTTCTAGAACATTACTATCATATTGGACTTTTACTGTCCCTTCTTTCAAAGTATGAGATTCTTTCATATTGCTTCTAATGTGCAACTTAAATGTCAATTGATCACTAGGTAGGATATAGTTTTTATCTAAGGGTGAATTAACCGCCTCTACTTCAAAATTACTAGCCATTCTTTTGTCTTCATAATGAAAATCATGGGAAATTGGTTCATATGTTTGCTTCAACAGAACTGATTCTTGCTCATCCGTTAAGTTAAAACCATCAATAGCTTCATAAAAATATTCTTTTTCTGATCTAATATCATTGACATATGTTTTATGAGGTATAATTTCTCTTTCTGTACTATCTAAATAATTTATTTTCACAAAAGACTGACTTGCAAAAGTTGCGACACCATCCTCTTGACTTTTAAACTTATTCTCAAAATTACCGATTTCTGTGTAGCCTATACTCTTTACTAGTGCTTTATTTAGTTCAATATCTATAAAAGAAGAAAAGTCTTTTGTGTAGTCCATTTCAACAGGAACGACAAGTACTTGATAATTATTATATAAGCTACTAAGATTCGTACTACTATCTAAAAGTTCCTTCTTAGCTTCTGCTGTAACTCTTCTTATATTTCCAACATCTTGAATTGATAAATCAAACTCAGAAGTGATATCAACTCCACCTAAATCCGTCACTTTTATTTCATTAATATCCAAAGGCTTCACTATATTGCTGATATCCATCGTCAATTTATAACTAGTAAAATTACTAATCGGTTGTGGAGGAATAAATTGAATTGCTTGATATTCATTTATATTACTATTTCCGGAATAATCCTTAGATAAAACAGGATTATCTGGCAATATTTGTAAAGCCAAACGACTATTTAATTTCTGAATAACACCAGCATTAGCTGCAGCTTGTTTGACGCCATAATTTATAGTATCTAAATTTTCATAAACTTGTATAACCTGATCCAAACCATCATTATTACCAATAATATCCGCTGAAAAAGCTATCGCTTTCTTATTGTTATTGATAGTAGTTGTCGTGTTATCATCGTATTTAACAATTGAATCACTTCTAGCATATAATTCTTTAATCTGACTAGCTTGTACAAGTAATTCCTTATTATTGGTGATGTAATCGTATGATAATACTCCTGAAGTTATTATTTTATTATTGGTTCCACTAGCAACTGTTGTTAAGGATAGATTCACTTCTGTCCCCTTATCGCCACTGGTATATATATGAAGAAAATTTTGTTCATCAGCACCTAGTTCAATATATGATTTAATTTTATCTCCAAACCAAGGTTCATAGTTAACTTTTTTAAAATATGTTACTCCGATAATCAAATCTAACATTACACCTTTATACATTCCCACATTGGTAACTCTAAACTTATCATCAGGACTTGTAACTGGAACAATATTTTGTGTACTATTTGATGCCGTGTGACCTTTTTCAGTAGTAATAACTTGACCATTTGTTTCATTAATCCATTTACTTTTTTGGGTGAACTTCGTAAAAAATGAATATTGAGAGTCTAAAGGAATACTATAATCTGTTTTTATACCAGGATATCCTTGTATTTTTTTATTAATAGCAAAATTTTCTATACTAAATTTATTTGATTCATTTATATCCTTTTTAATAGCTGTCGCTGGGGTCGCTTTGCTATTAGTTGTTTCTTCGGATGCTACTGTTGTTTTTTCACTATCACTTGTTTCTTCGGATGCTACTGTTGTTTTTTTACTATCACTTGTTTCTTCGGATGCTACTGTTGTTTTTTTACTATCACTTGTTTCTTCGGATGCTACTGTTGTTTTTTTACTATCACTTGTTTCTTCATTATCATGTTTAAAATCTATAGTTGCTGCCGTATAAACAGAACTAAAAAAATTTGCCGATAATATAAACAACAAAATAATGGTTATTTTTTTCATAAAAACCTCCTTGATAGATTAATCTTTACTTCTTTTCTTTAATAGTACTGTCAGTAATATTAAGAGTAGTAATACGATTAACACCGTTAATAACAACAATAAATAAAAATTAATATTCGAAGTCTCTTCAATATTCACTGCATCGTTGTTATATTTTTTCGCATCAACTTTCTTTATTTCGAATTCTTTAGTTAAATCCCACTTATAATCATTAGATTGTGCTGTAATCTTGGCGATATATTTTCCAGGTTTCAGTTCTTTATTTCCTGTTCTGACAGCTAAATCAAAATTAGAATTGGGCGCCATCCTCATTTTCTCTTTTTTCAACGTATAAATTGGTTGCTTAGTGTTTTGTTTGAATATTTTGGTATCCACAGATAAATTTTCAATTACTGTTGCCGTATTGTTTTGAAGTTTTGTAAAAATCGACGTATTATAGTTATCTAAACCTGGGAAAACATCTATTAAATTTATATTGGGTTTAATATAGTTATCAGTTTCCGTTAATTTAACAGAGATTTCATACTCTATTTTGTTTCTTATTTGTACAGATTTTGTTTCTTTTATATCGTTTGAATCATCTTTATAAACCCGCAAGCCCCCTAATATCATCCCATCAAATATTTCATTAGGCATTTTTATAGAAAAAGTTACCACCTTACTTTCCCTTGGATTAATCTGTACCTCCTGCTTTTTAGAAACTAGTTTGGTAAAAGGATATTTTAAACTTTTATCTAAATCCTTTTCTTCGTTGTAAACAATGACTCCATTACCATTAGTGAATGCATTATGCGGTTCAACTATTAAATTTAATTTTTCATTTCCACTGTTATGAATGGACAACGCAATATCCTGCTCTTGTTTAGGCTTCATTCGCATGGAGAAATATGAAACATTCTTATCAATTTGATTCTCTGGCAATATAGTTTCCACACTATACTGAGCTTGTATCGCATAGCTTTTACTAGGAATAACTATTAAAAATCCAACTAAAACTATTAAAAAAATATTAATCCTTTTCATTTTTTCGCCCCTTTTTTATATTTTCCATACAAAAAAGCCCGAGAAATATAGTATCTATATCTCCCAGGCTTTTTTCCTTCCGTGTAACCAATATTAATTGGAATATTCTCTCGGACCAGTCCACCGTTAAACAGTGCGGAACCCTAGAATATTTTTTATTTGAATTTGTATGAATTTCTATTTTCAAAAATAATTTGTTTATCCTCTTCAAACTATTTGATTAAATAATAACGTCACTTATAAAAAATGTCAATATTTTTTTTAACGATCCTTATAAATGATAAAAAATGTAGTTTCTAAAATATTTTTCTATTTCAATCTACATAAACTTATAACTTTCTACGAAAAAAGATAAGGAAAAAACAACTTATCACTACTTTTTTACAGAAATCATTAAAAAATAATCGATTTATATCTTTTAAACGACTTTATTAAACAATAACGCTGCTTATAAAAAATGTCAACATTTAATTAAACGAACATTATAAATGACAAAAAACGGCTCTTTGTCAAATTGGACTGATGAGTAATATTAGCCAACCATGAAATTGGAGAAAATATTCTTTGATTTCATGGTTTTTTGTTATTTAATGATTAACTTCTATCAAACCTTCGGTTAAAAAGATTCTAATCCTCATATTGCTGAAAGATTTGAATCCGTAAGAAACTCGTTTTAATGTTTTGATGTGTGTATTCTTTGCTTCAATCTTCCCATTTGAATAGGGATGTATTAACGCATTGGTAATACCTTCTTGATAGCGTATTAGATTTTGTACTTGTCCTTTAAATTCTTCATCTAATTCATCTGGTAAAGTATTTAACAATTCAAAGAATCGTTCATATTCTTTTCTTCTAAATGAATCTAATAAATCATGGAAGTAGTCATAGGCTAATTTTAGAGGTTCGGAAAAACCTAATAACCGATCAATCATCATTTGTTCGGTCAAGTAAGGGTACTTATTAGATCTAAAACTCGGCCATTTTTTGTATTCAGAGATATTAATATCCAATCTGTTTTTAAGCAGGAAGCGCCAATTTTTCTTAAGTTTACTCGCTTCTCTTTTTTTCCCTGATACCTTTAGTCTTTTTACTTCACGTACTCTAAAGCTATTGAAGGCTTCATTCAAATGTTTAACAATGTGAGAGTGATCAATGATTAGCTCAGCATTAGGAAAAATATCCTTTACTAATTGGAAATAAGCCGCATTCATATCTGTCACTAGGAATTTGACTCTGAATCGTTCTTCATCTGGATAGCGACTAAAGTGAGGTATAAGATAATTTATTTTTCTGCTTTCCAATATTTCAACTAATCGTCCTGATTCACCATCAGCACAAATAAAACTCATAGAGTCTTCTGAAGCAGTATGCGAACGAAATTCATCCACCATTAAAACCTCTGGCAACCAACGGTTTTCTTCCTTAGGAAGGTATGTTTCTAAAGATTTTAATACCTGAATCACTTTACTAATTGAAACACTACATAATTTAGCAATTAATTTAAGAGAAATTCTTTCAGCTATTAATTCAATGACTTTAGCTTCAATTATCCTTGAAATATTATGGGAAGGTTGTACTAAATCAATTTGCGAAGTCCAGTGCGTATTGCAATTGTAACAACGATAGCGCTGTTTAGATAACTTCATAGAGACAATCCCAGTGTTCTCATGTGTCAATAGGACATCTACCTTCTTAGAACCATTCTTAACAATAATGTACTTTCCGGTGTTGTTTCGAGGCGAAGAACCACATTTGGGGCAAACTATGGCTTTAGGTTTATAGCTAGCTTGTATAATTTTCGCAGGCTTATTACGGTAAGTTCCTTCGGAAACACTAGAAATTATTAAATTAGGGTCTTCAATTCCATAAATTTTTTTGATATCATTAGTCATAGCATATCGTTCCTTTTGTTTGTTTTGTGTCGTAACTTAATATTAACAAAAGGCGATATGTTTTTTAATAATTAAATACAAAAATAGGACTGTAGAAGGAAAAATCCTTCATCAGTCCTATTTATTATAGAGCCCAAAAAACACATACTCTTGAAATTTCCATAAAAAAACCATTGTCTTCTGATACTAGTCAGAAGACAATGGCTTAATATTTTATTCTACTGTTTCACCATTATCATTATAATGATTCAAGAAATAGATCAATGTTTGTAATTCATTGGTTAAGTCGATACTTTGAACGTGCACATTTTCAGGTGCATTCAAACGTACCGGTGTGAAGTTCATGATACCGCGAATACCTGCTTCAAATAACTCATTCGCCACATCTTGGGCTTTATCAGAAGGAATCGTTAAAATCGCCACTTCAATTTGTTGTTGTTGAATTTGTTCTTTCATATCAGACATTGGATAGACCGGAATACCATCCACAATACGTCCTACAATATCTTCTTTAACATCAAAGGCTGCACTAATACGAATATTGTTATTTTGATGGAAGCCATATTTAAGCAAGGCGCTACCTAAGTTACCTACTCCAATTAAAGCAACACTAGTTAGACGATCTTCCGTCAACATGCGACCAAAAAACTCTAATAAGCTCTCCACATCATAACCATAACCGCGTTTTCCTAATTCTCCAAAGTATGAGAAATCACGACGAATAGTAGCACTATCTACCTTAACTGCTTCACTTAACTCTGTCGATGATACTTTAGTTTTCCCAGAATCTAACAATACTTTTAAGTATCGGTAGTAAAGCGGCAAACGCTTCGCTGTTGCTCTAGGGATTAATTGATTCTTCATATTATTTTTTGTTCCTTTCTTATCTAAACAAACCTAATTGCTCTCTTAATCACATAAATATAATACCAACATTTTCAGTAATAAGCTAATATTTAAGACTATCTTTGTTCATTTTTAACGTATTTATTTCTTATATCATCATACATTCCTATAACTTCTTCACAAACCTATCGTTTAACCCTCCTTATTTGTGAATTAATTTCAATTAAACCACCCTTATTAACAGATCTTATTCAATAGATTTCACTAAAATTTATTTTCCTCTAATTACGTCTGATTTTATGATACACTGAAACTAACAGACTTAAAGGAGACACGTGATGATTCTATTACAAGCTAACAATGTCGCACGCTATTTTGGTGCTGACGTGCTATTTGAAAATATCCAACTGACCGTTCAAGACACGAGTAAGATTGCGCTAGTTGGGCGCAACGGTGCCGGGAAATCAACGTTACTAAAAATAATCGCAGGCATTGACCCAACGGATGCCGGTCAAGTAACAAAAGCAAAAGGCTTATCTATTGGTTACCTTGCCCAAAATACCGGATTTACTTCTGAAAAAACAATTTGGGAAGCAATGCTTGAGACATTCGCTGAACTAATTGCACTAGAGACACGAATTCATTCACTAGAAGCTGCAATGGGGGAACCGTCTTTAGATTTAGAAAGTGACAACTACCAACGTCTTCTAAAAGAATACGATCACTTGCAACATCAATTCCAAGAACAAAATGGTTATAGTTATCAAGCAGATATTAAAGCCATCCTAAACGGCTTCCGTTTTGATGAAAGTTACTACAATCGACCTGTTAATAGCCTTTCAGGTGGCCAAAAAACGCGTTTAGCATTAGCGAAGCTGTTGCTAGAACAACCAAATTTATTAATTCTCGATGAGCCAACGAACCATTTAGACATCGACACTTTATCATGGCTGGAAAATTATTTGCACAATTATCGTGGCGCGCTTCTAATTGTGTCACATGACCGCTATTTCTTAGATAAAGTGGTCAATGAAGTCTACGAAATTAGCCGTCGTAAAATGACCCATTACAAAGGGAACTATACAAAATATCTAGACTTAAAAGCCGCACAACTCGAACAAGAATGGAAAGCTTTTGAAAAACAACAAGATGAAATCAACAAGCTAGAAGATTTTGTTGCTCGTAACTTAGCTCGAGCTAGCACAACAAAACGTGCCCAAAGTCGTCGTAAACAACTAGAAAAAATGGACCGCTTAGATAAACCCATGGGCGATGAAAAATCAGCGCGTATTCAATTCAATGTCGAAAAACCTTCTGGGAACGTTGTGCTGCAGTTAGAACAAGCAGCGATTGGCTACGACCAAGAAATTTTATCCGAACCAATTAACTTAGACGTTCGCAAACAAGAAGCAATTGCTTTAGTTGGACCAAACGGGATTGGAAAATCAACCTTACTAAAATCACTGATTGGGAAAAACGCGCTCATTAAAGGACAACCACATTTTGGAACGAACGTGGCGATTGGTTACTATGACCAAGAACAAAGTGATTTACGCTCTAACAAAACCGTCCTACAAGAACTTTGGGATGAACATCCTACTACACCGGAAAAAGATATCAGATCGATTCTAGGTAGCTTCTTATTTTCAGGTGACGATGTGAGTAAGACAGTACCAACCCTAAGTGGTGGAGAAAAAGCCCGTTTAGCACTAGCAAAATTATCAATGGATCAACAAAACTTCTTGATTCTTGATGAGCCAACCAACCACTTAGATATTGATAGCAAAGAGGTATTAGAAGACGCGTTAATTGAATTTGAAGGCACCCTATTATTTGTGTCACATGACCGTTACTTCATTAACCGTATCGCTACCAAAGTGATTGAACTTGCCGAAAATGGCACGACTGAGTATTTAGGCGATTACGACTATTACGTCGCTAAAAAAGCCGAACTTGAAGAAATCGAGCGCTTGAAAGCCGAACAGCAACAAGCAATCCGACCAACTGAAAGTGCCCCCACTTCTCAAAATGCTTTTTATCAATCAAAAGAAGTCCAACGTGAAACTCGTAAATTACAACGTAAAATTGATGAAATCGAAGCACGTTTAGAAGCCATTGAAACTGAAGTCGAACAACGTCATCTCGCTATGACAAACCCTGATATTTTATCAGACCATACCGAATTAGGTCGTTTACAAACAGAAGTTGAATCCCTTGAAGAAGAACAAATGAATTTAATGGATGAATGGGAAACAATTAGTACAGAGTTGGAAAGTTATCAAAGTTAAACAAAGAGCCAGTCTTTAGCGATTTCCTAAAGACTGGCTCTTTTCATATTACTTGAAGCTAAACGATACTTCAATCACTTTAACTAATCCGGATTTTGAGTGCAGTCCTTCGGAAATAGTTAGTAACAGTTTAAACATTCAAGAAACAATTTTTGACTGTTACATAACTATTTCTCAGGCCTTAACGCACTCACAATCACTTTAACTAATCCGGATTTCAGTATCAGCTTCTTCGGTAATATGATGAACCTCTCAAAAGGTTTTTCACCCCTTTTGTCACTTCATTCATATTACTTGAAGCTAAACGATACTTCAATCACTTTAAGACTGCTTGCATTTCTGCAAAGATTTGATCAATTTCTGCTTGGTCTGCCGCAAAGGCTCCACTAGCTAGTGGGTGACCGCCACCGCGATGGCGTTTGGCGATTTCGTTGATAACAGGTCCTTTTGAACGCATGCGCACACGATATACACCACTTGGTTGCTGGACAAAAAGTGCCCAAACTTGAATTGTTGAGATTTTTCCAGCAACTGGAATTAAACCTGATGTTTCGGAATCATCAATGCCGTACTCTTCCAAAATGCTGTAAGGAATCACGACTTTGGCAGTCCCTTTTCCATCTGAATCGATATTTGCTAATACGTAACCCATTAATTTGCCCACTTTTTCATCCATCTCGTCCATTTGACGATGAATCTCAATGGCATCAAAATCATATTGACGTAATTTAGCAGCCACCTCTAATGTATGAGCCGTTGAAGCAGGGTACATGAAGCGACCGGTATCGCCAACAATTCCCGCATATAATAAACGCGCGCCTTCATCAGTCAGTGTTAATTCATCTTCAAATTGTGCATAGAAATCATAAATAATTTCACTACAGCTACTTGCGCCAGTATTCACCCAGACCAAGTCACCGTAAGGCTCATCATTAGGATGATGATCAATCTTCACTAATTTATCACCTAATGCGTAACGTTTATCATCGATACGTGGACTATTAGCCGTATCTGTTACAATCACTAATGCCCCTTGATAAACCTCATCTTCAACCTCGTCCATTTTATTTAAATAAAGTAAGTTCGCTACATCTTCCCCAACTAAATAAACTTTTTTCTCAGGAAAAGAGGCTAGAATAATTTCGGCAAGCCCCCCTTGAGAACCTAGTGCATCTGGATCTGGACGCTCATGACGATGAATAATAATCGTTTCATACTGCTTAATCGCTTTTAAAATTTCTTGTTGTATCATCAGACAACCTGCTTTCTATGATTTACCCATTAATTGACAATCTACGATAGCTTTAGCCACAATCGTTTTGTCTAAATATACTTCAATATCTACCTTCGCTGTTCGTCTTCCAACTTCTAGCAATCTAGGTCTAATTTCAATTTGACTTTCAATCTGAATCATTCGGAAATAATACAGTGACATTTGTTCTACAATCAAGTTACGCTTATGTTGTGTTTGTAACAAACGTCTTACGACACTCACGATCATCTCACTTAATACCCCATAAGATAATGCCCCAACATTATCCACCATTTGAGGAGAGACATTCACACCAAAAATCATACTGTCGCCTTCTTGAGTGATTTCAGTAATACCTTCAACAATTTGATCAGCGATAGTGTTGGCTACTTGAGGTTGTCTTTGTGCCATTTGCATAGCTTTCATAATATCTCGTCGGGAAATAATACCAATTAAACGCAAGTCATCTTCCACAACTGGCATCATCTCAATACCATCCCAAATCATTAAATGCCCTATGCTGGCGACACTCATATGTAATTTAGCATTGTTGGTATCGCGTGTCATTACTTTTTCGATTAGTTGGTTAGGCAGTTTGCCGATAACATCTTTAGCTGTCACCACACCTAGTACACGCATACTCTTATTCACCACTGGAAAACGTGAATGACCAGTTTCTTGTGCTTTCTTCTCATAATCTTCTACTGTATCAGTGTGAAACAAGAAATTAGTTAACGATAAGTTCGTATAAATATCGCCAACCGATAAAATTTCTTTTCGTATCATTTGGTCGCTAATCACACGGTTAATTAGGGTTGCCACGGTAAACGTATCATACGTTGTGCTCAATACCGGCAAACCTACTTCATCAGCTAGCTTTAAAATATCCTCAGAAATATCAAAGCCACCTGTGACTAGTACAGCTGCACCTTTTTTTAGGGCTAGTTCTTGTACTTCTTTACGGTTACCGACAATCATTAAAGAATCCGGGGTAATATAGCGATCCATCGCACCAGTTGTCATGGCACCAATAACAAATTTAACTAACGTTTTGTCTAACCCTTCTTTACCGCCTAAAACAGTTCCTTCAATAACTTTTGTTAGTTCTTTAAATGTTAATGTTTCAATATTTTCATGATTTTTTTGCTCGATTCGAATCGTTCCAACACGTTCAATGGTTGAAACAATGCCATGATTTTCCGCAGCTTTAATCGCGCGATAAGCCGTTCCTTCACTGACTTCTAGTTGTTTGGCAATCCCACGTACAGAAATTCGCTCTCCTACAGGAAGATTCTCTACATATGCCAATATTTGGTCGTGTTTACTTGTCATCCTTAACCTCCTGTTTATCCCATCCATCATGTTACAGACAACTAATACTATAACAGTTTTCTTTATTGTATCATAACACACGATGTACACCTAATGATTGACAAGAACCTCAATAAAAAGAGGGACGACCGGCTAAGTCATCCCTCTTCTATCTTCAATATTAGCTAGTAATTAGCCAAAAATTTCTTCTTTCATACGTCTACCTGTGATAGAACCCGCTAAACCGCCTATTCCCGTTTCACGTAATTCTCGAGGCATGTTAACCCCTACTTGACGCATCGCTTCAACTACTTCATCTGCTGGAATTTTGTTTTCAATTCCAGCTAAGGCCATATCAGCCGCAATCAAAGCATTCCCTGCACCAATAGCGTTACGTTTCACACAAGGGATTTCAACTAGACCGGCTACTGGGTCACAGACTAATCCTAATAAATTACCTAGTGCTGTCCCAAATGCATCCGCTGATTGTCGAGGTGTTCCACCTGCTACTTCAACCGCTGCAGCGGCTGCCATAGCTGATGCACTCCCGACTTCTGCCTGACATCCCCCAACAGCTCCGGCAATCATCGCATTGTTTGCTACAACTAATCCAAATAAGCCTGATGTGAAAAGGAAGCGAATCATCTGTTCACGAGACAATCCTAAGCTATCTTTAATTGAAAATAACACACCGGGTAATGTGCCACTTGCACCCGCAGTTGGTGTCGCACAAATAACGCCCATTGCCGCATTCACTTCGTTGGTTCCTAGCGCACTTTGCACCCCTTGTAACATCAAGTCTCCAGAGAGTGTCTTACCACTTTCACGGTATTTTTTTAATTTAATCGCGTCACCACCTGTTAAGCCAGTTGGAGAAAATACACCTTCTCCTTCTGTAGAGGCTATTACCGCTGCTTCCATTGTTTGTAAGTTTAATTCCATTAAATGCCATACTTCTTCATAGCTCATTTGAGTATGAGCCATTTCTTGTTCAATCATTAAATCAGATAAACATTTTCCAGTTTTTTCAGCTTCTTGTATGAATGATTCAATTGATAAATACATAGTAACCTCCTTATTACAACACAATTAATCGTGATGGGTCACCCATCGCAACGATTTCTGCTCGCAACTCCTCTGATAAAGGAGAGTCAAGATCATAGACAAACAAATAACGATCATCTTCGCTTTGATGACGTGTGATTGTTGTTATCTTGATTTGATGTTCAACTAAAAAATCTTCCATAAAACTTTTAACCTGACTATTTTCTGTAATGACTAACAACATCGGTAGCGGACCTTGTGGCTCAATGGCGAAACCTTCAATCTCGATATATTTAACCTCAATTGTTCCTCCTCCGATAGAAGTACCGGTCACATGAATTTCACGCTCATCATCTTGTAGCGTAATACACGCTGTATTCGCATGACCTACTGGACTATCACCTGGCATTTCAACAAATTCAATTTCAATTCCTTGTTCCTCAGCTATTTCTAGCGCTTTAGGAACACGTGAATCAGATGTTGAAAAACCTAAAATACCACTAGCAATTGCATAATCCGTTCCATGGCCCTTATGCGTTTGAGCAAATGACTCATAATACTTTACAAGTGCTCGCTTTGGCTTACCATTAAACAATAAATTAGCCACACGACCTATCATAATAGCTCCTGCCGTATGCGAACTTGATGGCCCTATCATAATAGGACCTATGACATCAAAACAACTCTTAAAATTAATTACCTGTACTTCTTTTTTTGCCATTCTGGCTACTTCTTCAAACACTAGACTTACTCCTTCCTTATATAAAATTATTAATTTATGTTACGTTATGAATGCGCCTTCTTACTTATTAAAACATATATTTTAACGATAAAACACCTTTCATTCATTTCTTATTTGATTTCTTCTTTTAATCTAATTCTATTCTTAAAAACATAAAAAAATTGGTAGACTAATTCTCATTAATCTACCAAAAATATGTGCGATTATTTATGATACGCATGGCCATTCATAATTCTAAAGCCTCGATAAACTTGCTCGCTCAACACTAAGCGCATCAATTGATGGGGTAATGTAATACGACCAAAAGATAATTGCTCATTGCTACGTTTAATGACGTCATCAGATAATCCTAATGAACCTCCAATAATAAAGACTAAGTGACTTTTCCCTTGAATAGTGGCTTGTTCCATTGTCTTAGCCAACTCTTCTGAAGAGACCAATTTTCCTTGAATCACTAAAGCATACACGTAATCTGTGTCTTTGATTTTACTTAAAATACGTTCGCCTTCTTTTTGTTTCACTTGGATCATTTCAGCTGGGCTCAAATTCTCAGGGGCTTGTTCATCAGGGACTTCGATAATATCAAATTTTGTATACTTGCTTAGACGCTTAGCGTATTCTTCTATCCCTTGTTTAAGATATTTTTCTTTTAACTTTCCCACACCAATAATGGTTACTTTCATTTTAATTCCTCGCTTGTCATTTATTCACGCAACTAGTATAACATATTTTAGTTATACACAGTTATCCACAGAGTTTTGCACATTTCAACAAACTCAAAATGTTTGTATTCCTTATATAACTTTTTTTCGAACAAAAAGTTATTAACATTCCACAAAACTGATGTTCTGTTGATAACTCCTGTGGATTTGTGTATAACTCGGTATGTTTTTTAACTATTTTTAAATTTATGTGTGTAAATAAATAAATACAGCAGCTATTTAAGCTACATTTAAGTTATTCCGTTATAATAGAAGTATAAATGAAACGTTTAGGAGGTTATTACTATGGAACAAGATAATAAAACAGAAAAAAATAATCAACAAACTAGTTTGTTAAAACGATTTGGTATTAGTTTAGCAGGAGGGATTCTTGGTGGTGGTTTAGTCTTAGGAGGCGCACAACTCTTATCCAACGATTCAAACAGCACTTCTACTAACTCCACTAAGTCTCAGACTACTCAAGTAAGCAATATTAGTTACGATGTGACTAGTGATACAACTAAAGCCGTGGATAAAGTACAAAATGCAGTCGTTTCTGTCATCAACTTACAAAAACAACAAGCCATGTCAGACCCATTTGGTGGCCTTTTTGGTGGTAATAGTCCATCTAACCAAAAAGAAGAGGATAATGACAACTTAGAAACTAGCAGTGAAGGAAGCGGGGTTATTTACCGAAAAGATGGCGATTTTGCTTATATCGTGACTAATAACCATGTTGTTTCTGGATCTGACGCACTAGAAATCTTATTAAACGATGGGACAACTATCAAAGGTGAGCTTGTCGGTCGTGATTCTTATACCGACTTAGCTGTTATTAAAATCAGTAGTAAAGACATCAAAACTACCGCAACATTCGGTGATTCTGACAAAATAAAAGTCGGTGAGCCAGCTATTGCGATTGGTTCTCCTTTAGGAACTGAATATGCAAGTTCGGTAACACAGGGCATCATCTCTGCAAAAAACCGTAGCATCCAAAACACTAATGATGATAACGAACCCGTGAATATCAATGCCATACAAACAGATGCGGCGATCAACCCAGGGAATTCAGGTGGTGCCTTAATCAACGCAGCCGGACAAGTCATCGGTATTAATTCTGTTAAAATCGCCTCATCAACATCCGGTGTGTCAGCAGAAGGAATGGGCTTTGCTATTCCAAGTAACGACGTTGTTAACATCATTAATCAATTAGAAAAAGATGGTAAAGTAACACGTCCAGCTTTAGGTGTCTCAATGTATGACTTAGCTAACATCAGCTCACAACAACGTTCAGAAATTCTAAACTTAACCGATGATGTCACAGCAGGTATCGTGATCATGACCGTACAAAACGCAACACCGGCTGAAAAAGCAGGTCTAGAAAAATATGACGTGATTGTCGACATTGACGGCGAAGCAATTGAATCTTCAAGTGATTTACAATCTATTCTTTACAACAAAAAAGTCGGTGACACCATTAAAGTCACTTACTACCGAGGCAAAGAGAAGAAAACAACCTCTGTCAAATTAAGCATTGACCAATCTGCCTTGCAACAAAACAACACTAATAACTAATCTAGAGACAAAAAAGCGTATGACTTCGGTCATACGCCTTTTATTTGGCTTATATACGCTCTTTTTCCAACATTTTTTGTTTGGTCATAACGGCTTGTTTTAATAAAATCGGCGCTGCAACTGTGCTGATTAAGACTACTAATACGATTAATGCGTATAAACTCTCAGAGATAATAGCTTGTTTCAAGCCTAATGACACCAAGATTAATGCCATCTCACCTCGTGAAATCATACTCGCACCTACGATAGCCGCACTTTTACGATCAAAGCCATCGAATTTCGCCCCAATGTAGCCACCCACATATTTAGATAATACTGCAAGTACACTGAAGATAATAATTAAGTACCAATACTTACCTAAACCGTGGAACGATAAATCTAAACCAATACTTACAAAAAAGACAGGCGCGAAAAAGGCTCTATTGATTTGATCAATTTTCCCTTCAATCTCATGCCCCACTTTAGTTTGTGACAACATGATACCCGCAAAGAAAGCACCAATAATATCTGACATTCCTAACGTCTCCGCAACATAACTAAAGAAAAAGGCTAACGCTAATCCTAACGCCAGATTTTTTTCAGGCACCGAAACTTTTTCATATAATTTTAAGACAATCGGTAATAAAAAGCGTTGAAACGCAAAAACACCGACAAAGAATAAGACAGTGGTTAGCAATAATTTACCAACTTGCGCTAGGCCAACACCAGGTGTTAAGAGACTCATTACCACATTTAATAGAATCACGACCATAATATCATCTAATAATGCGGCACCGACAACAACCGATCCTTCTCTTGTTTGAACGTAATTCAATTCTTTCAATACTTGAATCGTAATACTTAATGAAGTCGCACTAAAAATTAAACTAATAAATAATGACTCTTTACTTCCAAAACCAAATAGCATAGACGTCACGTAGAACATGATCATTGGCATTACAATACCCAGTATTGCGACAGACACAGATGGTTTTAAATATTTTTTCAAGCGATTAAAATCACTTTCCACCCCGGCTAAAAACATTAATAAAATGACCCCGATATGCGATAGCAGATTGATGCCATCGCTCTTTTGAACGACTCCTAAAACGGCGGGGCCTAATAAAATCCCCACAAATAAACTTCCGACAACTGACGGTAACGTCAACTTCACGGCTAAATGCTCCATGATCTTAGTAACGATCAAAATCAAACTAATGACTAATAAAAATGACATATATTCTTTCCTCTCCTTTAATAACAAATAAAAAAGGATAGACTGCTTCCTCCTTTTCTCGCCCTAGAAAAGGAACCCTTGAAAGCATTCTACCCAACCTTGTTTTATTTAATTATCTGTTTGTTTCAACTCTATTAGTTTACCATATTTTTACAAAAAATGATAGTTGAGAGCTTTTAGAAATAATCACTGAAATACGCGGGCATATCTGGAATAATGCGTTCCAAGCTACGAATAGTTTCTTTATCTGTCTCAATACGCTCGATACGATGCAAGTATGCCGCTCGACGATAATTCATAAATAGACACGTAAAGGTTTGAATATCAATCTTCACGGCAGCCCCAATTGGTTCGTACCCAACTTGTACATGATCCTCTTCATCCCAACTCAATGAGAAGATGCCATTGTTCCATTTAGCCACCGGATCACTCATCTCAAAATGAAACGGCTTGGCCGTCCCAGCAAAAGGAAACTCACGTAAAAACTCTGCCACGTCAACAATACGCGCCATATAATAAGGCTCGATTGTTTCTTTAATCTGACCATCATCTAATAAGAATGCTAGTGGCTCATTTTTATAAATATCTCCTTCGATACGATCTACCATTGAAAAATGTGCATTAATAAAGTGCCACAAACCTTGTCTAGCTTCTTCGTTTAAGGTAAACATTTCTTTCACATGGAAGACATCTGCGGCAATCCAATAAAACAATACGCCTAACGGTTGTTGATTGGCTCCGTAATAAATGGCTGCTGTTCGTTCATCTTGATTCTCATAACGCCAGTATTCTTCCCAGTTAAAGTCACTACGCAACATGGCTCCGTGATGTTGACGTGCAAATGATTCATACACTTCATAGACATCCGGATGATTCACCGCTTCACGCTCCACATAACCTGGTGTTGGCTGTGTCGTTGGTAATTGCGTGTCTTTCATATCAAAACTCAATTTATCCGACATGATTTCCCAGCCTTTGCGGCGATAGTAAGGAATATTATAGGGATATAAATACGAAATCCACTGACCATCTTCACGCATTTTTTCAAGCGCTAGCATGATTAAGCTTTGCATCAATCCATGACTCGCATACTCTGGATAGGTTCCTACCCCAGTAACACCCCCCATTTGGTAAATCGTCCCGTGAATATTCACCTCACAAGGATAAATCGCAATTTGAGAAACCAATTCCTCATCATCAAACCAACCAAATACTTTAGATAATTCTAAAATGGGCTGTTTTGATTTAATAAAGTCACGCTTATTAGAAAAACCACTCTCTTCAATATCAGCATCCGTAATCTGAAAAACATACGCCAACAACTCATTAAACTGTTGAATATGTTCTTCATCTAGTTGTCGTAAAACTAACTTTTCCCTGAGATTTTCCGTCATTATTCATCACCTGATCTTTTTATTATTGGTTGTCTTTTTTCTTTGGCACGTATTTATAATCTGGATTAATTTCGCTATCTAGTTGGGCAAAAGACGTGCTCATACAGCGTTCAATTTCTGTAATACCCGCTTGATCTAGTTTCTTAACATCCGATACGTCAATAGGATCGCCAAAGCGTAAAATCACTTTTTTGCGTTTGAATAAGCCACCCAACGTTACGGGGCCTTGATAAACTACTGGGACAATGGGCACTTTCGCCATTTTAGCAATTAACGCAGCGCCACCTTTTAACTCTTCTGAATGACGTGTCCCGCTTGGAAACATGATCAAACTTAACTCTGTACTCTTTAATAATTTAACCGGTTTTTTGATGACACTTGGTCCGGGATTATCGCGATTAACAGGAAACGCATTGGCTTTTACTAGAATCCATCTTAAAATAGGATTTTTAAATAATTCTTCTTTGGCCATAAAAGAAAATTCTTTTGGCGCTGCACCGATAGCGAAGTAAAGCGGATCCCACCATGTACGATGTGGACCAACTAACACATAGTTGCCTTCGGGTAATTTATCTTGTTGTTGATATTCAGCGCGTCCATTGACAATAAACAACGCTCCTTTAGCGATTGATCGCATGACTTTAAAAAACATATTCATTCCTCACTTTTTTTCATTCGTTTCATTTATTTTACCATATCTTGACATACCAGACATTTTATTCTATTCAAGTCCGTTGTTTTTGCTAATTCGTGATATAATACTACTTATTATACTGATGGAGAGATTTTATGGAACCAATTATTTATGAAAATGAGCGTATTGACCAATTATCCGCTCAAAATATCCAAATTATTCAAAGTTCAGACGTGTTTTCCTTTTCTTTAGACGCGGTCTTATTGGCTCATTTTGCCCGTACACCAAAACGTGGACTGATTGTCGATTTGTGTTCTGGTAACGGGGCGGTTGGCTTATTTATCAGTCGGACAACGAATGCACAAATTATCGGCGTTGAATTACAAGAACGTTTAGCCGACATGGCCACTCGGAGCATCCAACTTAATGATTTAAGTGAACAGCTATCGGTTCTTAATATTGATTTGAACGATACCAATCAATATATTCGTAAAGATACCGTTGATTGTGTTATCTGTAACCCACCTTACTTCAAGGAATTACCGACAAACGTCAAAAATCCGAACCCGCATTTAGCAATTGCTAGACACGAATTGCACACCAACCTTGAAGAAGTGATCAAAATGTCGGCTGGCTTATTAAAGATGAACGGACGATTTGCCATGGTACATCGGCCGGAACGCCTTACCGAAATTTTGGCTGTGATGCAACGTTATCAATTAGAGCCCAAACGGATGCAACTCGTTTATCCAAAAGTCGGTCGTGAAGCAAATACCTTGTTAATTGAAGGCATTCATCACGGCAAACCTGGTGGCCTAAAAATCTTGCCACCATTATATGTATATGGTGAGGACAATCAGTATTTACCTGAAATAGAGGCGATACTACATGGCGAGTAGCGATCACTACTTTTATGTCCTACAATGCGCTGATAATACGCTCTATGCTGGCTACACGACGGACCCTATTAGACGATTGGCACAACACAATAACGGAACCGGCGCAAAATACACACGCCTCCTCAAGAGGCATCCAATGCGGATGATTCACCTAGAACACTTCAGTGAAAAATCACCCGCCATGCAGGCGGAGTATGCTTTTAAGCAATTAAGCAAACCTCAGAAATTAAGGTATTTAACTGAACATAGTAGTGAATGGTTGCCAAAATAAAAATCCAAAACAGATGCTTGTCATACATTTGTTTTGGATTTTTATTATTTTTAAGAATATTTATTTTACCGGCATTATTACAAATAAAACTAGCCACTTAATTTTTTTGATAATTCGATTAATTTATCAAAATCAAGGATTAGATAGTAGTTTTTCTTCTTCTCTATAATATTTGCTTCACGAAAGTTAGTCATCATTCGGATTAGATGTCGATAACTAACATTTAAAATAGCAGCACATGTTGTAAGACGAACGGAAAACTGATCTCCTTCATAATGGGATAAAATAAATTTTGCTAGTCTCGTTTCAACTGGCTCCGTCAAAGAATTGGCTAAATTAACATTAGAATTAAGACGGTAACTTAATAGCTGACAAATATTCTGTAAAAAACGAACATCCGCTTGTAATTTAGCACGATATTTTTTCAGTGATATACTAATACAAATACAATGAGATACCGCTTTTACATTACTTTTGGGTACGAGCCCCCACAACGAAGAAGCCTCACCAATTAACGATGCAGGCTCAACATAATCTATACAAATATTTTGTGTGTCTGACGAATAGGAATAAACCATTACCGTTCCTTTTACTAGAAAGTATAAATAATCAGACGTTGTTTCCGACTGGATAAGGTGATCTTCTTTATCGAAATAATGTAAAGAAGCCATAGCTAATATATCTGAATCCATATAGTCTTGCAGATTGTACCTATCAACATAGGCAGATAGTTGCTCTATATTTTTGATTTTTTTCATAAAAAGTCACCTCTATGGTTTTTTTTATTATATCGTAAAAGGCCATCGAACTCAACACGAACATTTTTGATATAAAAAAGATAAACGTATGTAAATTTAATGTAAAATAGGACGTGTGTCACTTCATTATTTAATGGTTAGTTGATATGATTTAATCACAAAATAAAATATATCCATTGGGAGGAAAAAAATGAACTTTAAACAGATAGCAAAAGGCTTTATCGGAATCATGTTACTTACTACTTTAGGTGCTTGTACGTCTAATAAAACAGGAAACGATTCAGAAAAAGATAAAAAGGATGAATTAGTTGTTCAATTCGTACCAACAAACAACGACGGTAGCATGGAGGCAAAAACAAAACCGTTTGCTAATTACCTTTCTAAAAAATTGGACCGTGATGTAAAAGTGACCTTAGCTACTGATTACTCTACTATTGTAGAAGCAATGGCATCAGGACAAGTAGATGTCGGTATTATGCCTCCAGCTGCCTATGTGCAAGCAAAAGATGCGCATGCAGCGGAAGCCATTTTAACCTCACAACTTGGTGATTATGATCAAGAAACAGGTCTACCACTAACAGACCAATTAACCAATACATTTAAAGGCGAAATTTTAGTTCGCGCTGATAGTGATATGTCTAAATTAACTGATTTAAAAGGAAAAAACATTGCCACTTTAAGTCCTAACTCAGCTAGCGGATACATTTATCCTGTTGCTGAATTAAAAGATGCGGGTATTGATCCTACTGCTGATACAAAAATGACAACTGTTAATGACATTCCTAGTGAAATTACATCAGTACTAAACAAGCAAATTGATGCGGCTTTTGTTTTTGAAGGAGCTCGCAATGCGTTTGCTTCTAGTTTTCCAAACAATGATTTATTCAAAGAATTAAAAGTCTTGTACTTGACAGAAGGTGATATTCCTAACGATGCAATTGCCGTTCAACCGAATATGCCTAGCGATTTAAAAGAAGAAATAAAAAACGTCTTCTTAAATATGAAGGATGACGAAGATGGTAAAGAAGCTATGAGTTTATGGGGACACCAAGGATACGAACAAGCCGCTGACTCGGCCTACGATACAATTAGAGAATATACTACTAAAGCTGCTGAATAAACGGCTTTAGTAGCTAACAATATAAAAATGGGGAAATATTATGATAATTTTTGATAACGTTTCAAAGGTTTACCCGAATGGTGTGGTAGGCCTTAAAGATATCAATCTAACAATTGAAGATGGTGAATTTGTTTCCATCATCGGATTAAGTGGTGCGGGAAAAAGTACCCTTTTACGTAGTATCAATCGCTTAGTCGAAACAACAAGTGGTGATATTCGTATCAACGATACCTCTATTACAAAAGCAAGAAAAAAAGAATTAAGAATCATTCGACGACAAATCGGCTTAATTTCACAACACTTCAACCTTGTGAAACGTAGCACCGTTCAAAAAAATGTTCTATCAGGACGATTAGGATATTATTCTACTTGGAAAAGTATTTTCGGTCTTTTTACAAAAGAAGATTATCAACAAACAAATATAGCCTTAGAAACCGTTGGACTATCCGATAAATTACAGATACGTAGTGATGAACTTAGTGGTGGACAACAACAACGCGTTTCGATTGCTCGTGCGCTAGTCCAACAAGCACCTATTATTTTAGCTGATGAACCGGTTGCTTCTCTTGACCCTATTACAACACAAAAAGTTATGGAAGATTTAAAGAATATCAATCAATCCATGAAGAAAACGATTATTGTCAATCTCCATTCAGTACCACTAGCTAGAGAATTTTCAACTAGAATCATCGCACTAAATGCTGGAGAGGTTGTTTTTGATGGTTCTCCGGAAGCATTGACGGATGAGCGTTTGAACCAAATTTATGGTAAATCAATTTTTGAAGAAAAGGCAGGCGAGGCGGATGAGCTTGAAAGAAACCGTACACTTTAAATGGTATAAGCACTTGTTTGTACTGATTTTCTTACTTGTTTGTTTTCAAGGAAGTGCTTGGATTACTGAGGCTGAATTCTCTCAGCTTTTTCAAAATTCGAATCAAATGGTCTCTTTCCTCTCTCGATTCGTTCATCCTGACTTTAGCTATTTACCAAAATTATTTAGACCCATGATGAAGACACTACAAATGTCATTACTTGGAACGATGATTGGTTTATTGTTTGCCGTCCCCGTTAGTTTTTTAGCAACAACTATTGTGACTGAAAACCGCTTAATTTCGACTATCTCCAGATTTTTACTAGGACTAATCCGAACAATTCCGACCTTACTTTTGGCAGCACTTTTAGTCGCAATCTTCGGAATTGGAGAAGCAACGGGGGTACTAACAATCGCGGTTTTCACATTTGGAATGGTCTCTCAACTAATGTTCCAAGCCATTGAAACAATTGACTATGGTCCTATTGAAGCCGCATCAGCGGTTGGGGCGAATAAAATACAAATTGCTATTTGGTCAATCGCTCCACAAATTTTGAGTCAATTTACGAGCTATGCTTTCTATGCGTTTGAAGTAAATGTTCGTTCATCAACGGTTCTAGGATATGTTGGAGCTGGTGGAATTGGTGTTATACTTAACTCTTCTATGGCATTAATGAATTACGAACGTGTCTCGATTATTATTTTAACTATATTAATTACCGTTGCAATTGTCGATAAATTGAGCGAGCAAGTTAGGAGGTCTCTAGCATGATGATACGAGCTATGAGTAAAAAAACGATTATTTCTCTAGTACTCTTGATTATACTTGTTTTCCTATCCGCAATAAATCTTGATTATTCTGGATTAAAGACCCTCTCTCCTTCGATGGGAATGGATGTCCTACGAGGCCTAGCAAAACCAAAATGGGATTTTTTCTATGACGGTAGTGGTGAAGACTTATTAAGTTTACTTTTACTAACGATTGGCATTGCCTGTTTAGGAACCATGTTAGCAACTATTTTAGCAATTCCGATAACACTTATCAGCTCTACTAATCTTTGGCAATCATATCCTTGGGTCACTAAGGTAGGAAAATTCATCTGTAATGTGTTACGAGCTTTTCCAGAATTAATTTTTGCCTTAATTTTTGTAAAACTTGTTGGTCCTGGTCCATTTGCTGGTGTTATGGCAATTGGTGTTCATCAAATTGGAATGCTAGGCAAGTTATTTACCGAAGAAATGGAGTCAATGGATGAAAAATTAATAGAAGAAATGCAGGCGGTAGGCGCAAATTTCTGGCAAATCATTTTTTACGTACGTATTCCCTACTTAATGCCAATTTATTCTTCTTTAGCCTTAAATCATTTTGAAATAGCCGTTCGAAGTGCTGCTACACTTGGTTTAGTTGGTGCTGGAGGAATTGGTGCACCGTTAATTTTTGCTATCCAGACACGATCTTGGGATAAAGTTAGTATTATTTTAATTGGCGTTGTTATTACCGTCTTTATACTAGATCAAATAACAGGAATCATAAGAAAGAAATTGAGATAATATGAATATATTACATCTATCAGATATACATTATCGTAGAGAATACGAAGCAAGTGAAATCGGCTATAAAGCGATGTTAGCAAAAATGCAAAACCCACTTATCCCACTTGAAACATGTTTAACAGCAATTCTCCAACAAACCAAACTAGATTTAGTTATCATTAGTGGGGATTTGACGGAAGATGGTGCGATAACTGACTATCACTATTTAAAAAAATGGTTCTATGATAAGCTAAATGACATCCCCATCATCGTTACTTTGGGAAATCATGATATTAAGGAACATTTTAGAATAGGTTGGTGTCAAGAAGATAGTCAAACAGCTTCTTCTAATCCCTATAATCATGTTGCAACCTATCCGGATTTTACAATTATTTCTTTTGATAACTCTTGTCATGGATATGCAGATGGCATTGCAGATGAACAGCAATTCCAATGGTTAGCTGAAACTTTGGAGCAAGAACATGATCGTCCAATTATTTTAGTCACTCACCACCATCTATTACCACAACAAAGTAGTATGCCTATATGGCCAGGAACTAAACGATTCTTAGATTTAATTGCACCTTATAATATTAGTTGTATTTTAAACGGCCATACCCATCACCACTTTAATGCAGAAATAAATAGGATTCCCTATTTTACAGTTTCAGGCATGTCTTTTGTAGGAGAAGATGAAGGAGAAGGAATCGTTAGATTTGAAGAACGCTACGGCTATAATCTATACCGTGTTGAACAAGGACACATCATCCAATCAACTTCCGAAACATTGATTCCAGGACATGTCTTAGAGACCATTGATATGAAAAAATAAACGAGTTTCAATCTATCCTGTTAAAGGAGCTGTGACAAAAATCTGTCACAACTCCTTTTTTTAATTTGAATGAAGGAGAACGACAAATGAAAATTACTTTTCTAGAAACGAGTGATTTGCATGGCTATATTTATCCAACAGATTATTCTAATAAAAAAGACTTACCTCTTGGTGCTGCTAAAGCATTTGCTAAATTAAAAGAACAACGTGAACAAGCAGATGGACCCGTTATCATGATTGAAAATGGCGATTTCATTCAAGGATCTCCCTTAAGTTACTATTTAGCAAAAGAACATAATACGTCACAAGAGCTATCCAACCTTATCAACCTAATGGACTATGATGTTCAAATTATAGGTAATCATGAATTTAACTACGGTATGGATTATTTAAACGAATTTATTAATCACTGTCATGCACCTATTTTAGCTGCAAATATATTAAATGAAAAAGGACAGCCTTATTTTGGGAAAGCTTATGAAATCATTGAAAAACAAGGAATAGAAATCGCTATTTTAGGTTTAACTACACAATACGTTCCTCATTGGGAAAACCCAGAAACACTCAAAGGCCTAACCTTTGAAAGTGTTGTTGAAACAGCAAAAAAATATATACCTATATTAAAACAACAAGCAGATATTATTGTGGTTAGTTACCACGGAGGGTTCGAAAAGGACTTAGCCACCGGCAATGCGACAGAAGCGTTGACTGGGGAAAACGAGGGCTATCAATTATTACAAGAAGTTGATGGCATTGATGCCCTTTTTACCGGCCATCAGCACCGGATAATCGCAACAAAAGTCAATGGTATTCCCGTGGTACAACCAGGCTATCGTGGCAGTCACATTGGAGAAATCCAATTAACTGTAGAAAAAACAAATAATACAGTCACAATTACAGAGAGTAGCGCTAGGATACACTCTCTAGACAAGGTTGAAGCTGACTCACAAATCATATCAGCCATTGAACCAGCTGAATCCGCCCTAGAAGATTGGTTAGATCAACAACTAGGAACTGTCGAGGGAGATATGCGAATTATCGACCCCATGCAAGCCCGCTTAAAGGAACATCCTTACATTGAATTTATCCATCATGTTCAACAGTTTGCTAGTGGGGTTAAAATCTCTGGAACCGCTCTTTTTAACAATGAAGGAAAAGGGTTTGATCAATCGATTACCATGCGTGATATTATAACTAATTATATCTATCCCAATACGCTGGCCGTCATAAAAATAACCGGAAAAGAATTAAGAGCTGCTTTAGAACAAACAGCCAACTACTTAGCAGTACAAGATGGAGAAATTATTTTTAATCCTGATTATATTCATCCAAAGCCACAATATTATAATTATGATATGTATGAAGGAATTGACTACACAATTGATATGAAGCAACCTTCCGGCCAACGAATAACAGAGCTATTATTTGAAAATCAACCTATCACAGATGATCAGGAATTAGAAGTTGTAACCAATCATTATCGTGCAATTGGTGGGGGAAATTATCACATGTTTCATGTGGATAAAATTATTAAAGAAATCCAAGTCGATATGACAGAATTAATTGCCGACTACTTAAAAAAACATCCCGTAATCAAAGCAGAAGTTGATCACAATTTTAGAGTTGTTCTATAATATTGAACGTATAAAAACGCCAAATTAAAATATAATAAAAAATGTTGATAACGCGCTAAAAAAACTCGTTACCAACATTTTTTTATATCATCTTATTCATCACCGAACGCAAGACTTCTGCTCTTAAATCTTCTTTACCTGTGGCAAACTTGTCTTCAATATTTCTAACCAACACGTCACTTAAAAATAATTGTGAGATACGACCTGCTAAGGAACCCCCATTTAATAAATGTTCCTCAATGGCTGTCTTCAAAACGACATCGGCTAATTGAGCAATTGGTGATAAACCATAACTCGTAATGACGACAATATTTGCCCCTTTATCTTTAGCAATCTTGACTGTATCAAAGGTATCTTTTGTCTTACCTGATAACGAGAACACAATAACGACATCTTGTGGCGTCACAATAGTTGCTGATTGCGCTTGATAATGCGAATCAATGATGGCTGTAGAGGGAATGCCTACCTTAATGAGCATACGTTCCAAATCCAAGCCACTCTGACCACTCGCTCCTACCCCATAAATATATACATGACGGGCACTCACAATTAACTGGCTAACCTCATCAATCTTATCCATCTCAAAAGAATGCTTAGTTTCGTCAATAGCTGTAACTAATTGACGCGCCGCATGCTCAAATAAATCTGCCACCTGTTCTTGCTCTTTCATTTGACTAAAATCTTCTTTGGCAATATCAATCTTTAATTCTGAAAATCCCGAATAACCAATTTTTTGACAAAAACGGACAATCGTAGCATCTCCTACACCTGTCTGAGCTTTGACCTCCCCCATCGTCGTATAAATCAACTTTTCACCTTGTGACAAAATATAATCTGCCACTTTCTTTTCTGACTTCGTTAATATTTCATAATACTCTTTTATTTTATTTACATATTCCATTCGTTCGCTCCTTAAAAAACATCTCCTCTAAATTATACGAGTATTTTTAATTAAATGCTATCTTAATCATTTACAAAATTGAAAGCGCATGCTATATTGTTTTTGGAGATAAACTCCATTATTATTATTTTTAGGATTAAAAACGGAGGGAATATGTTGAACAAAGAACAATTTATCGAAAAAGTCCAAAACGGCATTATCGTTTCATGCCAAGCATTACCCGGAGAGCCTCTATATACAGAAGAAGGTGGCATTATGCCGTTATTAGCCTTAGCAGCTAAAGAAGCTGGAGCTGTCGGTATTCGTGCTAACTCAGTCAGAGATATTTTACAAATCAAAGAAAAAGTTGATTTACCAATCATCGGGATTATCAAACGTGACTACCCACCACAACAACCATTCATCACGGCAACGATGAAAGAAGTCGATGAATTAGCAGCAACAGGCGTGGAAGTGATTGCGTTAGATTGCACATTACGTGAGCGTTTTGATGGTTTAACCATCAACGAGTTCATCAAGCAAGTCAAAGAAAAATATCCAGAACAATTACTGATGGCGGATATTGACACTTTCGAAGCAGCCAAAAATGCTTATGAAGCAGGAGTGGATTTCGTTGGGACAACATTATCTGGTTATACAGAAGAAAGTGTGGCAACTGACGGACCAGATATCGAATTAATGAAGAAAATTATTGATGCAGATATGCCATTAATTGCAGAAGGTAAAATTCACACACCAGAACAAGCGCGTGTTATTTATGATATGGGGGCTTGTGGGATTGTCGTTGGTGGCGCAATTACTCGACCAAAAGAGATTGCATCAAGATTTATAAAAGCATTAGATTAAGGAGGAAAAAACTATGTTTAAAAAGTTTTCACAAATAGGTAGAGCCTTTATGCTTCCTATCGCTATTTTACCAGCGGCAGGGTTGCTATTAGGTTTAGGAGGCGCGTTAACCAATCCTAGCGCCGTTGCAAGTTTCCCAATTCTTGACCAAGCATGGTTACAAACGATTTTAAAAGTGATGAGCTATGCCGGAAATGCTGTTTTTGCTAACTTAGCATTGATTTTTGCGATTGGGGTTGCCGTTGGTTTAGCTAAGGGTGACAAAGGAACTGCTGGTTTAGCCGGTGGGGTATCCTTCCTAGTGTTCACCGCAACGATTAGCGGCTTGTTGGAAATGTTCTCAGCAGAAGGAGCAACCATTGACACTGGGGTTCTAGGTTCAATTATCGTCGGGGGAACGGTTGCTTATTTACACAATCGTTACCGTAAAATTGAATTACCACAGTTTCTAGGATTCTTTGGTGGATCACGCTTCATCCCAATTGTTTCATCTCTAGCTGCTATTATTTTAGGTGCAATCTTTTATATTATTTGGCCACCATTCCAAAACGGCCTAGTATCAGCAGGTGAAGCCATTGCTAAAATGGGCGTGTTTGGAAGCTTCTTGTATGGCTTCTTATTACGTTTAACAGGTGCTGTTGGTTTACACCACACCATTTATCCAATGTTCTGGTACACTTCATTAGGTGGTAGTGAAATGGTCGCTGGCGAAATGGTATCAGGTGCGCAAAATATTTTCTTTGCTCAATTAGCTGATCCTAACCACACTGGACTATTCACTCACGGTACACGTTTCTTTGCAGGACGTTTTGCGACGATGATGTTTGGTTTACCGGCTGCCTGTCTAGCTATGTATCATGCGATTCCTAAACAAAATCGTAAAGAAAATGGCGGTTTATACTTCAGTAGTGCGTTAACTTCTTTCTTAACAGGGATTACTGAGCCAATCGAGTACATGTTCTTATTCGCTGCTCCTTGGTTATACGTGATTCATGCTTTCTTAGACGGTTTATCATTTATGTTTGCTGACATGTTAAGCATCCGTATCGGCAACTCATTCTCTGGTGGTCTAATTGACTTCCTATTGTTTGGTGCCTTACAAGGTCAAGATAAAACACATTGGTTATACGTGATTCCACTAGGTCTAGTTTGGGCTGCTATTTACTACTTTGTATTCCTATTCTGCATTAAAAAATTCAAAGTAGCGGTTCCTGGTATGGAAAACGAAGAAGATTTAACTGACGATGTTGCGCCTCTAAAAGCGAACGCTAGCTTACACGAAGAGTCACTAGCCATCATCGACTACTTAGGTTCATCAGCAAATATTGAATCTGTTGAAGCTTGTGCGACACGCTTACGTGTCGCCGTTAAAGATAGCGACGTGGTTAACAAAACAGCCATCAAAAAATTAGGCGCTACCGCTGTACTGGATGTTAAAGGTGGCATCCAAGCAGTCTTCGGTGGTAAAGCTGATTTATATAGCCAAGAAATCAATCAAATTTTAGGTTCAGATAAATAAAAAAATGGCACACCCTCATAAGGGCGTGCCATTTTACGTTATCTAAACTATCTTAATACCATCCGTTAGCTAACCAGAAGTTTTTAGCTGCTTGCCATGAACCATAACGAGATGATACATAGTTGTCTGCTACACGTTCTTGATTGGCTGGTGAGTAGTCACCGTTTAAGTAGCTATCTGTTAATTGATATTTACCAACGTATTGACCGTTACGTGCGTTGTAGTTGTTTGTTGATTCTTTAAACGCGATCCAAGATTTTGCATCTGCTTCAGAACCTGAAGCGTTTGATGTGTAGCTAGCTTCTTGCGTTTGAGCTGGTTGTTCTTCAACCACTGGTGCTGCAGGCGCTTGTGTTTCTTGTGTTTGTACTTGTGCAACAGGGGCTGCTTGAACGGCAGTACCTTCTGTATCAAAGACTAATGTTTCACCTACATAAATCATGTTAGCGTCTGAAATGTTGTTAGCTTGAGCAATTGTACTATAGTAAGAAGCATCACCGAAATAATCTTGAGCGATAGTTGATAATGTTTCACCTGATTGAATAGTATGTGAAACCTCCGCTGCATCTACACTGTTCATCCCTAAGCCAAATGTTACTAATCCTGCCATACCAAATACTAATTTAGAAATCTTCATAATAATAGTTCTCCTTCGATTTTGACAATTCATATTGATTGTCTCTATTGGGCGTTTGATTTACGTCTCATAAATGTTGCTCGACGTTTGCCACGAGACCTATTAAACCATTTTTATGTTACAAAACATCAATAGATTGATAACAATAATCGAAGAAATATGACAACTTGTAATATTAGCGGTCATCTGCCAGGTTTTTTGAAAAAATAGTAGGCAAAATAAACACGACAAATCCCTATCATACCAACTACTCTCAAACAAACTGTTTATGTTCATTTTCGTTACATTTAAAACAAGCGTTCTTTTTTGAAAAAAACTCATTTTTTTTCACATTTTTTCTTGCATTCCCCCAAAATCCCTAAAAAAAGCCAAAAATCCTCTCAATATTACAAAAACATTTCTTTCTTTATGACAAAATTACTCTATATCAAGAATCCCGCTTCCGTTACATCGCCGTAATATTCAAGCGACTTACTGTAACCTCTAGCGTGTTTCTTCTATATAATAGACAAAAACAACCAAGAACAACTGCCAAAAAGGCTGTCATTCTTGATTGTATAGTTGTAGGGGCTTGCTAATAGCCAAAATTAAAGATCACGCCAGGACGGACGTATTTAATTGAGTTTGGGCTTATTAATTCGGGTCTATCAAACTCTACAAAATAAACTTGCGAACCCTTAGACGTTCTCAACGACCAACCAGTTATATGCATGCTATCTCCTGGAATAGCAGGTAAGTACCTCTCATATTTAAGATAATCCTGTTTGGTCAATGGAAATAATCTTTTTTCTCCATTAATAACATCTACCTTTGTTATATCTTCCTCTCCTTGAGAAAAAAGATTAATGGGTTGAATATATTTTTTTATATCACCTGATATTTCATTTTCTATTGTTTCCAAGAATTTATACAATTCTGAGTCTTCATATGATGTATATCCATTTAGTGAGAAACTTGTTTGTCGCATTTGATTTAATTCACTCATAATCATAAAATAATTACCTTCATTATCAATATCAAGTATCTTCCAGTTAAAGTTCCCTAAAGTTACACTTCTTCCGACTTTAAACAGGTTGATTGTGATGGATTTAGTAGCGACTTGTTGACGTCCGTTTTTACTTGTATGACTTGCGTTCAATTGAACAGTAAAATCATCTTTTTCTTGTAGCGCTGTAATCAGAACGTTAATAGTGATTTTTTTGCTGAGACCAGGATCAGCTTTTATATCTAAATGTTCTACTTCGTTTTCAATCTCTGTATCTAGGCTAAACTCTGCGTCTAAGTTTGTACTAAAGGATCTAGTAGATAAAACTGAAATAGTATACCCAATATCAGCTTTAATTTCCAACTTTGGCGTCACTGTCAAATCAAATTTAGCGTAATTAGCTGGATTATATCGACTAACCGCTATGACTTTAATAGTCGTTGAAAGTTCTTTCGTTCCTATAGTTAATACATTACCGTTAAATTTAGTATTAGGATTAAGATTAGGATTACTTTCACTAGGCACTTTCCAAACAATATTCTCTTTCAGTTCATCAGGGAAATTAGATTCGAATTGGATTGTTTCGCCTTGGATGGCTTCTTGATACTCAGTTATAATATCTAAACCTTCATCTTCTCCATTTGTTACTGTAGCTTTTGTTATCGCTACTTGTGGTTCTACTCGAATGTCTTTTCGTGCGGTTTGTTTGCCGTTGGTTGCGACGACGGTGATGGTTGTCGCTGTTTCATTTGAAGCAACGGTCAATTCACCGTTTTCATTTACCATTGTTCCTTTTGATGTCGCATAATAAACGCCCCAGGTTAAATTCATATCAGTGGGATTAAGCTCATTGGATACCATGTGATACGCCACTTTTTTGTCCCCTTTTATCACCGCATCTTGCCCTGTAATCGTCCAAGGTTCATAGGTTTCCGAACCGAGATGAACATAGACAGCGGGGCGGAGATAAGGCGTTACACTAATTTCTCCCTGTACTGCAAGTGAAACATTCCTTCCTATATGATTTACTCGGTAAGCAGCTGGACTAGCAGACCCACTTTCAGCTTTTGTTCTTAGCCACCAGTGTTTCGCATCTTCTTTTTCTTTTGCTTCATCATCAACATATGCTATAGCTTCAGTATGGTTTTCACCAAAAATTGACATTTTATCCGCACCACTTAGCGCAAATGCGGTTGGTTCTCCTTCACTTGCTACACTCGTTTGGTTAGACACTTCATCACCATGTGCCCTTTCTGAATCTATTGGCAAGTTAACGGGGAGGGCGTGGTGTTTGATTGTATCTGATACTTGATTTTCATAGAATGCGTGCATTTGGGCTTCTAAGTTGGAGCCTTGATAGATATTGCCTTTCTCTTCTTCATTAAACACAATCCCTTCATTACCTTGCACATATTCTGTGATTAATAAGGCTTGCTGCGTGGTTTCGTCTATCTTTAAGACACGCCAGTCTAGTCCATCAATGTTAATGACTTCTCCTTCTTCTAGCGGTAAAACGTCTACATGTTTCTCCACTGTTTGACCATTATGAGTTGCTTGTACCGTAATTGTTGATTGTTGTTCGTTCAACCCTAACGTTAACTCCCCATTATCAGAAATAGCGGTCTTATCAGATGTAGTAAATTCTTCGTGGATGGTGAATTCTACGTTCTCATTCTGTCCTACAAACTGACCCTCATTATTTTCATCTTTTGATAATTGATAGTTTACAGTATGAGTAGGTTTAGCGCCTCTTACATGCAAGTGCTTGAGTTTAAGCTTTTCCTTTATTTCCCCTTGCTTAATATACAAAGCGGGACGGAGGAATTTTTCATTTTTCCCAGTAGTAAGATTCGTATCATTTAGGCTACCGTCACTTTGAATATAATATACTGTATTTGGTAGACTTGACACTTTAGTCCTCAACCACCAATCCTTACCAACTGTTCTTTCCTTTTGAGTTGTCCAATTAGCATAAATATCCCCCAAACTAAGAGCAAATGCCTGTTTATCCTCCTCATTACCATTTACTGTTGTTACCTCTACCGAGTCACCACTCGAGATTGTAACAGGTAGCACGTAATTAGTTTTCATATAATCAGATCTTTGATTATAAAAGGCTGTTGCTTTCTCTTTTAAAGTAGAGTCTTCGTAAGAGTTATTACTATCTTTCTCTTCATTATAACCAAAGCCATCCCCCACAACATCCTTCGTCACAATTAAAGCTTGTGTGGCTTCTCGTTTCATGACTGTCCATTCAATACCATCGTAAGTAAACTCGTCCCCTTTTAATAAAGGTTTAACGGTCACTTCCTTAGTGTATGACTCTCCATCTTCAGGAGTCGCGGTGATGGTCAGCGTACCCTCGTTTTCATCCAAGCCAATGGTTAGTTCACCTGTTTTTTCGTCAATCTTCGTTTCTTCTGAATTCTTATTTTCGACACTCCATGTAACCGTCTCTGGTGTTGAGCGGCTAGTGGCGGGGTGGGGGATTAGCTGATAGGTCGCAGTTGATGCTGGTTGCAGCTCACTTGCTCCATCTATTTCCCATGTTATGTCCGTCACCACTTGTACCGTACTTTCAAAGGTCATGGTGCCAGTATAGATTTCTTCTGATGGAAAGGCATCTACGGTTGTTCGTAAGGCAAACATCTTAGTTGGATCACTAGAACTTAGCGTTACTAAGTCAGTACTTCCTTCTGTTAATCTATCATTATCACTATTAAAGATAGGAAGAGAGACGATTTCATCTTGGTTAGCTTGGTTCTTAAGCTCAACAACATGACTAGTGGAACTTATCGTCACATCAGAATCATTTTCTGACATAGGGTAGTAATGCAAAGGTATCTCTTGATTTTCGACCATATTTCCGTTTTTTTCTAATGTGATTTCTTTAGGCACAACAATAAAGCCCGCTATGTTTGTATCATCTGTATCTTTCGCTAGTTTGTGAATATCTGCTTGTAGATTGGTTGTCTCAGTAGCGGTTGTCTGTTCGTAAGAATGGCATAACGTACACGCCAGTAGGCTAGCGGTCACGATTGTTTTTGCTCTCATAGGGATTGTTTCCTCCTGTAGCTCTTGTATAGAATCACCAAACCGATTAAGACGATTCCGATTATTGAGAAATTATTGGTGCGTTCATTTGCTTGAATGAGTTTCTCTTGGCTATCTTGGTCCAGCGCTATCACGTGGTCCCAATCGGTTGGTTGTTCGATGTCTTCTTTACCGTTGACACGGCAGTAGTATGTCACGCTAGTTTGACTGATTTCCGATGCGTCGGAGGGGTTGATGAATATGATGGTCATTCCTACCAACAACATCATGAGGCTACGTTTAATTGTTAACGCCAGCTTATTACTTATCATAACTAACCCTCTCTTTCGTCATTACTTCTTCTTTAAAACCATCAACGTAAAATTCGTTCTAGTACCATTCAACTCGGTTGGTTCTTCATCTGTGGTGTAACCTTTCATATGTAAATGAACGGTGTGTTCTCCCACTGCTAAGTCCTGTGGTAAATCAATCGTGGTAATCGCTTGACCTGGCTCTACCAATCCGCTCTCTAGTAACGGCTCTTTCTGATCATCCATGGTCACGATAAACTGCATGTTGGCATCGTTGAATTCAGGATTCAGTAATGCCACATACGCTTGCTTAGCCCCTTCTTCTACGTTGATTTGATTGTATGAAGGAAAGGCGATTTCCTCCTTAGCCCAGTCTTCTGGTTTTTTGATTTTGCTTTTATATGCCTGTGCGTTTTGGTCTTTCTTTAAGCCATTGCTGTCTTCTGATTGCTTTGTATAGAAAAAAAAACCGCAACCTACAACAAGCAACAGTAAGACTAACACTAACCACTTCTTATTTTTACTATTCATTGTCCTCTCCCTCTCCTGAAAAAATAAAGGAAGCCGCAGCTTCCTTTACTTAGGTATGTGAATTTGGTTTATTTAAAAGTTTATTCTTCAACAGGAGTATATTCGTTTACAACAAAGTATAAAATATCAGAATATACTTCTTGTAATTTTGCTTTGTCTTGGCCTAGGACTGCTTTACCATCAATTGAAGTTCTTGACGAACTTAGTACTCCGATTGTCCCGAATTCATTACCATCAGCCATTGTTTTTAGTTCTCCGTCCTCTTTTTCATACAACAATTTATAGTCAATTTGATCATTTCCACTTTCAGATTTCAAAGAATAACTAGTTGTATTACTAGACTCCACTTTAACTAATGCTTGTTTATCACCCTCATAGACATCTCCATCCGGAGTAACCATCGAAATAGGAGTCTTGATGCTACGATTCTCATCTGTAAAGTTTATGGCTCCAGGAATTCTAATTAAATAATCCGGATCAGCAGGATTTGTTGGGTCAACAATTGCATTCGTATTGTCATACTTTACATATGCAGGTCCTTCTTCAGCAAATGCTGTCACGCTGCCTCCTAAAAGTGTCGTAACTGCCATAGTCGTTAATAATACATTCATTTTTTTCATTTAATATTTCCCCTTACCCTTTTTGTGTTTGTTGTTTATTTGTTTGTTTATCACACTATTAATGATAAAGGGTGCGTGCTTAGGAGGCGTTTTATCTTTTTATTTTTTTAAATTTTTTTTCGGAATCTGTCTTATTTGACCTTTTTTATTGTCACACTGATACATATAGCTAGAGAAACGTTGAGTTTAAAGGCATAAGCCATCTTTTGTTGGGCAAATTTTTTTCACTTTTATGATTTAACTTCATACTTTCTTCACATTTTTTTCACAATTAAACCATATAATAGCGGTAACAACTTATACAAAAGGAATGTTTTTTGTTAAGTCAGGGGGAATTTTATCTATGTTTTTGTATTTTTTACAAAGAAATCACCAAAAAAAATTCAAACTGTTCGATTATCTCTACCAACATATCAATAGTAGTGGTCCACTCTCTACCTTGAGTGACTTGATTGATGAGGATGATCAGACTCTCCAACGATATATCAACGAGTTGAACATGCAAATGTCAGCGATTAACGACGGATCGCATACGCTTATTAAGAAACACGGACCAGAGTATTATGAACTCGTAACGGAAAATAAAAACTGTCATAAGCTTTATCAGGCGATTAAGAAAGATTATATTGAACAATCTAATACCTACCAGCTCTGCTTATTTATTTGTTGTAACAAAAAAATCACGTTGAATCGGTTAATAGACGAATTAGGGATGAGTCGCAGTACGGTCTACAAGACACTCTCGCAGTTCAATGAGTTACTTGCCGAATTCGGTCTGGTCTTAGAAAAAAATGAACATGATTATTATATTTTTTCAGGGAATGAACGCTCTATTCGGATTTTTCAATTTAACTTCTTTAGGTCGTGTTTACCGATTGATAGTTGGCCGTTTTCTTTCAAGAAAGAAAAAATAAAACATTATATTCCTTCTAAAAGCTTTATTCCGACACCATCCAAGCAACTGAAGCGTGATTTTTTATTATTTAATACAGTGATTTATTTAAGGATTAGTCAGGGGCACTTTATTAAGACTACTCTGGAAAGTGTGCCCTATTTTCGACTAGAAGATGATACGTATGTCTTTTTTAATTTCAAGTTTCTTGATCGTTACTTTAGGAAGAATCAAACGAAATATATTGAACAATTGACCTATCAGTTGTATGTTTTTTATCTATTCCCTGAGTTAATCCCGGAGAAGTTTGTTCTTAAAGCTGGGGACTCAATGACCCACTGTACCAAGCAAGAAGTTGTGTTATTAAAACAAGCCTTGCATGATGTCACACGCACACTTGCTATCAGGTTAACAGATGAACAGTTTTATTTCATGCTGTTTCATCTTTATGTTCATTTCAATATTTCTCTAATAATGGAAGTGACTAAACTCAACCAGTCCGAGCTTTTTTCGAAGCTCTTAACGAGTTGGTACTTAGATGAGCACCAGGGCGTTGATCCCACACTTCGTACTACCCAAGAGTGTGTCAATAACGTATTCGAAGGTTACTTTGATTCTGATACTTATCGTAATATAAACACTGTTTCTATCACTAACTATCTTTCTCAAATCATGTTAGATTTGCTCCAGTTAGTCCATGAACCTGTCGCTCATAAACACTGTTTACTTGTTGACTTTAGTAGTAATTATTTCAAAAAAAGGCTATTCGAGAAGAAAATTGAACAACTTTATTCAGGCAGAATCACTTTGACGCATAATATCGACGAGGCGACCATTATTGTGACTAATAATCAATTAATCGAAGCGGACACACATCGTACCAAAGTGCTCTATTTACATAATGTGAACCACGAGGAACAACTAAATGCCTGTATAGGACAACTATCTTCGCTAATAAATACTACTGTCCCCTCAATACGTGAGGCACGTATTAGTTAGCTATGTCTTAGATACAAAAAAACTCTAACACGTTTAAGATGACGAGTTAGAGTTTTTATTTTATTTCTTATCAATAATCGTAGCGATTTTGGTTGTTAATAAATCAACTGCGACTTGATTTTCGCCACCTTGTGGGATGATAATATCTGCATATTTCTTCGTTGGCTCGATAAATTGGTGATGCATTGGCTTCACCACAGATAAATACTGATTAATAACTGAATCTAATGTACGGCCACGTTCTTCCATATCACGCTTAATACGACGGATAATACGAATATCGTCCTCAGTATCGACATAGACTTTGATGTCCATTAAGTCACGTAAGCGTTCATCTTCCAGGATTAAAATCCCTTCAACAATAATCACTTCTTTAGGTTCTTGATGCTCAACCTTATCACTACGAGTATGACGATCATAGTCGTAAATCGGTTTATCAATTGCTTCATAATTAAGTAATTGATTCAAATGTTCAATCAATAGATCAGTGTCAAACGCTAACGGATGATCATAGTTTGTTTCTAAACGTTCTTCAAACGTTAAATGGCGTTGATCTTTGTAGTAAGAATCTTGTTCAAATAAAACAATCGAATGATCTTCTGTAAATGCTTCTAATAGCTTACGACTAACGCTTGTTTTACCACTACCTGATCCACCAGTTACACCTATTAATACGGGTCTTTTTTTATTGTCTCCCATCAAGATTTTACCTCTTTCATCTCAATATATTCTTATTAATATTAGACTATCTCATAGCAAGAATCAATCTTTTTATCAATTTAGTGCAATTTTTTGATAACTTTATTGATCTCGTCGATTATTTCAGGGGCTTCTGTCGTGGTCAAAAGCGTGTTAAAAAAAGCTTCTAACTCAGGATTCCCTTTACTACCAACGATTTCACCGACTGACCAAACCGCTGTAGCTCGAATATCTGGACGTGGGTCTTCCTCAATAACTTTCAACAAATCTGGTAAGGCCGATTTTTGTCTAGCGTTACCTAACGCAATAATCGCGTTACGCTGGATGGGTTTTTTCCCACGCCATGAACCGGCAAGATAACCAAATTTATGTTTGAATTCTTTATTTGAAATAGTTAGCAGGGGCTTCAATAGTGGGGTTACCACTTCAGGATCTGGTTCCATCTCGGCATGAAAATGTGCGTCTTTGCCTTTATTAAACGGACAGACTTGTTGGCAAATGTCGCACCCGTAAATAACCGTACGGATTTTTGGACGAAATGCTTCTGGCATCATCCCTCGTGTCTGTGTTTGATAAGACAGACATAGTTGGGCATTCATCCGCCCATCGCCTAGTAAAGCACCTGTTGGACAGGCATCGATACATTTCGTACACGTCCCACATTGATTCTCAATCGGAGTGTCTGGTTCAAAGGGAATATTTGTTATAATTTCGCCCAGATAGACATACGAACCAAACTCTTCCGTAATCAGCAGGCCATTCTTGCCTATGAAGCCTAGCCCCGCACGTTGTGCTACTGCAACATCGATTAATTCTCCAGTATCGACCATTGGCTTAAACGTCAGCGCCGCTTCATCTTCTGCAATTTCTTTAATAAACGCCATCAACTTGTTCATTCGGTCGCGTAAAACATTGTGATAGTCAACACCCCATGATGCGCGCGCAAAACTCCCTCGGCGTTCACCCCGAACAATGTCTGGCTTCTCTTTAATTTTTGTTGGATACGCTAAGGCAATCGAAATAATCGACTGTGGCTGATCAAAAATTTTTTCAGGGTACAATCTTTCCTCAATTACAGGATGTTCAAACCCTGTCGTATGTCCGGCTGCTTTTTGTTCTTCCAAGCTATCTTTTAAGTGTTCAAATGATGAGGCGTCTGTAAACCCAATTTTGTCGATGCCTAATTGCTTACTTTGGGCAATAATACGCTCTTTCAATGCGTGATTCATGACTTTCCCCTCCTAATCATTCTTATTATACAAAAAAAACACCGGAAACCCTACCCATATGAGCAGTTTTTCTGATGTTGGATGAACAAACTTAGAACCAATTAAATGGCCATAACGCTTCAAATAAGGTATTCACCAGCAAGTCTTTAAACTTGGCATACCATGTTACAAAAAAAGGTTGTTGATAACGAATATTGGCATAAAGTGCCATCACAAAACTGATCACAACAGTAAACGCGATGATAACGACTATTGCCACAATAATAATTGCTAGAATATCTATTAGCCATTGCATGATCTATCTGCCTCTTTTCTTTACGTTGTCGTATCATTGATAACCTTTTTTGAACTTTCTATCTTTATCCTATCACAACGTCTTTTCTAACGCTAGCAAGTAATGCTTCATCTCTATGCCACCGTTATAACCACCTATGCTACCATCTGCTCGGATCACGCGATGGCAAGGAATCACTATTCGGAGTGGATTACACGCAATGGCGGTACCGACTGCCCGAACCGCTTTAGGACGATTAATTTGTTGCGCTATCTCACCATAAGTTGTCGTAGTACCATAGGGAATCATTTGCAGCGCTTGCCAAACAGCACGTTGGAACTCGCTCCCTCTTCCTAAAAAATCAATGGGTTGATCAAACGCTTGTCTATCACCTTCAACGTAACGACGTAAGGCTTCTTTATATGGCATAACTTGTTCGCTAGCTAATTGACAATGGTAAGCCACATACTCAGACAAGAACGCTTCTTTAGACGCATCAAATGAACTAATAGCTACCCAACCTTTGTCACTTACCAATAAATACACACGTCTTTTATCTGTTAGTATTAGCTCATCATAGTATAATAATTTCACCGAAATCACCTCCTTTTCACGCTTCAAAAATAATAGACAAAAAAACCACTACGATATATTTTCGTAGTGGAAAAAAGGAGTTATTTTACTCTGGAGGAGTAAAATGAAAAATAAAAAGGTTGTTGTTGGTTATGTATTCATAATACTAAACAACCTAATTTCTGTCTAATGTTACGCTCAAAATGCCCCTTTTTTTATTAATATACCGTTTATTTTAACAACAAATTACTCAAACGTTGCACACAAAAAGCTAGCGTTTCTGTTACGTCATCTTGTTGCTCTTCTGAGTGATTGAATTTTTCAACGTCTAAGTCGGCAGGTGTGTCACCTAGCGAATCAATCATTGCTTGGCATGATGTAATGTAGTCTGCGTATGTTTTTTCAAACTTTTTATGGATACCGACTACTTTAATCGGTGCTTTTTGCCCTGTTAACATAGTCGATAATTTTTTATAGTTGTCTAAGCCTGTTCCAAAGGCTTCTTTAATTTCTTTGTATTGCGTCTCTGTTAGCTCACTAACCGTTCCGTTGTCGATAGCTTGACGAACTGTTTCAAAGAACGGATTCATTGCTTCTCCAGTTTGTTCTGTTATTTCTACTACTTTATTAATAGTTTGTGCATAAAAACCAACATTTGTTTGCTTCATTATGATTCTCCTTGTCATTTTATTGATATTCTTATTTTACCTTGTTATTGGGAATAAAAAAAGAAGCAGGTCATATTTCCTACTTCTTTTTTCATTTATTAGTGATTTAATGCTTTGCGTTGGAAGAATTTAACAATTTCAACAATTGGAATAATTGAGATTGACGCACATAATACAATTACCCATTGATACGTATCAAGATGTGTTACTTGGAATAGATCATTAAATCCAGGAATCACAATCGTTGCCGCTAATAAGACAAATGATAATAACACGGCATAGTTGAATGTTTTATTTCTAAACGCGCCTACTTTGAATAATGAACCATGAACTGACTTCACGTTAAAGGCATGGAATAATTGGATCAACGCTAGGGTTGCATACGCCATTGTTAAGGCATCACCATGTTGCAAGTTGTAAATAGCTTGTTCCATTGATAATCCATCCGCCGCTGCTGCTGCTTTTTGCGTAGCATCTAGAGCAGCATGCGCTGGCCATTTAAGTGCTGACCAATAAACGCCTAATGTGATACCAGCTTCTAAAATACCTTGGTAGACAATACTGCTTAAGACACCACCAGAGAAGAAGTTAGAGTTACGGCCACGTGGTTTTTGTTTCATGACATCTTTTTCAGCTGGTTCTAAACCTAAAGCAATCGCTGGGAATGTATCAGTTACCACGTTGATCCATAATAAATGAACCGGTAATAAGGTATCCCATTTTAATAATGTCGCGATAAATAAGGTTAACACTTCCCCTAAGTTAGCGGCAAGTAAGTATTGAATAGTTTTTTGAATATTTGAGAAGACTTTACGTCCTTCTTCAACTGCTACAACAATCGTTGAGAAGTTATCATCGGCAAGGACCATGTCACTCGCGCCTTTAGATACTTCCGTACCTGTGATACCCATTCCGATACCAATATCTGCTGTTTTAAGAGCGGGTGCATCGTTAACACCGTCACCAGTCATCGCTACTACTTTACCTTCTGCTTGCCATGCTTTAACGATACGTACTTTATGCTCAGGTGATACACGTGCATAAACTGAGTAATTAGGCACAACTTTAGCAAAAGCTTCATCTGATAAATCGTTTAATTCTGCCCCTGTAATGACTGCTTCATGTTGTCCTTCTGTAATGATTCCTAGACGAACAGCAATGGCTTCGGCTGTGTCACGGTGGTCACCGGTAATCATGATTGGACGAATACCTGCTTCTTTTGCCACACGAACTGCTTCGGCCGCTTCTTTACGTTCTGGGTCAATCATTCCGACTAAACCAGCAAAGATTAAATCGTTTTCTACTACTTCTGATTCTAATTCAGTTGGAACCTCGTCAACAAATTTATACGCCATCGCTAAGACACGTAGCGCTTGTTTAGCTAAGTTCGTGTTGGTTGTTAAAATCAATGAGCGCTCAGCGTCATCCATTGGTTTAATGTCACCATTTACTTCATAAGAAACTGTACGTTTTAATAATTCATCTGGTGCTCCTTTAGTTGCGACTAAGTAGCGACCGTCTGCTAATTGATGAATCGTTGACATTAATTTACGATCTGAATCAAATGGTACTTCTGCCACACGTGGCTCTTGTGCTACTAATTCACGAACGTCAAAGTGTTGGTTCAAACCATATTTTACTAAAGCTGTTTCTGTTGGATCACCGATTAATGTTCCTTCTGCTGAGAATTTTGTATCGTTACAGAAGTTCATTACTTTTAACGTCATGTTATCAGCTGCTAATGCTTGATCAGCTGGTATGACTTGATTGTTTGTAAATAATTGTTCAACCGTCATTTGGTTAACAGTTAACGTCCCTGTTTTGTCTGAACAAATAATATCTGTACTACCTAGTGTTTCAACGGCTGGTAATTTACGTACTAATGCGTTACGTTTAGCCATAATTTGTGTCCCTAGGGCTAAAACAATGGTAACAATCGCTGGTAAACCTTCTGGAATCGCAGCTACTGCAAGTGAAACAGATGTTAATAACATATCTACCCAGTTTTTGTTACCACCCATCATCCCAACAACGAACATGATGACACAGATGGCTAAAATCGCATAAGTTAACCATTTACCTAATTGGTTCAAGTTTTCTTTTAACGGTGTGTTTGTTTCGTCAGCTTGTGCTAACATGCTAGCAATCTTACCAACTTCGGTATTCATACCTGTACCGGTTACGACCCCAATACCACGACCATATGTTACGTTACTGTTCATGTATCCCATGTTTAGACGGTCACCGATACCTGTTTCTGTATCTGATAAGACTGCGATATTTTTTTCAACCGGAACAGATTCACCGGTCAATGCTGCTTCTTCAATTTTTAATGAATTAGCTTCTAGTAAACGAATATCTGCTGGCAACACATCTCCTGCTTCTAATAAGACAATGTCTCCTGGCACGATTTCGGTACTCTTGATGACTTTTGGACTTCCGCTACGTAAGACATTCGCGTTTGGTGTTGACATGTCTTTCAACGCATCAATCGCTTGTTCGGCTTTGGCTTCTTGTACGACACCGAAAATTGCCATTAAGAAGACTACGACCACAATCATAATTGCTTCCACATGGTCACCCATCACACCTGATACGATGGCTGCCACTAATAAAATAATAATCATTAAATCTTTAAATTGATCTAGAAATTTAGAAAAGAGGGTTTTCTTCTTCCCTTCATCTAGTTGGTTCTCACCATAATCTGCTAAACGCTTCGCTGCTTCTGCGTCTGATAACCCTTCACGCGTTGCGCCTAATTTACTTAATACCGATTCTTCGGTTTCCGTATAAAAAGGTTCAACGAGCTGTTTCTTTTTCTCATCTGACATACTTTACTTCCTCCTTATCTTTTTCCTATCCAGTTATATAAAAAGAGACTCATGTATGAGCAAGTAAGCTGTTCATACATAAGTCTCACTATTTAAGACAACACCAGAAGTGACTTCTTCTTGTTGTTGATGTTGTCACGATTCAAACAATCGCCAGTTACTCCCCTATGGATAGATTTCCTACTCATTATACCGTTAAGTGATAAAACTTTCAAATATTACTACCAAACGATGAACCCTTATTTGACCATCGTCCATTCATGAATTGTTTTTCCGGCGGCATCTTTTAACTCTAACCAGCCATTTGTGCCACCATAATAAAGGAAAAGACCGACTTCATTGACACTTTTTAATACGATATCTTCCGTTGTCTTGCCATCACGAATTTTATCCTCGTGTTCTTTACGAAATTGTTGTCCCATTTTGGCACTTAGACCGACACTTCCATCTTTATTTAAGGGAATCTCTTGTCGTAGCACAGCGCCTGACTTGATTAACATCTCTTGACGCTTTTGCCAATAAACAGTGGCTTGGCTGTCAAATGAATCGACATAAAAAGCAGTCGTCGCCATATCTTTACGAAAACGATGTTGCGCTTTGGCAGGTTTCGCTTTTTTGACCGTGAAAAGTGGGTAACCCATACGTGCCAATAGCGTTAAAAAAGTATCAACTAATGTAGACATGGTTGCTTCTTGATTAGCGGGTACATTGACTCGTTCACTTGTTGGCTTGAACTTTTTTAATTTAGCCGATTGGGCTTGCGTATTCAAGTATGACACTACCATGATTGGCTCAATATCCCACACCAAACGGACTTCTATCACCGCATCCTCTTGCTCCTTGTCCAGCGTCCACTGTGACAATTCACTAGCAAGACCTACTCCCATCAATTGACGCTCTTTAGTGTACAAGTAGACAGCCTGCGCCGATCCGATGGGCATTTTTTGGTGAAAAAGCGTCACTTTTTCAATAAAAGTGGTAGTATCTGGTATTAGTTCGGTGGTTTGATCTGTTAATAGCAATTGATAACTTACATTCATCACAACACCTCTTAGTTTGATAGTTGGTCACGTAATCGTTCTAAGCGCTCAATCTCTTCAAGCGACCATGGAACATTGCGTGAATATTGTTTATAGCGCGTCGCAATGATTTCTTTTTTGATTTCTTGTTGCGACTCTTCGACATCACGGAATAATTCATACGCCGATTTTCGTAACGCGCCTCTTGAAAAAATCAGCCATTGTTCAGCTAAGTCGCTCGTTGCAACAGTAACGAGTGTTTTGACGTTAATTAACTTAGATGCTTCGCGTTCGATATAGGTGTCGGCTGTTTCATCTGTTTTGGTGAAGACAACTGTTACATTGTATTCTTCATATTCTTGTTGAATCCCTGGAACTAATTGTGCGTCAAAGACGACGATAATTTTGATATTTTTAAACTTGGCATAATTAGATAGTTCAAATAATAACGCATCTCGTGCGTCGGCTAACTTATCTTGATTCTTCAAGTTAACCAATTCTGGCCAAGCACCAATCATATTATAGCCGTCAACCATTAATAGTTGTCGTTTTAGCATCCACAGACCTGCTTCCTATTAATGACGTTGACGGAAGGCTTCGTACATCATGACCCCAGCTGCCACACTGGCATTTAAACTTTGTACGTGACCTGTCATTGGAATTGTCAGCATTTCGTCGACTTCTTTTTTAAGACCTGGTGAGATTCCTTTGCCTTCATTCCCAATAATTAAGGCAGTTGAGCCCTTAGCATTCCACTGGCGGTAGTCTGTTCCGTTCATATCTGTGCCATATACCCAGAATTGTTTACTCTTAAGCGTACGGATTGCTTGTGCTAAGTTTGTCACACGAGCAACTGGCACATGCTCAACGGCACCTGTTGATGTTTTTGAGACCACCGATGTAATCCCAACGGCACGATGTTTAGGAATAATTACACCATCGACACCCGTTGCATCAGCGGTTCGTAAAATTGAACCAAAATTATGTGGGTCTTCAATGCTATCCAAAATCAAATAAAACGGTGTTTCTGATGTTGTTTGTGCCAATAAGCCTTCAATCGTTAAATACTCATAAGGTGTTACCCCTAATACAACCCCTTGGTGATTCCCGTGGTCTGATAATAAATCTAACTTGCTTTTTGGTGCAAATTGCATAGGGACAGAATGTTTAGTCGCTAACTTCTTCACGTCATCAATACGACGGCCAGATAAATCATCTTGAATAAATAATTTATTCCCACGTTTGGCTTCTAACGCTTCACTTACACCATAAAAGCCAATTGCAAAGTCTTCGGCATTTGTTGTTGGTGTTTCCTCTGGTTGTTCTTTTCTTGGTGCTTCATGACGGCTCTCGTCACGGCCTCTACGATTGGTTTCTTTGAAGTCTTTTTTAGGACCTGATTTTTTGTCAAAATTACGACGTTTACTATCTTTAAATTCCTTATCATTCGTTCTATTGGTTGAACGACGTTGATTCGTTTGTTTTTTCATTCATTTTCTCCTTCTGATTGACACACCATGTCATTAGCTCATTCAAACGCTCGGTTTGACCTTGTAAATGTAAATACCCCATCAACGCTTCAAAACCAGTTGAGGCGCGATATGTTTTAACATCTGCATTTTTGGCTGTGGTGTGGCTTTTGGCATTACGGCCACGTTTAAAAATTGCTTCTTCTTCTTCGGTTAGTAACCCTTCTTCTAACATCACCGCAATCAAGCTTGCTTGCGCCTTTGCCGAAACAAAGCGTGTGGCTTTTTGATGCAACATGTTAGGACGTGTGTTACCTTTTCTAATTAAATAATCTCGGATAAATATTTCATAAATGGCATCTCCGACATATGCCAAGGCTAACCCATTTAGTAAAGTAAAATCTTGATGTTCACTCATTAGCTTCTTCTCCATCTAACCCCTTGAGGTGTATCTTCTAAAATAATGCCTTCATCCTTCAACAAATCACGAATTTCATCACTACGAGCAAAGTTTTTGGCTACACGAGCTTCATTGCGTTCTGTGATTAAACGGTCAATCTCTTCATCTAATAATTCGGCAGTTACTTGCAATGTTACGCCAAAAATTAGCAACCAATTAGTTAATTTTTCTAGTGCCGTTGTTAATACGACTTCTGATACATCGGTACGTTCTGAGTATTGATTTAACCACTTAACTAAATCATAGACCACCGTAATACCGTTAGCTGTATTAAAATCATCATCCATGGCACGCACAAATTCGTCTTCTAGTGCCGCTAAGGTGTTTAAATCTTCTGCATCCTCTTCTAATTCCGTCGATGCTTGTGCCTGTCTGAATGACGCATTATCAAACGCGGTTTGCAAACGTGCTAAATTATTTTCTGCATCTTTAATAGTGGCATCATTAAACGGAATAGGACGACGATATTGTGTGGTTGCCAAGGCAAATCGGATAATCATAGGGTCCACTTGTTGCATTAATTCATGAGCTGTTACAAAGTTACCAAGTGATTTACTCATTTTTTCACCATCGCCGACTGTGACAAAGCCGTTATGCATCCAGTAATTAGCGAACTTCTTACCTGTTTTGGCTTCTGATTGAGCAATTTCGTTCTCATGATGTGGGAATTGTAAATCTTCTCCCCCCGCGTGGATATCAATCGTATCGCCTAAGTGTTTAGAGGCCATCACTGAACATTCGATATGCCAACCCGGACGACCTGCCCCCCAAGGTGATTCCCAAGAGATTTCGCCGTCTTTAGCACTCTTCCATAAAGCAAAATCTAGCGGATCTTCTTTCTTATCTTGCTCGCTACCTGTACGTTGACTAGCACCTACTTCTAATTCATCAATTGCTTGATGGCTTAATTGACCGTAATGCTTGAATTTACGGGTACGGTAATAAACATCACCTGCTGATACATAAGCAAATTCTTTTGCAATTAATTCTTCAATAAACGTGATAATGTACGTCATATGATCGACTACTTGCGGATGAACGGTTGCAGGTTTGACGTTTAAAGCACCGGTATCCTCTTTAAATGCTTGAATATATTTTTCGGCTAACTCTTGTGGTGAGATACCTTCTTCTTGTGCTGAGCGAATGATTTTATCATCGACATCCGTAAAGTTAGAGACATAATTCACTTCAAAGCCACGATATTCTAAGTATTTACGAACTGTGTCAAAGGCTACGGTACTTCGGGCGTTACCAATATGAATGTAATTGTAAACAGTTGGTCCGCAGACGTACATTTTGACTTTGCCTTCTTCTAACGGGACAAACGTTTCTTTTTCGCGTGTTAACGTATTATAAATTTGAATCATTTGTATGCTCCTTTTTAATCTTTTCTCCATTTAATTTAACCACTTTTGCAGGAATACCAACGGCTGTAGCGTGTGCGGGAACGGATGCCAAAACGACAGAAGAGGCACCGATTTTTGAGTGATCACCTATTGTAATAGGGCCAAGTATTTGAGCATAGGCCGAAATATACGCACCGTTACCGATAGTGGGATGGCGTTTGCCTTTGTCTTTTCCTGTTCCGCCAAGTGTCACACCATGGAAAAGAACCACGTCTTCTCCTACTTCAGCCGTTTCCCCGATGACGATGCCCATGCCGTGATCAATAAATAAGCGTCTACCCAATTTAGCCCCTGGATGAATTTCAATCCCTGTAAGTAATCGACTAATAGTGGCGATGATCTTGGCTAATAAGCGTAGGTTGTTACGATGTAAAACATGAGCCAAGCGATGAAACCAGATAGCATGTAACCCTGGATAGGTTAGGACAATTTCTAATGTGGTCCTAGCAGCTGGATCATGCTTTTTAACCGCTGCAATATCTTCACGCAAACGACTTGCCATGTTGACACCTCACTTCTTTTTATTCTTACCTTTATTATGACAAAAAAACGCCCTTTTGAGTAACATCATGCTTACCCAAAAAGACGCTTTTTGCGTGGTTCCACTTTTATTCATAGAAAATATTCTATCTCAACATTCGTAACATGAATGACTCGTATTAGACTACTTTGTGTTCGTCTAATCCACTCACAAGGGGCAATTCATTAACTAGCATGATCTATTTCCACCAACCATAGACTCTCTTGACATGCGTGTTAATTACTCGTCCTGTTCAACGTGTTTTATGCCAATGCTTCATTTAAATGCGCAATGGTTTTTTCTTTTCCTAATAATAAAATAGTGTCGCCTAATTCTGGACCGTGCATTTGACCTGAAACGGCTACACGAATTGGCATGAACAAGTTCTTACCTTTAACGCCAGTTTCTTTTTGAACGGCTTTAATCACTGCTTTAATGCTTGGAACATCAAATGTTTCTAGGCTTTCAATTTGTGCTTTGAAGGCTTCTAATACAGTTGGGACTGTTTCGCCTGCTAGCACTTCTTTAGCTGCATCATCTAATGTTGGGTGTTCATTGAAGAACATGTCTGTTAATTCAATGATTTCAGCAGCATAACTCATTTGAGGTTGATACAATCCAACTAACGTTTCTGTCCAAGCGCGTTTTTCTTCCGTCATTTCAGCTGATAATAAGCCTTTTTCAACGAAGAATGGGACACACATGTCAGTAAATGTTGCAATATCTAATGATTTAATGTATTGATTGTTCACCCATTCTAATTTTTTCGGATCAAATGAGGCTGGGGATTTACTTAAACGGTTGGCATCAAATAATTTGATTAACTCATCTTTAGAGAAGATTTCATCTTCCCCAACTGGTGACCAACCTAGTAACGCGATAAAGTTAAACATCGCTTCTGGTAAATAACCTAATTCACGGTATTGTTCAATAAATTGTAAAATGGTTTCGTCACGTTTACTTAATTTTTTACCTGTTTCAGTGTTAATGATTAATGTCATGTGACCAAAAATTGGTGCTTCCCAACCAAAGGCGTTATAAATCATTAATTGTTTTGGCGTATTGGCAATATGATCATCACCACGTAAAACGTGTGAGATTTCCATCATATGGTCATCAACTGCTACGGCAAAGTTGTAAGTTGGCATGCCGTCACGTTTTAAGATAACAAAGTCGCCACCAACGCTGTCAGATTCAAAGGTAATAGGGCCTTTAACTAAATCATCAAATGATAATTCTTCTCCACGTGGGACACGGAAACGAACCACATGGTCACGACCTTCAGCTTCAAACGCTGCTTGTTGTTCCGGTGTTAAATGAGCACAATGGCCAGAGTAACGAGGCATTTCTCCACGCGCTTGTTGTTTTTCACGCGCTTCATCTAATTCTTCTTCCGTACAGTAGCATTTGTAAGCTAAATTGCTAGCTAACAATTGATCAATTAATGGTAAGTAGATGTCTTTACGTTCTGATTGACGGTAAGGACCATAGTTACCAGGATTATCAGGCGACTCGTCCCAATCAATGTTTAACCATGCTAAGTTCTCTAACTGACTTTTCTCTCCGCCTTCAATGTTACGTTTTAAGTCGGTATCTTCAATACGAATAATGAAGTCTCCTCCTAAATTTCTAGCGAATAAGTAGTTAAATAATGCTGTACGTGCATTCCCAATATGTAAATGTCCTGTTGGGCTTGGTGCGTAACGTACGCGAACTTTTTTTGTCATGTTAATTATCCTTTCTTCAAAAAACATTTTTTTAAATAAATGTATTAATTATTTATTTTCTTCCATAATACTTCGTTGAGCGTGAACTGGTTTGGCAAAAATCATACGACCAGCGGCAGTTTGTAACGCACTTGTCACGACTACTTCGATTTCTTTGTTCATGTAATGTTGTCCATCTTCGACAACAATCATTGTCCCATCATCTAAATAGGCTACCCCTTGTTGACGTTCTGTCCCGGCTTTTACTACTTTGACGCGCATGTTCTCACCAGGAATGACAACAGGTTTCACCGCATTAGCCAAGGCATTGATATTCAACACCGGCACGTTTTGGAATTCAGAGACCTTATTTAAATTATAATCGTTTGTGACCAAAACACCATCTAAAAGTTTCGCTAAACGAATTAATTTACTATCCACTTCGGTAATATCTTCAAAATCACCGTCATACATCTCCACATCGACGCTTTCTTCTTTTTGTAGAGCATTCAAAATGTCTAAGCCTCGGCGTCCACGAACTCGTTTCAAGCTATCTCCTGAATCGGCAATGTATTGTAATTCATATAATACAAAGTTAGGAATCAATAGCGTCCCTTCGACAAAACCTGTTTTGGCAATATCATAAATACGCCCATCTATAATAACACTTGTATCTAAAATTTTGTACTTCCTAAATGTTTCATCTACCTTACGTTCCAAAACATCATCGGCATTCTTTTTATTCTTTGGCATAAATAATTTACGCCAATCGTCCATTTTAGTTGTCCCAATACGAAAACCTAAGAAACCTAATGTTAATAAAATAAGTGCTGGAATAATATCACGAATTAATTTGATTTCCATATTGTAAAACGGAACAGACATCAGTACCCCTAATAATAACCCAATAATGGCACCAATTGAACCAAATAATAAATACTGAGAACTTTTTTTGCTAATCGTTTCTTCTAGTTTTTTGTACTGCGAAATAAACCTATTCCCTGTTAAAAGTGATAATAAATAAAATAATCCTGCACCAATTAAACTATTGACGATAAAATTATCAACATATCTATTACCATCCAAGCCTAGTCCTTCCCAAATTTCTGGTAAAAGACTAACACCAATCCCTCCACCAAGAATAGTTAAAATCGTGTGATAAACTTTCTTCATACGTGTAACCTCTCCTCCTTTCTATCCAAAGACACGTTTCAATGCTTCACTAATCGTTGAAATACCAATTACTTCAATCGTTGTTGGTGGCTCCCAACCATGTAAGTTATTCACTGGCACGTATACTTTTTTAAACCCTAACTTTTGTGCTTCTTTGACACGGTGGTCAATACGATTAACCCGACGAATTTCACCGGTCAATCCAATTTCTCCAATAAAACATTCCGTCGCATCAGTTCCCTTGTCTTTGTAGCTTGAAGCAATACTCATCGCAATCGCCAAATCAATCGCTGGTTCATCCAACTTCACACCACCTGCGGCTTTTAAGTAGGCGTCTTGATTTTGTAATAATAAGCCTGCTCGTTTTTCTAGAACAGCCATAATCAAAGTGACGCGGTTATAATCTAAGCCTGTTGCGGTTCGTCTTGCGTTACCAAACAAAGTTGGACTGACTAACGCTTGAACTTCGGCTAGTATCGGACGACTCCCTTCCATTGACACAACAATCGCTGAACCTGTTGCCCCATCTAGACGTTCTTCCAAAAAGACTTCTGAAGGATTGGTCACTTCTACTAATCCACGTTCTTGCATCTCAAAAATGCCAATTTCATTTGTTGATCCAAAACGATTTTTAACTGCTCTTAAAATTCTAAACGTATGATGACGATCCCCTTCAAAGTAAAGAACAGTATCGACCATATGCTCTAGCATTCTAGGTCCCGCTAACGCACCTTCTTTCGTCACGTGTCCTACGATAAAAATAGCAATTCGATTACTTTTGGCAATCTTCATTAATTCTGCTGTGGTTTCACGCACTTGACTCACGCTACCTGAAGCACTGCTAATCTCTGGTTGCATCATCGTTTGAATTGAATCAATAATGACGTAATCAGGTTTCAATGTTTCAATGGTTTGGCTAATTAAGGACATGTCGGTTTCAGGATAGACATAGAAGTCATTGCCCTCTACATTCAAACGCTCGGCACGCATTTTAATTTGTTCCGCGCTTTCTTCTCCTGAGACATAGAGCACTTTACCTCCAGATAAATGCAATTGTTGTGATACTTGTAGCAATAATGTGGATTTCCCTATTCCTGGATCTCCTCCAATTAATACTAAAGAACCCGGCACTACACCACCACCTAGGACACGATTCAACTCATCCATTTGCGTTTTAACGCGTGGTGTTTTATTGGTGGCCACTTCACCCAATGTTTGCGGTTTTGCTTGCTTTCCGGTCATATCGACACGACTGTTACGAGCAGATTCTTCTTGAACTTTCACTTCCATCATTTCGTTCCACGTACCACAATTTGGGCAACGGCCTAAATATTGAGGCGAAATATAGCCACACGCCTGACATTCAAAATGCGTTTTTGCTTTTTTAGCCACTAACTTCTCCTCCTTGTGATCACTGTCTATATTTTACCATAAAACCACGTTGTTTCCTCGGTCTTTGGTTGGTCTTTTATGATTATCTTAAATAATCTGGCTTAAATCAGACTTAAATGTTAGCGTTGGCCAGAAGAACCAAAACCACCTGTTCGCTCGCCTAAAGTAACGTCTTGATCTGCTTTTAAAAATGGTAAGAAAATCCCTTGACCAATACGGTCTCCTTTAGCGATTTTTTTGTCCATTAAACCGAAATTCAACAGTTGAAACATGATGTGTCCTTCATTATCGGGATTGCCGTAATAATCACTGTCAATCACCCCTACACCGTTGGCTAACCATAAATAGTTTTTTAAAGGATTACTTGAGCGATTGGTTAGTTGTAAATATTCATTTTCGCCCATGTACGCTTTAATCCCTGTCGGAATAAGCGTTGGTTTTAGTTGTTTTTGTGTCGCTTCATCGGCTACAAATTGTTCTTTGTTCAGCATTGCTTTTAAAGCGGTTGCGACACCTAATTTCCAAATGCTTGGAATCACGATATCAGTTGCGGCCTCAAAATCATAACCCGCTGCGCCTTTTGTTGCGCGAACAGGTAAATTCACTTGTCCTTGATAGTGACTTACTACTTCAAATCCTCTAATTTTTTCCATTTTTTTTACATCCTTTATACATATTATTATATTTTTATTATACGCTAGATTAGCGTTATTCGTTGGTTTTATTTAAAGTTTTAACAATTCTTTGGAAACAAGTAAGGCTTGTCCTTGAATGCTGATAGTTAGCGTATCCGCTAGTCTTTCTAGTAGCACAGATAGTTGGCCATCTTTCCCCATTTCTTGTCCTTGTTCCACGTTCATCTTCAAAGGTAAGCTCTTATTGTGCGTAACAAATTGATAATAATAAGCTCCCATGACACCACTGGCAGTACCTGTCACCGGGTCTTCAATCGTCCCTGTCCCCGCACCTGAAAAATGTCGACCATGCATCAGACTATCATCATGATAGCTTTCAAAACATATAGGATGCACTGACGCTTGTGGGAAATTTTGTAACACCTCTGGGAATTGTTGATTGTTCGGTTGCATCTTTTTCATCACGGCTAGCCCTTTAACTGGGACAATTAACGTCCATGAACCCGTACTTCCGTACATAATAGGATAACGTTCATCCAAATCATTAACTGATATCCCTAAATTGTTCACTAAAGCATTGACATCCCCTTCAAAGGGTTGGAATTGTGGAGCCGCCTGCTTCATCGTTACTTGAACAGTACCCGATTGAATCTGTACACCAATCGTCAAACAACCTGCTATCGTTTCAACCGTTAGTTCCTCCAACACTTTATCAGACTGCGATTGGCACCAAAGAGTAACTGCCGCGATAGTTCCATGGCCACACAAGGGCATCTCACTTCCTGGACTAAAAAAACGCAAACGGAACGTGGCAATTTCTGACGGCAATATAAAAATTGTTTCACTAAAACCAATTACTTTAGCTACTTGTTGCATTTTTTCGGTAGACACCCCCTCATCACAATAAACAACCCCAGCTGGATTACCTTTATTAGGCTCCTGGCTAAACACATCAAAGCGATAATAAGCTACTTCCATTATATCGTTCATTCCTCTCTATCATTTAGTAGTCTTTTTCATTTTTATATACAAATAAGCGGTAAGGGGTAAGGTCAGTAATGTGCCTATCGCTGATAAAAACATGACCACGAGCTGACTGACGACTAATTGCGCGTTTAGCAAATACTGCAGACCATAGTGAAAATCAAGTACAAAAAACAACACACCTAAATAATTACCAAAAAAAGCCAACAGCAACGTTGTCATCGTAGTTGATACAATATCACGACCAATTCTGATACCTGAGTGAAACAACTCCCTACTGGTCATCTCAGGATGTTCTGCTTCCATCTCTGCCATAGCACTGGCTACCGCAATCGAAGCGTCAATCACTGCCCCAATCATGGCGACAATGACTAAGACCGTAAATATTTCACGGTAATTCACCAGTACATCTAGAGAAAAAGCCCCTAGTTCTTCTAACTCTTCTGCAGCAAACCCATAACTATTAAACGACGTCAATATTACCGGCAACAAACATGTCATTAATACAATAATGATGCCCGAAGCCGAAGCGCTGACTTTTGTATAATACGCATCAATTTCTTGATTAAACATAAAAAAGTTATTAAATAAGGTAACTAACGCAAATAAACCAATCACCATCGCAAGTGGGAAACCTTTTGTCATCAGCCAAATAACAAGTAAAATACTCAATAAATTAAAACTTAAATTCATTAGAGCAAAGACCCCTTTTTTGCCGCCAACTACTAATACCACCATCATTAGAATAAGGGCTAATACACCGATAGCACTCATTGATTATCACCTCGCAATAGTTGCGAACCGACTAAGACACTTAATGGAATCGTTAATGCAATGCCTAATCCACCCGTTAGCGCGCGAAAGAGTTCTAATGATATCAAACTGCTAAACGTTGTTTGGTACGTCCAACCGTTTTCTAAATATAAGAGACTCATAGGAATAATCTCACTTAGGCAAACAAAAAACAGCACATTCGTCATTGGTCCAAGGATATTTTGTCCGACATTGCGACTTACTTTATAAAGGGTTTTAACATCGGCTTTTGGTTGTTGCTCCAGCACTTCACCGATTGTTGACAAGATGGTCACAGCAATATCTGTCGTGGCTCCTAATGTTCCAATCAACAAAGAGGCATAATAAACAGAGCGATAAGGACGTGTGACGATCCCCATCTCTTCATAACGTAAGCCACCGTGATGGGTAACATATAAAACGCCTAATGCTATTCCCCAAGCTAAAAACGTTCCACCTATCGTACTTAAAAAAATCGCCATTCTCTTCTTAAACTGTCGATTAATAAAGAGACTCGTCAACGCAACGGAGACGAAACTATACAACACCATGGCACCAATCAACGAACCACCCTTTTGGCTCATATACTTTGCAATCAATACAAACGCCACTGTATTTAGTACAATAATTGCAATATTACGCGCAAATTGTGCACTAGAAAAAAGATACAAGACTAATAAAAAACAACCAATCAAACGAAAGGTTTGACGATCACGCTTCACTTGACTCACCGCTTGCAAATTATCTTCTAAAAATACCACATCACCTACGTTTAACTTCACACTATCTGCTTCAGAATAGTAATACGTATGTGTAAGTTGCAAAGGTTGCTTCTGTTTATTTAATAAATGTCCGGTCAATGTCTGTTCAAACATTGTAGGCGTCTTCGATAGTTCCCTTACTTTTTCGATTTTAAATACCGGCTCTTCGTATCTACTCGCATTATGAGCAAAAAAGAAATCGCCACCTACTAATAACATCACCAACACTAGACAACCGATTAGTTTCTTTTTGGCCATTCGTTCACCTCCTAGTTGGCTTGATTATACTATAAATCAGGAAGAATAAATGCTATTCTACACAAAAAATCCCCTCAAAAATAGTGAGTGCATCCCATTTTTGAGAGGTATATCGGCTGTTGCTTATAATTTTTTAATCATCTTCATCGCTTGCTCAATTTTTTCGCTTTGTAACTCTTTGTCGTCAAGCGGGTGTTCAAAACAATCTTTCATGTTTTCGGCAACCATAATGCCCATGACACTTTCAATACTCGAACGAACCGCTGACAATTGAATCATAATGTCGTAACATTCTTTGCCTTCTTCCATCATCTTTTGAATCCCACGCATTTGACCTTCGGCACGTTTCATTCGGTTCATGATTTTTTCATCGCACTTCATGGCTAACCTTCTTTCTTAAATTAATTCTTCTGGACGAACTGTTGAATAAAGGAAAAATGAACCATCTAAGTTCTTAACCTTCACGCCATGTTGTTTTAGTAGACGTTCTGCTAAGTAACTACGTTGTCCACTAGCACAGCTCACGATATACGTTGTCTGCTTGTCTAACTCATCCAAGCGCTCACGCAATTGGTTTAGTGGAATGTTAAGACTGTTTGGAAATCTACCTTTACTCAATTCGCCTTCATTTCTTACATCTAATAATACCATACCTGTTGCTAGCTTTTCAGGGACTTCATGCCATTGAACCGTTTCGGTTAAACCTTCCATTACATTTAACGCGACATACCCTAGCATGTTGACTGGGTCTTTGGCAACACCAAATGGCGGTGCGTAAGTCAGTTCTAATTCTGGTAAATCTTCTACTGTCAATCCGGCTTTAATCGCTGTGGCTAAGACATCCAAGCGCTTATCTACACCTTTAGCACCCACACCTTGGGCACCGTACAGTTCACCTGTTTCAGGGTTGAAGATTAACTTCAATGTGATAGCCGTCGCACCAGGGTAATAACCGGCGTGATCATTTCCTCTTGTGTGCACCACATGATAGGGTTTGCCACTAGCTTTAACTTGGCGTTCTGTTAAGCCAGTTGACGCAGCACTAAGGTCAAAGACACGTACAATCGCCGTCCCAATGCTACCTTTATTTTGACGTGCTTTCCCCGCTAAAACATCTGCTACTTGACGCCCTTGACGATTTGCTGGTGACGCTAAGGAAATCAGCGCTTCTTCATTTGTTAACTGGTTATTCACAATAATCGCATCACCTACTGCATAGATATGCTCATCACTCGTTTGGTACGTATCATTTACTAATATGCCTTCACGCATACCCAAAGCTAAACCAGCTTTTTTCGCAATATCCGTCGCTGGTTTAACACCCACTGACATAATAATCACATCAGACGCTAAGACTGTCCCATCTTCCAATCGAACCGCCTGACCGTCATTTAATATTTCGACAACTGATGTATTCACACGGACATCAACACCTTGCTTCACTAATTCTTGTGACACATAGGCAGCCATCTCTTCATCAAGTGGCGGTAAAACGTGTGGTGATTTTTCAATTAATGTCACGTCAAGGCCTTTTAGTTTCAAGTTTTCAACCATCTCTAATCCGATAAAACCAGCTCCAACTACCACCGCGTTTTTAGGCTGATGATGATCGAGATAGTTCATCAAGGCATCGAGATTTTCAACATTTCTTAATGTAAAGACATTACGTGCCTCTTGATAACCTGCAATCGTGGGCACGACAGGTGATGAACCTGGTGACAATAATAGTTTGTCATAGCTTTCTTCATACTCGCCTGTCGGTGTCTTCACTGTTACCGTACGTGCATCACGGTTAATCGCTATCACTTCGTTATTCACGCGAACATCCAAATTGAAGCGCGCTTTTAAACCTTCCGGGGTATTAAGTAATAAATCTGAACGTTCTGAAATTTCTCCAGAGACATAGTAAGGTAAGCCACAATTAGCAAATGAGACATAATCGCCTTTATCTAGCACGATAATCTCAGCTGTTTCATCTAAACGTCTTAGACGCGTCGCAGCGGACATACCACCTGCAACACCACCAACAATAACTACTTTCATTTCTTATTTACCACCCTTCATCGGCCCTTTCCAAGCACCCATTCCGCCAGTAACACTATACGCATCGACACCTTGTTTGTTTAATTTTTTTACCACTGATTGACTACTCATTCCTGCATAACAAACCACAAAGACTTCCTGACCTTCTTTAAATGTTTGTTGAACGGCTTGATCGGCACTTAAATTTTTTGCACCTGGAATATGACCTTGATTGAAAGCATCTGCTTGTCTAATATCAATGATAACAGGCTTTCCTTTTAATTTATTTAATAATGTTTCTCCTGAAACACTTGGGGTTTTATCGAAAAAAAACATCGTCATTCTCCTTAATATTTTATTTTATGGATCAATCATATACCCCGGTAAGGTATATTGCAATTAATTTGCTTTTTCTTTTAGAAAGGCGAGTTCTTTTTCGGTTAGCTGACGATAATCTCCGCGTTTAAGATTTTGATCTAATGTCAAGCCTCCCATTGATTCACGATGCAATTCGATAACTGTTTTGCCGACTGTTTTCATCATACGTTTGACTTGATGGAATTTCCCTTCCACAATCGTTAATGCAATATGGGACTGCTGACGAGACGTGTCTACTGATAAAATCTCTAGCTGACTTGGCTTCACCCATTCTTGGCCATCAATTTCGAAACCTTCTGCAAACAATGCTTGATCTTTTGATGTGACAAGACCGTCAACTGTTGCTAAATAACGTTTCGGTACTTTTTTCTTTGGTGATAACAAATCATGCGCCAAGCTACCATCATTGGTTAACAGCAAGAACCCCGTAGTATCCTTATCTAATCGCCCCACTGGAAAAATACCTGCTCTTAAATCTTCTGGTCGCAACAAATCGATGACTGTTCGTTCACGAGCGTCTTCTGTTGCTGAAATAACGCCTTTAGGTTTGTGAAGCATATAATAGACGAATGCTTCATATACCAACACCTCTCCAGCTAGCGTCACCTGATCAGAGGTTGTTTCAATGCTCGCTTTCCCATCTTTCACGCGTTGTCCATTGACTAATAATTCTTGTTTTTTCAATAAGTTTTTTACTTCTTTACGACTGCCATAACCTAGATGGCTAAGCATTTTATCGAGTCTTATTTTCATGTTGTCCCTCTATTCTCTCTATCTCTTCTTATTAGTATAATAGCATGAATTTATGACTAAAAAAAAGGAGCCTTGCCACTAGTGCACGCTCCCTTTAAGGTTATCTAATATTTAATTTTCTTCTCAATCCACTCATACGACTGCCTAATAACTTGTCGGCTAAGCGTAGTTTTAATACTAAGTAGGTATAAATCGCGCCACCTACAGCCCCTACAACAGCGACAATAATAAACGCTTGTCCTTTAGTTGTTGGTGATATGAAAAGATAAAGTAATTGTTGAACTAGATAAGCACCTAGTAACATCACCAATGATAAAATCGAAATCAACAAGGTCCTTCTAAACGTCAAACCAACGGCAAAATGCGTCATTTTATAAATCTCGTAAATCGTCAGTCCACTCGCTACTAAAAAACCTACCGCTGTCGCTAAGTTAGGACCATATGATTCTAAGTAATAAATGAATGGGAATTGACAAATTAATTTGACCAGTAGACCCACTACTAAGAAGCGAATCGCTTTATTATTACCATAAATTCCTTGAAGAATGGAAGATGATAAAATATAAAACCCTAAAATCACCCCGACATACGTTGCTTGTCTTAATAACGACGCGCCTAAATCATCTGTGCGATAGAACACCGTGTTCAACTCATCTGATAATAAGATCATACCAAATGTTGAGGGAATCATGACAAAGAAAAATAGTTGAATATTATCACTTAATTGTTTAGCTAATTCTTTAAATTTCTTCTTCGTATACAGTTCGGTAATTAAAGGTAAACCTGCTACTGCAAGTGACGTAGCAATCGAAATTGTAATCATCGTTAGCTTGTCCGGGTTACCACTAAATAACGTAAATAATTTTTCTACTTGCTCTGTTGTATAATTCGTATAACTTCCCAAGAAACGTTCAAACGTCATCTGGTCAATTAATTTAAAAATAGTAATCGCTGATCCGATAAAGATAAACGGAATAGCTTCCATCACGATTTCTTTGATTAATTGATTAGGTTTAATTTCAATTTCATTACGACTATTGGCTTCTAATTCTGCCAAACGTGGCATATATTTCTTGTAAAACCACAATAGTAACAACAACGCAAATAGTGACCCAACAAAGGCTGCTAGCGTTGCATGTGTTACGGCACTAACATAATCACCTGAGCCTATTTTCATAATGACATAGGCTGTCACCAGAATGTATGCCACACGTGCAATTTGTTCAACAACTTGCGATATTGCAGACGGCATCATGTCTTGATTCCCTTGGAAAAAGCCACGGAACGCACTCATGATTGGGAAAATCAACACCGCCACGCTCAATGACTTCATGACAGGAATTAAATCCTTATTACCACCCGAAAGACTTGCTAAAAGAGGTGATCCAAAGAACATAAAGGCTGAGGAAACCACACCTAACATCCCCATAACCATTAACGTCCGCTTAAACAATTCTTTACTCACATTGTATTCATTCAATGAGTTGTATTTCGAGATTTGTTTAGCAATCGCGCCTGGTATCCCTGCTGTTGAAACCATTAAGAATAATGCGTAAATATTGTATCCTTTTGTAAATAAATTATTGGCTAATTCTGCTTGTTGTCCCATCCATAAATACCACGGAATGATATAAATCGCTCCTAGTAATCGAGACGCAAAACTTCCTACTGTCATCCAAGCAGAGCCGCGAAGCATCTTCTTCTGTGACTCTTCGTTTAACTGGTCATAGTTCTGTTTTTGAACGTCCATCTACACCCAACTTTCTAAATGTCTATACTTACTAAATTGTAATCGTATTTATAAATGAATGCAATCTTTTGTTTATGATTTAACTCCAGCTTAAATGTTTCGAAAAAAATTATAAAAATAAAACAAATTTTTTATCATTTCATTCATCAATTGGCGATTTCTTTGTTATCATAAAGGTACTAACTTTAGAAAGAAGATGATATTATGACTGAAAATACCATTCAATTAGTAGAAAAATTAACCAATATCCCCTCACCTACTGGGAATACCAAAGAAATCATTCACTATCTAAACGAACGTTTAATCCATTTAGGTTACAAACCGACACTCAATCGTAAAGGAAGCTTAATCGTGACCGTTCCTGGAAAAAATACTGAACAAGAACGATTTATTACAGCTCATGTTGATACATTAGGCGCAATGGTTCGTGCCATCAAACCAAACGGACGCTTAAAATTAGACTTAATCGGTGGCTTCCGTTATAACTCTATCGAAGGAGAATATTGTACGATTCATACACAAAATGGCCAAACCTATACCGGAACTATTTTGATGCACCAAACAAGCGTCCATGTATACGCAGACGCTGGAACTGCTGAACGTAATCAAGCCAATATGGAAGTGCGTATTGACGCAAAAGTGACGACTGCCGATGAAACACGCGCTCTAGGCATTGAAGTTGGTGATTTCATTAGTTTTGATCCACGTACTGAAATCACACCAAGTGGTTTTATTAAATCTCGTCACTTAGATGATAAAGTCAGTGTTGCTATTTTAATTAAATTCCTTGAAAAATTAGTTGATGCTGATGAGGACTTACCTTATACTACTACCTTCTTCATCTCAAACAATGAAGAAATCGGTTATGGTGGAAACTCAAATATTTCTGACAAAGTCGTTGAATACTTAGCCGTTGATATGGGGGCAATGGGTGATGATCAACAAACCGATGAATACACCGTCTCTATTTGTGTTAAAGATGGCAGTGGCCCTTATCACTTAGGCTTACGAAACCATCTCGTTAACTTGTGCAAACAAGATGACATTGGCTATCAATTAGATATTTATCCATTCTATGGTAGTGATGCTTCGGCGGCTATGCGTGCGGGAGCTGATGTCCGTCACGGCTTACTAGGTGCCGGAATTGAAGCAAGTCACGCTTTTGAACGTACGCACCAAGAATCTATTGACGCAACAGAGCAATTAGTCACTGCCTACCTGTTTAGTCCTCTAAGTGAGGCCTAATTTAGATGAAAAAAGTTATCACTATTATTATTAGCTTACTCGTACTAATTGTTGCCGGATCGGCACTTTACTTAAATATGTCCACTTATTCCGCTGATCCATCTGTTGCCACCATGATTAAGGACAATCAGGACTCAGTGAACGTGCAAGAAGATAAACTTGCTTGGGTAGTAACACCCACTAAAAAACAAGTAACAACTCCTGCTGTCATTTACTATCCCGGCGGTTTAGTGAAGCCTGATAGTTATGTGCCATTTGCTATTGCGCTTGCCAAACAAGGGTATCCTGTCTATATTGCCAAAATGCCGTTAAATTTAGCCGTTACAAACGCTAATAAAGCCGATGACATTATTAATGCTTACACATTAACAGACGTTGTCATTGGTGGGCATTCTTTAGGTGGTACGATGGCAAGTCGCTACGCCAATGCGACACCTAATAAGCAATTAAAAGGCGTCTTCTTCCTCGCTAGTTATCCCGATGAAAAAGGCGAATTAAAAACAAAAGACTTACCCGTCCTATCTATCAAAGGTAGCCAAGACGGCGTACTAAACTTAACTAATTACGAAAACGCCCGTGACTTTCTACCTTCCAATACCCACTATGAAGTTCTTGAAGGCGGCAACCATGGTCAATTCGGTCGTTATGGTGAACAAGATGGTGATAATGACGCCTCTCTTTCTGCGGATAAACAATTAGAACTTACGTCTCAACTAATGATTGATTGGCTACAAACGCTCTAATAATCGCTCAAGGAGGACTTATTATGACCATTGAACGTTTTATCACGTTATTCTTTTGCTATATGTTTTCTGTTTTAATGACACTTTTGGCAGTCAAAACATTTAAATGGCAATCTTTTAGCGCTAAACTTATTGGAATGAGCGTGATAGGCTTTATTGCGTTAAGTATTCCACTAGTTATCCTAACATTAATGAAATAAACATAACCCCCAGCAAAGCTTAGCTTAAGCCTTACTGGGGGTTATGTTTATTTTAACGCGTGATAATCATCTATCGTTAAGCAATAAATAGCTACTGTCACATTTTTTCCTTTATGAATCATGTAATTTGGAAAAATGCCAACTGGCTGCATGCCAATTTTTTCCATCACACGACCGGAGTTTGGATTATCTATATCATGAATAGCACTAACAACATTCAACTTTAGCTGACAAAAGGCTAACCACAGTAGTTGTTTGGCAGCTTCAGGCACTAGTCCTTGTCCCCAATAGTTTTTTGACAACGTATAACCAATTTCTGCTTTACGATTTTTTTCGTCAATATTTTGCAAATCAATCGTCCCAATCATTTGTTGGGTTTCCTTCAAGACAATCGCATATTTACCTAAGCTGTTATTGATAAAAAATTCGGCAATTGCCTGTTGGGTTTCTTGAATTGATTGATGAGTTGGAAATACAAACTGACTAACCTCTTCGTCACTTGCATAGTCATACATAGACGCCGCATCTATTAAATCTACTGGACGTAACAATAGACGCTCTGTCTCCATAAAGCGATGTTCTGCTAAATGTAACGCCATGCTCTTCACTGGTGGTATTGACATACTATCCCCTCCTAATAAAAATGGTTTAGCGCTATTATGACACAAACACACAAAAAGCACTAGCAATTGCTAGTGCTTTTTGGCATATGATTAAATGGCGAATAAAGCTGTCGCGTAATCTGGATCAGTATCATATAATTGGACTTTTTTAATGGTATCAATGTCATGAACTTGAAGGGTATGATTCATCGTCATATGAGCTAATTCTTTGATATTGTTTTCACGGCTTAAATGCCCTAAAAATAATTTCTTGGTTTTATCACCGATTAACTCTGTCATAACTAATGCCCCATCTTCATTTGACAAATGACCTTTATCACCTAGAATACGCTGTTTCAAATGCCACGGATAGTTTCCCATCCGTAACATCTCTACATCATGATTGCTTTCAATCACATAAGCATCCGCATTTTTTATTGTTCCTTTGATACGATCGCTACAATAGCCAGTATCCGTTAAGACAGCAAATGCTTTATTATTGCGATGGAATTGATAAAATTGCGGGGCAGCCGCATCATGCGACACACCAAAACTTTCAACATCAATATCTCCAAACGTTAATGTTTTTCCCATTTCAAATAAATGACGATGATCTAGTGCGATGTTTCCAATATTTTTTGCCATCGCTTGCCACGTTAGTTCGTTAGCATAAATATCAATCCCATACTTACGTGAAAGAATTCCCACACCCTTAATATGATCCGTATGTTCATGCGTCACAAAAATAGCATCTAATTCGTCTGGTGTACGATCAATTTCCGCCAGCAAACTGGTAATTTTTTTTCCACTTAAACCAGCATCGACAATCATTTTCTTTTCCGGTGTTTCTACATACACACAATTACCGGTACTACCACTGGCTAAGACACTGACGTACATCCCTGTTTCTTCACTCAATTGTTAAAACCTGCTTCCTACATTCTTAATTTGCCGTCACATCGGAGACATTTGTTGTAATAATTGTGTTAGAAAAAGCATTAACCTTTTCTATTTGTACTTTGTCTGTTCCTGTATTGACCCACACAAACCAAACAGGCAAATAAATATTTTTCTCATCAACAGAAAAAATATGTGTATATGCTAGCACTCGTTCGCCAATTTTACTACGCTCAGGTAGTTTGCTGTTAACGTAAAGGGTTGCGATAGCTTCTTGCTCACTAATAACCGTTTGTTTTTCACGTAATTGTTCAATGTTAGCAATATGTGTTTGTGTTAAACTACTTAGCTGATACGTTGGAGTAGGACTTTTGATTTTTTCGTAATTAACGGTTACTGCACCACCATCATCGTAAAAAGGAATCCCTTGATACTCTTGCGTAAAGTAGAGCGCTGGCGTCTTACCTGTTAATTTCTTACGATACGTATAATCTTCTCCAAATGCAATACCATTGTCTGATTTCAAAAATCGGCTGGTTCTCTCAATTAAATCCTCATCTGAAAAAGATAAGTGTTCGACTGTGCTTAAATCTCTCGTAATACTCTTACCTTCTGGATCATTTTCTATAACAGATGAGATTTCTTTTACGGCTAAAGCAGCCAAATCAGAAGAGATACCGCTTAAATAATAAGCTTCTTTTGATTTGGTTGACAGTGTGCCACTATATTTAATATTTTCCTCGGCTAAGCGTTCTTCTATTTGCGCTAAATCTCCTAGATCACTTAACTTTTGACTACGTTTCCCTTGAATATAGGTTGTCCCTAAGAAAATATTTAACACGAAAAAGGTAATTAGAAAAATAATGGATACACGTTTAAAATCCATTAATAATCTCCTCCTTTTCACCTAATTGAATGACGGTTTCTACCGTCTCCCAAGCGCCTTTATACTTGATATACCATTCAGGCGTTAGATTAACAATTTGTTTATCTTGTGCTTGTTCGTTCAACCATGTGTAACCAATTTGCATACCTGAAATCCATTCAAAGTTAACACCTGCTAATTGCAATTGTTCGATTACTTCAGACGGTTTCGGTACGTCCACCTCTTCATCTAGAGGAATCGGCACTTGAATCGCATTTTGATTCATCTGCATGACCGTATGTTGGGTGTTTTCAGTTATAATGACGCGTCCACGATCAAAATCACTAAAAATAGGATAACCTTCTACATATTGTCGGTAAACAACTTGAGTATCATTTGTTTCAAAATAATGCACCGTTCCAATTACTTTTCCTAGTTTATTCAAGTAATGAAACGTTCGATCATAAACCCCTTCAGTAGGTTTATCTATCTTGTCATCCGCTACTGTCTCCTTAGGATCTTCAAATTTGATAACACCCGTCTGATTTTCAATCGCTAATGACTGACCATTTGACGTTGAAAAATATAAATTCTTACTCGCATCATCAGAAGGAATAACATCTTGTCCTGGATCAAACAATAAATTTGAAAAAAACGGAGTAAGCTTGAGTTTCTAAGATGTAACTATATTTTTTTAACTTAATATCTGATGTAATGTTATAAAACACACGATCATTGTAATTATTTTTACTTTCTACTTCAAAATAATCCGTATGTTCATCTAAAATCAAATCGCGAAAGCCAGCCAGACTCCCTTTATACGATGTCGTCCAAATACTACTATCTTCATCATTCAAAAAAGAGACACGCTGATGTTGATAGTCTAATATCAAACGATTAAACATGATTGTGTTATCTGCTGCTAATTTAAAATCAAAAACAGAAAGAAAATAATGTAACAATAATTTATCTGAAAACATCAGCTCAATGGTTCCTTTTCTAGAAAGAAACGCTTGATAGTCTTCTATTCCGTTGATGGGTTCTTGTTTAAGAAGATCATAGTCTAGCTTACTTAATTCTTCTGTTGCTTTTTGCATGATGCTCTCACGATTTGTATAAAGTAATTCATCATCTGGTAAGTGACGAACTAACCTCACTGGAACAAAGACCTCTCTAGGATCAAAAGCTTTGATGGTTGCCGTGACATTGTCAGTATAATTTCCTACCGACGTGCGACTTGATTGTGCCCAGATTAAACTCGACAGAAAAATACTAAGACCTATCATTGCCACTAACAAAATACGAACAAGTTTATATGACCAGTTTAATCCCATAAATCTTCCTCCTCCATCGGTACATATGGTAATGAAATGAAGAATGTGGAACCTTTACCTTCTTCACTTTCTACCCAGATGGTTCCACCATGGCTTTGAATAACTTCTTTTGAAATCGCTAATCCTAGACCTGATCCGCCCATTGCGCGTGAACGGGCTTTATCTACTCGGAAGAAGCGGTCAAATACACGGCGTAAATCACGGCGTGGAATTCCCATTCCTTGATCTGAAATGCTGATGATCACATTATTATGTGTTTCTAATAGACTACACGTAATTTGTCCGCCATCTGGTGAATATTTGATGGCATTATTCATAATATTATCAAACACTTGAATTAGCTTATCTGAATCAGCTTCGACCCAAATCGTACGCCCTGTAAATTCACGCTTGATCGTATAATTAAGGTTCTGACTCATCATCATCATCTCAAAACGTTCAATGACAAACCTAAACATTTCATTTAAATTAATTAATTCTTTTTGTAAAACAAGTTTTTTATTATCCATCCGTGATAATTCTAGTAAATCAGTGATCATTCGAATCATACGGTCGGTTTCTTCTAAACTAACATTAATAAACTTAGGTGCTAACTCTTTACTTTGCCAAGCGCCATCAGATAGCGCTTCTAAGTAACTTCTCATACTCGTTAAAGGGGTGCGTAATTCATGAGACACGTTCGATACAAATTCACGACGTTCACGCTCACTCTTTTCTTGATCGGTGACGTCATGTAACACACATACTAATCCACTTATAAAGCCTGATTCACGGCGAATCATCGCAAAATCGGCATTCAATATCGTATGTTCGTCTTTATCGTCTATGATATCAATCAAACGTTCATTTTCTTCTTCAACCAATTGACGGAATGTATAACTTGGATCAATGCCAAGTAAATCAACGATATTTTTAGTTAATGCTTCCTCAGGCGTGGTGTCTAATAATAACTGTGCCATTTCGTTAATAATAATTACTTTACCACGTCGGTCAGTAGCGACCACCCCATCGGTCATATGGGATAGCACCCCATCCAATCGGTGACGTTCAGACTCTAATGTTTCATGGGCTTCTTTGACGTGATCAGACAATTCATTAAAGGTTTCTCCTAATAAGCCTAATTCGTCTCGCCCGTAAACATCTACTTTCACCGAGTAATCACCATTAGCGATACGTTTGGCTTGTTGTTGCATCTCGCCAATTGGTTTAGTAATGCCTCTTGCGACTAATATGGCAATCGTCACTGAAATGCCCATTGCAATCATTGACGCAGTAAAGAAAATCAAGGTAATGTTGCTGATTTCTTTGTACTTTGCTTCTAAATCACTTTTTACATAGACAGCTCCCATAACGGTCGTTCCTGAAGGTGAGTAAATTTGCTGATTTTTACGATAGACACGTTTGCCTGTGACCGCATCTTTTTGTTCAATTCCTTGCTCATTTACATTCGTTAAACTACCATAATCATTCTTTTTTCCAACGTCATTTTGATCCGTAATTTCGCTAGTTGCGCGAACAATCCCTTTTTCATCTATGACACGAACTTCTAAGATATCGTTCTGAACAAAATCATTCACCAAACGTTTCAAATTAACATCGTCATCTTCTTCAGAGGATAATTCACTGCTCAAATTAGCAGCTAATTGCTCCACTTGAACATCCACATTTGTTTTGAAGTTCGTAATGGTGGTTTGTTCTAATTCACGAATAAAAATAGCTCCGATGATTTCTACTGATACAAGTAACAGCAAGACAAACACCAAAGCTATCTTAAAATGAACAGACTGGAAAAAATTAATCTTTTTTTCCATTTCTTAACTCCTAGTCTTGTTCTGGATTTCTTAAATAATAGCCGACGCCTCGACGTGTAATTAACCACGTTGGATGACTGGGACTATCTTCAATTTTTTCACGTAAACGACGAACCGTTACATCAACTGTACGAACGTCACCAAAGTAATCATAACCCCATACTGTTTGTAACAAGTGCTCACGGGTCATCACTTGACCAATATGTTTAGCCAAATAATGTAGTAATTCGAATTCACGATGTGTTAATTCAATTTTTTCACCACGTTTAGACACCATGTATGCTTCTGGATGGATGGTTAAATCACCAATTTCTAATTCATTGGATTCGTCTTCTTCTTCCTTAGCACTTGTTGTACCTTGACGACGTAGATTGGCCTTCACACGCGCAGCTAATTCACGATTAGAAAACGGCTTTGTCACATAATCATCCGCTCCTAGTTCTAACCCCAAGACCTTATCAATTTCTGAATCTTTTGCTGTTACCATAATGATTGGCATGTCATGATTTTTACGTACTTCACGGCATACTTCTAGCCCATCTTTTTTGGGTAGCATTAAATCAAGCAAGATTAAATCTGGCTCAACTTCTTCTACACGCTCAAGAGCTTCTTCTCCATCGTAAGCGGTGTAAACCTCATATCCTTCTTTTGTTAAATTAAACTTCACAATATCCGAAATCGGTTTTTCATCATCGACTACTAGAATCTTTTTCATTAATAGAACCTCCTTCTTTAACAAGGCTTTCCTAACCATTATACCCTATTTCGCTTCAACTTAAAAATAATTCTACACAAGGAATGTTGAGGGCTCTTTAATATATGGTAAGTACAATTCATGCATTGCACGAGAGCTTGCTGTGTATAAAATATTTAAGTCACGTTGTGTCTGATAATGTGTCGCTGACACATCATGAACAATGACACGGTCAAACTCTAAGCCTTTAGCCAAATGAACGGGCATAATTAATGTTTTAGTAGAAAAACTCATGCTTTCACCATCAGCCACTAAACGACTTTCATTTTTATCAGCTAACGCTCGCGATAATTTAATAGCTTCTTCACTGTCTTTGGTCAAGATAACTTGACGATAATTTGCTTGACGGCTAGCCACCATCTCATCTAAATACGCTATGTAAGCTGCTTCATTTTCAAATCCTTGTTGAACAGGCTCTTTCCCTGGACGATCGATTACTTCAATCCCACTTGCCTCTCCACCTGCTAAATGCTTCATAAAGTGACTAATTGGACCACTTGAACGGTAAGATTTTTTTAGCTCACGTAATGTCACATTATGACCCGTTGCTTCAAAAATTTCTTGAATCCGATTGAATTGTGTTCCTTGACGGAAAATTGACTGTAACCCATCCCCTACCAAAGTAAAGTTCGCTTGATGGAACAATTGTGATAAATAATACAGTTGGGCTTCACTATAATCTTGGACTTCATCAATGATCATATATTTCACACGACGCTCATCTCGTTTACGTAACAATAAGTGGCTTAAATACGCATACTCTGTGGCTTGATCAAGTGATAACGGCGCTTCTAAAAACTCACCCGTTGCACGTTCATAATGCGATTCAACATCTAACCATTCATAACGATTAATACGACCACGGACTTTTTGGAAACGTTTGGTTAACACTTTAAACGCAATTTTTTCTATATTATCATCTTCATTCCCTTTCATACCTTTAGGGAATAACATTTTGTATTCTTCATTAGACATATTTTGGACTTCATCACGCCAGTAAGGTTTACGACTTTCTTCTGCGATATATGTTTGTACGTACTCACTTAGTTGTTCACGTAAGTATTCCAGTTTACGATACATAGCAGTTTCTTCTGGCAATGCCATCAACATTTCTTTCATCCAACGTTTAGATAAAACTACATCATTTTCACGCATTAAATCTTTGAACACCAAATCTTCAACTGATAAAGCCGCCACATGTGCTTCGATCTTTTTCATGTTTTCTAGACTATTGGTACGTTTATGGCTTTGTAGTTGTTCTTCCATATTTTCAATATTTAATGTACGTCCTTGATTTTTGATTAAATCACGATACGTCATCTGGCGTGGGTTTTTCTCACCTAAACTTGGTAAAACTTCTTCAATATACTTACTAAACATTGGGTTTGGTGATAATAATAACACTTGCTCCGGTAATAAATCATCACGGAAACGATAAAGTAAAAAGGCGATACGTTGTAAGATGGTCGAAGTTTTCCCACTTCCGGCAATTCCTTCGACTAATAAGACATCACTCTTTGTATCACGAATGATTTCATTTTGTTCCTTTTGAATCGTACTGGTAATATCTTGTAGCTTTGCACTTGATTCTTCATTTAACACTTGTAATAACATCGGGTCTTCAATCGCGGTAGTCGTATCGAAGAAATCAATTAATTTATTACGTTCTACTTTCATCTGACGACGATTTTTTAAATCTACTGCTACTTCTCCCATGGGTGCTTCATAACTAGTAGTTCCTATATTATTAGCATAATATAAATTTGCAATCGGTGAACGCCAATCATAAATATATTGTTCGTGCTCCTCATCTGTGAAGCCCGCCACTCCAATATAAAACTGTTCTACTTCCGTTTCTTCTGGATACTGGACGTCTAACTTCGCAAAGTAAGGTACTTCTAATAATTGCGCAATATTATTTTTTTGTCGTTCTAACCAACCACGTTTATAGTTAAGTTGAGCCAATTCTTGATTTTTTTGTTCAACTTCAATTAATGATTCAAAATTATCTGCAACAGAGTCGTTATTAAAACGTAAGTCATCTGATAAACGTTTAATGAAATCTTTTGAATTTTCGTTTGTTTCATCTGATTCTGATATAACTTGTTTTTGAGTTTCCAACAGTTTTCCATAAACAAAATCTAAGTAATCTTGTTCTAGTTGCCATTCGTTATTTTTCAAATTAAAACTCCTCCTAGTTCATTCGTGACAAATAATTTTACGTGTAATCTGAGTAAATGTCAAACATTTGTTCTGTTTAGACTTATTTGATGAAAGATTGCCTCTTTTTATTTCGCCTTCTGATCGCTTCATAAGAAACAAAAACTGTTTATTGTTATTTTCTCTCGCAAAAAAGCATTCAATCGTCCTAATCGACACGATCGAATGCTTTTTTGATTGTTTTAAAATTAAGCGACTGTTTCAGGACGTAAGCTTTCGCCGATTGCTGCTAAGCGAGCTGCCCATTCTTCAGTTGTTAAGTTATTTTCTTTTACGTAACGGTTACGTGGGTGGTTACGACACTCTTCACAACAACCACGTACGTATTTATCTTCATTTTCTTCTGATGTAATGATTTGGCGGTTACATGCTGGATTTGCGCAGTTCACGTAGCGCTCACATGGCTCTCCGTCGAACCAATCTTTTGCGATAATGGTTGGACTTACACGGTTAACTGGTACCGAAATACGCTCATCAAACACGTACATCGCGCCATCCCATAAATCACCTTGAACTTCTGGATCACGACCATATGTCACAATACCATCTTTTAATTGACCAACATCTTTGAATCCTTCGCGAACTAACCAACCTGAGAATTTCTCACAACGAATACCACCTGTACAATACGTTACCACACGTTTATCCATGAATTGTTCTTTGTTATCACGAATCCATTGAGGTAAGTCTCTAAAGTTACGAATATCCGGACGAACAGCACCACGGAAATGACCTAAATCATATTCATAATCATTTCGTGCATCAATAACAACCGTATTCTCATCTAAAATAGCCTCACGGAATTCTTGAGGAGATAAATATGCCCCTGTTAATTCATGGGGGTTCACATCGTCTTCAAGTTTTAATGAAACGATTTCTTCACGAGGACGAACGTGCATTTTTTTGAATGCATGTTGTTCGGCTGGATCAACTTTAAATAACGTTTCTTTAAAGCGAGGATCTGCATGCATTAATTCCATATACTTCTCAGTATCAGCCACTAAACCAGAGACTGTTCCGTTAATTCCTTCACCTGCGACCAAAATACGACCTTTTAAATTTAATGATTTACATAACTCTAAATGTTGCTTTGCAAATTCTTCTGGGTTTTCAATTGTAACATATTGGTAGTACAACAATACTTGATAATTCATACAACGCTTCCTTCCTTTTTAACCATATCATTTGCCATGATAAAATAGAAAAAAAGGAATGTAAATGAATATGCTTGACTGTTTTTTCACAAACTTTAATTAACATTTTCCATCTTTCATTATTTTTTTGTGGATTTTGAGGTATAATAAATAAATAAGTATTGGGACAAAGGAGGAAACAACATGTCACTATGGAATGAATTAAAAAAACAATATCGTTACATGGATGGAATTATAATCGGACTATTAATTATTCTGTCTTTTGTCCCAATGGTGGTCTTTGCTTATACAACGAACGACAAAGATTATACAGACGGACAAACTGAAGCCATTATTACTATTAACGGCAAGGAAGTCGATCGCTTTACCTTATCAAAAGATACACCTCATCAGGAGAAGACTTATCATCCAACTGATAAACAATATAATATTATAGAAGTAGACGGTACACGTATTCGTGTACGTGAAGACAATAGCCCAGATCAAATAGCCGTTAAAACTGGCTGGATTGAAAAGCCCGGACAAGTTAGTATTTGTTTACCCCATAAATTGATGATTGAAATCAAAGGCGTCATCAACGAAGAAGATGAAATGATTATTAGCTACTAATACTGCGGATGCCTTTATCAAAAAAGATTGGAACTAAGACATTAATTTGTCTTAGTTCCAATCTTTTTTTGCATATGATGGTATAAATGACCACTTAATGTCATCTCACCCACAGTTTTAAATCCCATTTTTTCATATAATTTTTCAGCTTTTGGATTTTGTAAATCAACATTCAAGCCAATCACCGGATAATCACAAAAATCAGGTAACGCGGCTAGCAGCTGGGAACCAATCCCTTTACCACGTTGATCATCTCTGACAGAAATAGTATCTAAATACCACTCATTCTTTCCTACTTCAGAGTCAACAAATAATTTATCCTCAGATTCAATTCCAAAGGCTTCAAAAAAGGCTTCTAACGGACGATCAATACAGTTTTCTTCTATATCACGGTAACCAAAAGCAACCCCAACGACTTCTTTGTCTTCTTCAGCGACTATCGCGCGATGATAACTATAACGATAATCTTGCGTTTCAAATCCTTTTTTCAACAATTCGATCGTCGTTTGTTCCCCATATTTATCTAAAAAAGGAAGTTCCATATCTTTTAATATTACCATAATCAAGGGAATGATTTGGTCCCTATCCGATAACGTTGCTCGTCTAATCATCATTTAATCTCCTTTTTATACATATTATCTTCAGTCTATCGATTACTTAGCAACCTGTCAAATTAAAAAGGAGCCATGACAAAAGTTTGTCATGGCTCCTTAATTCTTGAAAATAAACGATTTTATCACACCATCATGTCTTACATAACCGTGAAATAAATAGCGCGACGTCCAAAATGAATGGCATCCGCCTCATTTGAGAAGAAGATATCAATAATATTCCCGTGAACAGCGCCACCTGTATCTTCAGCTCGGTAAACTCCATTATATTGCGGCATACTTGGCACAGTGATTTGAACCAGTGAGCCTAATGGAATCGTACTTGGATCAACTGCAATGGTTCTACCAGGAGTTGGTACTGTTCCTGTTGCTGTTAAATTACCCGTTGCCAAATACGCGGTTGCTTGTCCAGCAATCCCTTGAGAAACAGATGGTTTTTCTGGTTCTGGTTGAGGTTCTGGATCAGGTTGAGGTTCTGGTTTTGATACTTCTGGTTCTTTTGATGATTCTTGTTGTGGTGCGGTGTCTGTCGTATTTGATGTCTCTTTGTCACTGCTTGGCTCTTTTGGCGCTTGCGTTGTAACATTTGATGACTCTGAACTAGACGCTTGTGATGACGTGCTTTGTGATTCAGTGACACGACTACTTTCAGTTGATTTTTTAGCGACCTCTGCTTCGGCTTGCTTAGCTGCTGCTTTTTTTGCTTCTTCTTTAGCTTTTGCTTCGGCAGCTGCTTTTTTAGCGGCTTCTTCTTCCGCTTTTTTGACAGCTTCAGCTGCTGCGCGTTTTGTTGCTAATTGTGTCAACAACTCTTTATTTTCTTCATAGGTTGCTTGTAAGCTTGAAACCTTTTGATCCAATTCTTGTTTTTCTGTTTTCACAGAAGCTTGTTGCTCTTGTAATTCTGTCTGCGTATCTGCTAAGGTTTTTTCTAAACTTTCTAATTTTTCTTGCTCAGAAATTAAAGCCGATACTTTAGAATTTTCAGCCCCTTGAATCACCGATATTGCATATAATCGTGATAAAAAGTCTGAAACGTTTGAAGCCGATAAAATAGCACCAAAAGAATCTAATTGGCTACCATTTAATTGCATCGTTTGAAAACGTTTAGCTGCAGTATCTTTACGTTTTTCAATCGTAACCTTTGTTTTTTCAATGCTTACTTCTGTTTCTTTAATGGTTGCTTCTGACTTTTTAATTTTTTTATCTAAATTAGCTAAAAGCGTATATTTCTCGTTCACTTCTGCTAGCGTTTGATTAATATCGTTATCAATCTGTTCTGCTTTACTTTGCGCTGCTTCTTCTTGTTGTTTAATGTCTGAAATAGTATCAGCATTCACTGTAAAAGAAAAACTACTTGTCAATAATGACATCAGCGTAATCGCAAGTGTAACTTTCTTAATCTTCAAATAATACAACACCTTTCATTATCATACGTGTTATTCGTACTCTCTATTATACTAGTATTTAGATGTTTTAATGTAACAAACACTTTACAATATATTACGAAATGGTGTAGCTTAATAGTAAATGATACTAAAATTTAATAGGAGTGAAATATTATGACGACATCTGTTTATTACGCAGCACCCCTTTTTTCAAATATGGAGCGACAATACAATGACTATTTAGTTAAACAATTACGCCAACATTATCCTGACGTAGCTTTCTATGTGCCTCAAGAACAAGGAGATATTAATGATAAAAGCCAATATGCTGATTCTAAGAAAATTGCCCAATACGACACTGATGCGTTACTAAAAAGTAACGTGATGATTGCCGTACTTGACGGTGCCACCATTGACGTCGGCGTTGCCTCAGAAATTGGCGTTGCTTATCAAGCAGGCATTCCTATTATTGGTTTATTTTCAGATAGCCGACAACAAGGGGCGGATAATCAAGAAAAAATCACCGCCTTACAAGAAGTAGCAGAATCACAATTCCCTTATGCGAATCTTTACACTATCGGATTGATTAAATTAAACGGATTAGTTGTCTCAACAGAAGAGGCATTTATTGGTGCGCTTAAACATTACATTTGATTATTTAATACCCTTTAAAAAGAGCGCAACTATTATAGTTGCGCTCTTTTTAGAACCTTAAATTGGTTTTTTTATTTTTTATGATGTTATAATAACTACATCTATTAATTAAGAGAGGATCAAAAAAATGCTTGTCACTATGGATTATTTGGAAATTACTAAACGATTATTATTAGCTATTATTTTATCAGGAATCATCGGGTTTGATCGTGAATATAAAAATCGACCGGCTGGCGTGCGAACACATATCCTTGTGGCAGTTGGGGCTTGTGTCGTTGCACTTATCCAAGAACAAATTGCCCTTGAAACTGTGGACTATATCAAAAATAATCCCAGTCTAAGTGGTTCTCTTAGCCTTAACCAAGGTCGACTAACTGCTCAGGTAATTAGTGGTATTGGTTTTCTAGGTGCTGGTACAATTATGGTAAATAAAACATCCGTCAAAGGACTGACCACTGCTGCTTCAATATGGGCTGTGGCTTGCTTAGGCATTGCTGCCGGTGAAGGTTTTTATGCTATCACATTAATTGGCTTTATGGCTGTTATTTTGGTTTTAACCGTATTAGAACGTATCATCAGAGTGCCCGTATTAAAAATATTGGAAATTGATTATACCGGTGATGACACCGTTAAACATGAACTCGTTGCGTTTCTAAAAAAAGAAAATATTGAAATTAGAAATGTTAACTATCATATTTGCCAAGAAGATCATCAAAAGGTCTACAAATTACTATTAGAGCTCGAATGTGCGCCAAATATTAAAGCCATTGATATTATCGACCACCTTGCGGATCATCCACACGTTACCAAAGTTATGCTTGAAGATTCATAAAAAAACCATAAGGGAATTCTTTTCATTTAAGAAAATCCCTTATGGTTTTTTATTTGTATCTTGTTCACCACTGAGTGGTGAATCAATCTATCGTTTATAACGATAGATTGATACGCCACTTGTAATAGCGATAACTCCCAAACCTAATACAATTAAGGCGTTCATAGAACGTTCATTTGTTTTAGGTAAAGATTTTGTATAATCAATGCCTTTTAATTCAGGTACTAATTGATTATGGAAACTTGTGAATGAATTTAATGGTGTGACACTATCTTCTATTATCACTTTAGACGAAATCATTTCGTCTTCTGTTGTCATTTCACCATTAACTACTTGATCATCCATCACAGATTTTTTAGAAGCCATCGGTCTACCTTTGACTTCTTCATTAACAGGTATGACCGCTTGATTTTTAAACATTCCAATCAATACTTCTTCAGGTTCACCTGATGCTACTGATGAAATCGTAAACGGCATCGGTGTGTCATCTAACATAAATCCTTTCGGTGCTTCTGTTTCTATTAATCGATAATTACCAGGGGCTAAATTAGCTACTAATACTTCTCCAGCGTTATTAGATACTAGATCTGTTCTTAATGGGGTTGGTTCAATCAATCCTAACTCACTCACGCTATATAAACTAAAACGTGCGCCAGCTAGTGGATTGCCCATTCCATCTGTCTTCATTAATTTGGCTCTTCCTTGATAATTAATCAACGCATTACTTGAAACAAGGGTTGGCTCTCCTTCTGACACATCTTTCACTTCAACCTTCACGATATCAGTATTTCGTATGTAACCAGTTGGCGCTTGTGTTTCAACAAAGGCATACATACCTGGTGCTAAATTATCTACTTGTGCTTGTCCTTGTTCATCAGTTGTTACATTTGTTGCAACAGCAGTTGAAGCAAGCTCACCTTGTGCTGTCATCTCATAAAGATCAAATACCGCATTGTTTAATGCCTCAGCATCAGCATTTGTTTTATTGATTTGAACACTTCCTCTATAATTTACTAATTCGCCACTTAACACAACGGCTGGTTCACCTTGGGCCTTATCTACGATAGCAAATGGCATTGGTGTGCTATTCGTAATGTAGCCTGTTGGGGATTGAACTTCGATAAATTGATAGTTACCAGGAATTAAATTCTCAGCAACAACGTTTCCTTCTTCATCAGAAACTAATTTTTCTATTACTATTTCTGATTGCTCATTAACTACTTGGAATTCAGCTCCTGCTAAAGCTTGACCTTCTGAATCAACCTTCGTTAACGATGCAGTTCCTTGATAGTTAATAAATGAATCTAACGTTATGGTTGCTGGTTGACCTTTAGAAACACTTGTCACTTCAAAAGATAATTCTTCTTCGTTTAATAAGTAGCCTGCTGGGGCTTCTGTTTCTTTGAACAAATATTTACCTGGCGCAAGATGTTCAACAGAAACTTTGCCATCTTCATTGCTCACTACTTCTTCTTGTACAATCGTTCCTTCTTCATCTAGAAGGGCAAATTTAGCACCAGTTAATGGTTGACCTTGTTTGTCTATTTTGGTAAAAGTTACTTCACCTTGATAGTTTTTGTAATCTTCCAATTCAATGACTGCTGGTTTCCCTTCAGCTTCTGACGGAATATTAAATGATATAACCTCACTATTTAATAGATAACCGGCTGGCGCTTTTGTTTCTTGGAAGTAGTATTCGCCTGGCGCTAAATCGGATACGCTCACGAGACCTTCTTCATTAGATGAAACATTTTCTGCCACTAATTGCTCGTTTGAATCAAATAAACTGAAGACTGCTTTTTCTAAGCCTTGACCTTGTTCATTGATTTTCTTAAAGCTGACATTTCCTTGATAGTTAATCAAGTTAGCCACTTTAACGACCGCTGGTTGACCGGCGGTACTTTCTTCAATTTCAAAAGGTACTTTTTCAGTATTTAATAAATAGTGTTCTGGGGCTTTTGTTTCTTGGAAATAATAATGACCTGGGGCTAAATCTTTTACGACTACGTTCCCCTCTTGGTCAGAAACTAAGTTCATTTGAACGGCTGTTTCTTTGTCATTTTCATTGTATACAGCGAATTCTGCTCCTACAAGTGCTTCGCCTTTTTCATTAACTTTCGTTAATTCCGCAGATCCTTTGTAGTTTTTCATTTCTCCAACAGATACAACCGCCGGTTCTTGGGCATCGCTTGAGACAATTGTGAACGCTACTTTATCTGTGTTACGAATGTAACCGGCTGGCGCTTTGACTTCTTGGAAGTAATACTCGCCTGGGGCAAGATGTTGAACCCTTACTTTGCCGTCTTTATCAGAGACTACGTTCGTTGTTGCGGGTTTGCCCTCTTTAGTGTAAACATCAAATATGGCTTTGGCTAACGGTTCACCGGCGGCATTAGTTTTGACTAATTCGGCACTTCCTTGGTAGTTCTTAATCGCATCACTTAACGTTACAACTTCTGGTTCACCGGCGGCTTTGTCACTAACTTCAAATGTTAAGGGTGTTGTTAGTAATACATAACCGGCTGGTGCTTTTGTTTCAACTAATGAATACTGACCTGGCGCTAATTGTTCCATAATAATTTGGCCGTCTTCATTAGAAACGATGTTTTCTTTTACTAATGTGTCTTTGTCTTTAAACAGGTTGAATGTCGCATTCGCTAATTTTTTCCCGTCTTTATCTGTTTTATTAACAACGATAGTCGCTTGATAATTTTTAAATGTATCTAGTTTAATCGTTGCGGGTTTACCTTTGGCAGAGTCTTCTACCTTAAAGCTTAATTTATTCGTATTTAATAAATAACCGGCTGGCGCTTTTGTTTCTTGGAAGTAGTATTCGCCTGGCGCTAAATCGGATACGCTCACGAGACCTTCTTCATTAGATGAAACATTTTCTGCCACTAATTGCTCGTTTGAATCAAATAAACTGAAGACTGCTTTTTCTAAGCCTTGACCTTGTTCATTGATTTTCTTAAAGCTGACATTTCCTTGATAGTTAATCAAGTTAGCCACTTTAACGACCGCTGGTTGACCGGCGGTACTTTCTTCAATTTCAAAAGGTACTTTTTCAGTATTTAATAAATAGTGTTCTGGGGCTTTTGTTTCTTGGAAATAATAATGACCTGGGGCTAAATCTTTTACGACTACGTTCCCCTCTTGGTCAGAAACTAAGTTCATTTGAACGGCTGTTTCTTTGTCATTTTCATTGTATACAGCGAATTCTGCTCCTACAAGTGCTTCGCCTTTTTCATTAACTTTCGTTAATTCCGCAGATCCTTTGTAGTTTTTCATTTCTCCAACAGATACAACCGCCGGTTCTTGGGCATCGCTTGAGACAATTGTGAACGCTACTTTATCTGTGTTACGAATGTAACCGGCTGGCGCTTTGACTTCTTGGAAGTAATACTCGCCTGGGGCAAGATGTTGAACCCTTACTTTGCCGTCTTTATCAGAGACTACGTTCGTTGTTGTGGGTTTGCCCTCTTTAGTGTAAACATCAAATACGGCTTCGGCTAACGGTTCACCGGCGGCATTAGTTTTGACTAATTCGGCACTTCCTTGATAGTTCTTAATCGTATCACTTAACGTTACAACTTCTGGTTCACCGGCGGCTTTGTCACTAACTTCAAATATTAAGGGTGTTGTTAGTAATACATAACCGGCTGGTGCTTTTGTTTCAACTAATGAATACTGACCTGGCGCTAATTGTTCCATAATAATTTGGCCGTCTTCATTAGAAACGATGTTTTCTTTTACTAATGTGTCTTTGTCTTTAAACAGGTTGAATGTCGCATTCGCTAATTTTTTCCCGTCTTTATCTGTTTTATTAACAACGATAGTCGCTTGATAATTTTTAAATGTATCTAGTTTAATCGTTGCAGGTTTACCTTTGGCAGAGTCTTCTACCTTAAAGCTTAATTTATTCGTATTTAATAAATAACCGGCTGGCGCTTTTGTTTCTTTGAAGTAGTATTCGCCTGGCGCTAAGCCTGAAACAATCACTTTACCTGCTTCATCTGACACTAATCCTTCTTTAAGAGGTTCAAGATCATTTCCTTCACGATAGACAGCGAATTCTGCTTTTGATAATGCGGATCCTTCTTTAGATTCTTTAATAAACGTTACCTCTGCTTGGTAGTTAGTTAATGAACCTGCAGAAATTGTTACAGGACCTTCTTTTTCAACTGATTCTGGAATAACAAATGATACTTCTTCTGTATTTAATACATAACCAATTGGCGCTTTTGTTTCTTTAAAATAATATTCGCCTGGCGCTAAATTGGTTACTGATACTTTCCCGTTTGCATTTGATTTTAAATCTGTTTTTACTGGTTGTTCATTTCCTTTTTGATAGACAGAAAATACGGCATCAGATAATGGGGTTTCATTAGCATCCATTTTGATTAATTCTGCTGCCCCTTGGTAATTTTTAAACGTTACCGTTGGAATTGTTTGCGTGCCATCATTATTCACTTTGATTTGGAAATTTTTATTCGCCTCATTACGAATATAACCAGTTGGTGCTTCAATTTCTTTTACATAATAGTTGCCTTCTGGTAAATCTTCTACTGTTACTTTTCCATCCGTTACCTTCACAGCTTCTTTTACTACTTTATCTGTTCCTTGTTCGTATATTGCATAAACAGCTCCATCAATTAACTTACCTGAAGCATCCTGTTTTTGCAGAACTACTTTTCTTAAGCTATTACTAACCGTAAATTCTTTAACTAAACCATTTTCTGCAACGTTTAATTCAAAGGTCTTTCCTTTTGCATATTCTGAAGGAATCACAAAATTATTAGGTGCTTTCACTTCTTTTAATACATAAGTCCCTGAGCGCAAGCCACCAAATACTAATAAACCTTCTTCACTTGTAGATCCTTCACGTAATTTTACGCTTTGATCTTTATTCCATAATTCAAATAGCGCACCTGATAATACTTTCTTATGATCATCTTGCTTTCTAATTTGAATACCGCCACGTATGCCAGTTCCTGTCCCGCTTCCGCCTGACATTTGAACTCTAGTAGCCGTTTGTCTTTGTTCTTGAATCACTTGGTTATTATTGCCTTTGACAGCATATTTATTTCCTATATCAGCTGAACCACTCACATCAATATATGTATCATATTCTAAAATATATGGCACATTAATTTCAGCATTAAATAATAAGGTAAATGATTGTTTACCGGTACTTTGTTCTGTGTTAGTTGTTAGTGTGTATAAGTCTTTTGCTTCTTCAGCCGTTACCAATGCACCTTTAGTTATCTTTCCTTTTGCATCTAAAGAGGCTTTATATAGTTTAAAACTATCTGCTAATAGAACCGTTCCTTCACCCAACTCATCATCTAATTGATAATCATTTATTTTTGAGCCTGTAGGGTTTAATTCTATTTTCCAACTAATGTTATTACCATTTTGTTTACCTGATTTATTAGCAAAAAATAAACCATCTTCTTTTACCGTAACTGTTTTATCCAAAGATGTTTCTTTATCATCATTCAATACTTTAGCATTGTTAATGATTTCTTTACTATTAACAATATCATTAACAAATTTAGATTTGAACTCAATCCCAATTGTTGTATCTTGAGGATTTTTATACTCGCGATTAAATACAACGTTTAGCGTATTGTTCGTGTATTCGAAGTGATACTCCTCTTTGGGAATTTCTGTTCCTTTTGTTAATTTTTGACCTGTTGCGTCAATATTATAATGAAAAACACTTAATGAATCTGGGACATATTCTTGAGAATCGTCTAATTTGTCGATGATACTGTAACCATTTTTCAAATCAACTCGTGCATAGTTAGTGAAAATTGACCACTTAATCGTTTTATCAATGGCATTATATTCTCCAAGTTTTGTACCATTTGTTGCCAAGTAATTAGAAGGTGTTGTATCAATTTTACCCGTGTTACTCTCATAGTTCGTTTTTCCTTCTGCCCATTTGATATTCATAGCATTACTATATGTCGCATAAGGTGCTTGACTATTTCTTTCAAAATGAGTTTGATAGCTTAAAGAAAATATTTTATTCGTTGAAGCATAATCATTAATAAAGCTAAGAACAAATCCTCCTGGATGACCCGGTGTTGGTTCTGTTACTGATAATGTATAATCTTTATTTCGCTCTAATGTTTTTCCTGAAGCTTTTTCTTTCAATACAAGTGTCCCTTCTAAAAGGCTAAGACCGTCTCCAGAAAACGTATCGGTAATCACTAAGTTATCCATTAAATAGCCATTACCATTCAAGGTAGCTGCCCATGAAATAGTTTTATTGGTAACATTATGACCCGTTTTTTGTTTCACTACCCCTTGCTGACTATAAACACCTTCACTACCATCTGTCTTTTTAGTTCCTGTTGTTACATTATTATTAACAGCCCCATTAGCCGTTATATTTCCTGTTAATTTAGTTTTATATTTAATTTTGTATGCTTCAACAACATCTTGTTTGAATGTTACCGTGAAGCCATCCGTTGCTTTATTTAATGTATATAAATTCTCACTTAAAGGTGTTTGGCTGACTGTTGCTTTACCTGTTTCATTTATTGTAACAGGATAAATAGCAAAATTTTCTAATGTCATCTTGCCAGCTGGTGTCCAAGTATCGGTAATCACAGCTTTCTCTTTATCAATCTTTTTACCACCATAATTGTAATTGATTTCCCAATCAAGTGTTTGTTTTGATGCATCATAGCCGGTTTTATTTTTATCTAGCTCTTTACCGTATGTTGTAGATACAGTCGAAGTAGCTGATTTTGTTTGTCCGTTGTTAGTTAATTGTGCTGAATTTTTAAACGACTTAGATCCTTCAATATCAGTAGTTAAATCAATTGCTGTTTGATAAACCAATCGATAAGCTTGATACTGTTCTGCTTCTGACAAATTATTAAAAACAATTTGTGGATTATTCTTACTATCTAATGTTACGGAATATTTACTCTTATCAAGAGCTTGTCCCTGTGTTTTATTTCCATCAACTTTTATATCTAATGCATAAACGACTAAAGAGTCCTTCACATAATTCATACCACTAGGGATGGTGTCTTTAATAACAGGGTTAACTAATTGCGTTAATTCTGTGTTGATGTCTACCGTCCATGTAGCTTCTTTACCGTTGTATTGACTATCAATTGCTCCCTCTTTATTGATAGCATTACCTTTTTGAGGTTTAAAGTAAACCATTACTTCATGTACATCTTCACCAATTGGTATTTTATACAAGGTTTTAACATTTTCTGTCGTAACTGTTTGATTGAACCATGTTTGAACTTCCATCGTTCCACTTACTCGATCAGCTTCAACTAATTCATCAAAAAACATTGTAACATGTCCATTAGGTTGTACCGTAAATGTCCCATAAGTTCCATTATCACCTTCTAATGGAAGTGGTCCTAATGTTGCCGCTAATCTTAAGATATTAGGTAAGTTAAATTCATAGGTATCACCTTTACTAACCTCTAAGCCATCTGGAATATTCCAATCCATGCTAATTTTCATTTCTTTATCAATATCTGCTGGATTTTCTGCTGTAAATTCATTACCTTTTAAATCTGTTATTTTGATGTCAGTAATTAAATTTTCTGTAATCGATTTTTTCTTAAGCACTGTTGCTCTTATGTTCTTTTTATTCTCAACATTCACATGAGCATTTTTCGTTTCTGTGGATGTTTCTGTCTGACTTTCTTCTGTTGCTTCACTTATTGTATCTTCCATCTGCATTTCTGTTACTTTCGTTGATTCAGTCATTGAATCAGCTGTTTGTTCTTCAGTTTCTTGAACTGATTCATTCGTTGTTGTACTAGTTAATTCTTTATCTTCCTCAATAATAGTTGACGCTACCTGTTGATCTTCTTGAGTACTCTCTTCTGAAGAGTCAGCTAGTGACGAACTCATCGTAGTTGATACTGTTTTCTTTGGTATATTAACACGTTCAATTACTTTAGCCGTTGAATCTAATAAACTAATTGTCTGTACTTCTTTTGAATCGTATGTAGCTTTAACAACAAACGAGAAAGCTTCTTGTCTATCTGTTGTATAGTGTAACTTCATTTTGTTATTGTCTATTATTTCGACATTATCAATCGGTTTATTAACTTCATCGATTGCTTTTATTTCTTTAATACCTGAGAGATTAAATTCTTGAGTGACTTCTTCTCCTTCAGTATTTTCTGATTCCCCCGATAGTTTAATAATTACTTCATTATCCGTTTGTTCTATCAGTGATAAATTGTTTACGACTGAAAACTCTTTAGATAGCTCTTCAGCCACAACAGTTCCTACTGGTAGAATGTTGTTAACAATCAAGAGAATGACCATCAAAAAACTATAAACTTCTTTTTTGTGTGCAAAATGCATTTCTAAACTCCCCTAACTTTTTTCTACATATAAAATGAACAATATAACAACTGTTATATTGTTCATTTTATATACTAACGGTATAGAGAGGACAATTCTAGTTCTAGATTTGCACATGGTCATGACTTTTATGAATAAAGAAATAGTTCATTTTTCTTGCATTTCAGCCTGTTTATATATCAATATTATTTAATATAACACTCATTTATTAATCAACTAAATACAATACTTGTTAAAAGATAGCTACGAAATAACGTCTATTTAATGATTAAATACAAAAATAGGACTGTAGAAAGAAAAAAGATGTTCTGGCTTATATTATTGAAGGTGTATTAACCTATCGCCCGACTTGCTGCGAAAAATGTGGTGAACTAGATAGCTCAAAAATCGTTAAAAACGGATATAGAACGACCAAAACACAATTACCGCCCTTTAGAAATAGACTGACGTATCTAAAGCTGCATCGTTCAAGATTTCGTTGTTACACCTGTGGTGCTACTTTTATCGCCTCAACACCTATCGTTGAACGCAATCATCATATTTCCCGTGAATTAAACTATCAAATCATGATGGAATTAAAGCGTATTGTATCTCGTAAAGATATTGCGGAACGGTACTTTGTTTCTGATGTAACTGTGTTACGTATACAAAGAGAGTTAGCTAAACAACGGACAATTAACTACAATCACCTACCAAGTATTCTATGTATTGATGAATTTAAATCAATGAAATCATGTGAAGGCTCTATGAGCTTTATTTGCGTTGACGGCGTTAGGAATAAGCTGTTTGTCCTCTTAGAGGACAGACGATTGGAGAAGTTGGCTAGTTATTTCATGAAGTTTTCTCTTAAAGTACGCAAATCCGTTAAATACTTAGTCATGGATATGAATGGTAGCTATGCGCAACTAATCAAGAAAGTTTTTCCTTGTGCTGAAATTGTCACGGATCGTTTTCATATTGTACAACACATTAACCGTAGCTTTAATCAGTTACGTATCA
>NZ_CP038865.1:0-45000 GCF_004792515.1 Vagococcus xieshaowenii | reverse complement strand
CGGTCTCGCGACTCGTTGTACTGTCCATTGTAGCACGTGTGTAGCCCAGGTCATAAGGGGCATGATGATTTGACGTCATCCCCACCTTCCTCCGGTTTGTCACCGGCAGTCTTGCTAGAGTGCCCAACTTAATGATGGCAACTAACAATAAGGGTTGCGCTCGTTGCGGGACTTAACCCAACATCTCACGACACGAGCTGACGACAACCATGCACCACCTGTCACTTTGTCCCCGAAGGGAAAGTTCTATCTCTAGAATGGTCAAAGGATGTCAAGACCTGGTAAGGTTCTTCGCGTTGCTTCGAATTAAACCACATGCTCCACCGCTTGTGCGGGCCCCCGTCAATTCCTTTGAGTTTCAGTCTTGCGACCGTACTCCCCAGGCGGAGTGCTTAATGCGTTAGCTGCAGCACTGAAGGGCGGAAACCCTCCAACACTTAGCACTCATCGTTTACGGCGTGGACTACCAGGGTATCTAATCCTGTTTGCTCCCCACGCTTTCGAGCCTCAGCGTCAGTTACAGACCAGAGAGTCGCCTTCGCCACTGGTGTTCCTCCATATATCTACGCATTTCACCGCTACACATGGAATTCCACTCTCCTCTTCTGCACTCAAGTTCCCCAGTTTCCAATGACCTTCCTCGGTTGAGCCGAGGGCTTTCACATCAGACTTAAAGAACCGCCTGCGCTCGCTTTACGCCCAATAAATCCGGACAACGCTTGCCACCTACGTATTACCGCGGCTGCTGGCACGTAGTTAGCCGTGGCTTTCTGGTTAGATACCGTCAAGGCGTGAACAGTTACTCTCACGCTTGTTCTTCTCTAACAACAGAGTTTTACGATCCGAAAACCTTCTTCACTCACGCGGCGTTGCTCGGTCAGACTTTCGTCCATTGCCGAAGATTCCCTACTGCTGCCTCCCGTAGGAGTCTGGGCCGTGTCTCAGTCCCAGTGTGGCCGATCACCCTCTCAGGTCGGCTATGCATCACGGTCTTGGTGAGCCATTACCTCACCAACTAACTAATGCAGCGCGGGTCTATCCATCAGCGACACCCGAAAGCGTCTTTCATCATTCGATCATGCGATCAAAAGAGATATGCGGTATTAGCACCTGTTTCCAAGTGTTATCCCCCACTGATGGGCAAGTTACCCACGTGTTACTCACCCGTCCGCCACTCTTTTTCTTTCGGTGGAGCAAGCTCCGGTGAAAGAAAAAGCGTTCGACTTGCATGTATTAGGCACGCCGCCAGCGTTCGTCCTGAGCCAGGATCAAACTCTCAATAAAAGTTTTGATAACATCCGAAGATGTCGCTCATTTATGTTTGCTAGCGAATTACTTCACTAAAATTTAAAAATTGTTGGTTTTGTTTTACACTTTGTAAAACACCCTACACATTTGGTTTGTCTTATTCATTGTTCAGTTTTCAAAGGTCTACATAAAAGTTTTTTAACTTGTCGTTGTCTTTTGCGACAACTTCATAAGTTTATCATGGCTAGTTGACTTTGTCAACAACTTTTTTAAAACTTTTTTGTCTTTGTTTTTCAAGACTGTTAATAATTTATCATGCATTTCATTGTTTGTCAACGATTTGTTATGATTTTTTTAACTTTCTTTCAAACAGTTGTCTTTCTTGACAACTTCATAAGTTTATCACCGTTAGTTGACTTTGTCAACAACTTTTCAAAAATTTTTATTTTGTTTATTGCACTTGATTTCTCAAGCGAACTTTTAAAGTATACGCCTTATTGATTGATATTGTCAACTAATTATTGAAATTAATTTAATTGATAAATAACTAATCTGACATTATATAGTAAGAAGTTTTAAAACTTTTGATAAGGATATCTTTAAAAGCCGATATTATATCTATAATTTGCTACAATAATACTAACTATAAAACACTTAAAGGAGCATTTAGTATGAAAATATTAGTTGTCGATGATGATAAAGAAATTGTTGAATTATTAAGTATCTATATAAAGAACGAAGGTTACGATGTTATAAAAGCTTATGATGGTAAAGAAGCCATGACAAAAGTAATTACAACACCCGATATTGATTTAATGATATTGGATATTATGATGCCAAAAATGGACGGTATGTCTGTTGTTAAAGAACTAAGAAAAGAATCACAAATCCCGATTATTATGTTAACCGCTAAGACAACGGATATGGATAAAATCCAAGGCTTAGTGGCTGGTGCTGATGACTATGTCACAAAACCATTTAATCCCCTAGAAGTAATGGCACGTGTAAAGTCACTATTAAGACGTTCTTCCTTACAAATAGAAAATGATTTACCCGATACACTTGAAGTTGGTCCTCTAAGAATTAACAAAGACTCTCATGAAGTGACTACTGATACTAATGTTCCTATCCAGTTAACAGCTCTTGAGTTTGGCATTCTACATTTATTAGCTAGTCATCCCAACAGAGTCTTTAGTGCAGAAGAAATTTTCGAACGTGTTTGGCAACAAGAAAGTCTAGTATCCGCAAAAACCGTGATGGTTCACGTCAGTCACTTACGAGAAAAAATCGAACAAGCAACCAATGGTGAAAAAGTAATCGAGACCGTTTGGGGAGTTGGCTATAAAATAAATGGAAACTAATATAGAACAAACCAATAAAATCAACTTAACGTCTAAGGAAAAAAGCGAGCTCTTAGGAGAAGCCATATTAACAGTTATTCTACTGATTTTACTAAATATTGCCATTCTTGCTCTAGCAAAAATTATTATTGATGGCAACTCAAACCTCAAAGCCGTTGTTTTAGAATTAAAAGATGCCATTTTTAATAAAGGATTCAATATTAAGACTTACACATTAGAAAAAGTGGCGATTTTCTTACTAGCCATTATGGATATTATCGTTTTAGCTTGGCGGTTGATTCGTCGTTATCATCAAATGCAATTACGACACATCATTAAAGAGCTACATTTTATTGCAGAAGGAAACTATGATCATCGGATCCCTTTTAAATTAAACGGTGATTTAGGACGTATTATTAATAACGTCAACCAATTAGTTAATAACACCGTGACAGCTATGGAAGAAGAACGTCGTATTGAGCAATCAAAAGATGAGTTAATCACCAATATTAGTCATGATATCCGTACACCTCTAACCTCGATTATCGGCTACTTAGGTCTTATTGAAGAAGGTCGATACAAATCTAACGAAGAATTGTTGCACTATACACATACGGCTTTTAAAAAATCAAAGCAAATGAAAAATCTAGTTGATGACTTATTTGAGTACACCAAAGTCAGACAAACGAATACCAAACTAAATTTAATTCAATTTGATTTGTATCAATTGCTAGAACAATTGGCCGTCGATTTTGAACTTGAAGCTGCTAACAAAAACATGACGCTTGATGTTATTTGTCACCCGATTCCCTTTATGATGAAAGGAGATACAGAAAAGCTCGTACGTGTATTTGATAATTTGATTACGAATGCCTTGAAATATGGATCTGATGGTAACGCGATTATTTTAAGTGCCGAAAAAACAGAAGAACACGCGCTGATTACCATTAAAAATAATGGTGAAAATATCCCTGAAGACGCTATTGAAAGTATCTTCGAGCGATTTTACCGTGTAGATCCTTCACGTTCACAAGAAACAGGTGGGACAGGACTAGGGTTGGCAATCGCTCACAGTATCATTTCTTTACACCATGGTGAAATTAGCGTAAAATCAGAAAATGGTTGGACTTCTTTTGTTATCAGATTACCATTAACACAAGAAGCATTCGCCTAAAAATTATTTTGAGGAGTTTTAATATGCGACGAACACTATTATCGTCTATCTGTGTTTTTCTTTTATCAGGTAGTTTATTCATGCCTTTTTCTAACCTTGTCAATGCACAAGAAACAACTTACGGCACTGAGTTAGACTTAGGAGCGAAAGCCGCCATTGCCTTTGATCCTACTGATGGAAAAATCTTTTATGAAAAAAATTCAAATGAACCTTTACAAATTGCTTCTACTACTAAAATGCTAACCATGTATCTTATTTTACAAGCAATCAAAGATGGTACGATTCACTGGGATGATGAAATAACAATCTCGGAACACTTAGAAACGTTAAGTCACGACATGAACTTGTCGAATGTTTACTTATACCAACACGAACACTATACAGTAAAAGACTTATTTATCGCAACTGAAAAAGTCTCTGCTAATGCAGCCGTTATCGCTTTATCAGAAAAAATTGCCGGTAGTGAAAAAGAATTTGTTGATTTAATGCGTGCCCAACTAAAAAAATGGCACATTGATAATGCGTATATCATTTCTACTTCAGGATTAAATAACGAAGATACCTTAGGACGTAAATATCCTGGCAGTAAGGACGATGAAGAAAATTTAATGTCCGCACATGATTTAGCAATTGTTACCTATCATTTATTAAATGATTTTCCAGAAATTATTGACTTCACACGTGAAGCTTCTGCGACATTCGGCCAAGGGACACTTTCACAAACAGACCTAATAAGTACTAATGAGATGTTACCTGGACAACGTTTTTATAAAGAAAATGTTATTGGCCTAAAAACAGGAACAACCCAGCTTGCAGGTACGTGTTTTGTTGGCTTAATCGAACAAGATGGCCGACAAGTTGTCACGATTGTCTTACACAGTGAAGATATGGATGCTAAAGATAACGGTCAACGTTTTATTGATACCAGCAACTTAATGGACGATGCCTTAGAAAACTGGCAAGTAACGACTAGCCTATCTTCTGACTCATTAAGCACTAAAGAAAAGAACTACCCTGTTCATGCAGGTAAAAAAGATACCGTGGCACTTAGCCTAGACAAAGAACTAACTAACTGGCAATTAGATGAGCAAGCGATGGTGGATCAATTAAACGTGACTCTCGATGAGGATTTGCTAACGAAAGAAGGCGAACTAAAAGCACCTATCAAAAAAGGCCAAAAAGTCGGAAAAATCTCTGTCAGCTTTAACAAGACAAGTAGCCATTACCTATTTAAAGATGAAAAAACTAAAGAGCTTCCTCTTTATGCTACAGAAACCATCGAAAAATCACCTTGGTATGTCCTAATAGGTGAATGGTTTTCGGAAAGGTTTCATTCATTAAAAGCTAGCTTCGTTTGACAACTAAAACAAGGTTCGGTTATACTTTAGATATTAAGATATTTTTCTAGTGAGAATAGTATTAATTTCTGCCTTTTTAGAGAGCTAGCGGTTGGTGTAAGCTAGTAGGACAGTCATTAAGAATCCGCCTCACGTTGCAGAAAATGAAGACATAATTCATTTCGGTTTATCACCGTTATCAAATAACAAGTGCAGCAGATTACTGCTGAATTTGGGTGGCACCGCGATTAATGATTAATTTCAAACCAATTCGTCCCAAGAGTCTAGGCTCTTTGGCATGGATTGGTTTTTTTATTACACAAAATTAGGAGGAAAACACATGTTAGATATCAAAATGATTCGTAACAACTTTGAAGAAGTAAAAGCACGTCTTGCAACAAGAGGTGTGGATGGTTCACAATTAGACACATTATTAGCGTTAGACCAAGAACGTCGTCAATTAATTGTCACAACCGAAGAAAAGAAAAAATTACGTAACAAGGTTTCTGAAGAAATTGCTCAATTAAAACGTAATAAAGAAGATGCTCAAGATAAAATTGCTGAAATGCAAAAAGTCGGTGCTGAAATCAAAGCTATCGACGAACAATTAAACGAGGTTGATCAAAAAATCTTTGACATTTCAACAATGATTCCTAACTTACCAGATGAAAGTGTGCCTGTTGGAGAAGATGAAGAAGCAAACGTTGAAGTCCGTCGTTGGGGACAACCAAAAGACTTTTCTTTTGAGCCACAAGCGCATTGGGATTTAGGCGAGAACTTAGATATTTTAGATTTCGAACGTGGCGCAAAAGTTGCAGGTAGTCGCTTCCTTTACTACAAAGGCATTGGTGCTCGTTTAGAACGTGCTTTAATTAGCTTCATGTTAGACATGCATACAACTGAGCATGGCTATCAAGAAATGTTAACACCCATCCTAGTGAATGATGATTCTATGTTTGGTACAGGACAGTTCCCTAAATTTAAGGAAGATGTATTCCAAATCGAAGGTGGCGGCTTAACATTAATTCCAACGGCTGAAGTACCTTTAACTAACTTCTACCGTAATGAAATTCTAGAAGGTGACACATTACCACAAAACTTCACCGCCTTTAGCCCATGCTTCCGTTCAGAAGCTGGTAGTGCAGGTCGTGACACACGAGGGTTAATCCGTTTACACCAATTCCACAAAGTTGAGATGGTAAAATTCGCTGATGCTGAAACATCATTTGATGAATTAGAAAAAATGACACAAAATGCCGAGGCTATTTTACAACGTTTAGGCCTACCTTACCGTGTATTAGCGTTATCTACAGGCGATATGGGCTTCTCAGCTGCGAAAACATACGACTTAGAAGTTTGGGTTCCTAGCCAACATACTTACCGTGAAATCAGTTCTTGCTCAAACTGTACTGACTTCCAAGCGAGACGTGCACAAATCCGTTACCGCGATGCTGAAGGTAAATTACAATATGTTCATACATTAAACGGATCTGGTTTAGCTGTTGGCCGTACAGTCGTCGGTATTTTGGAAAATTACCAAAACGAAGATGGCAGTATCACTATTCCTGAAGCTTTAGTTCCTTACATGGGTGGCTTAACAAAAATTGAAGCACCTTCAAAATAAACATGAGACTGATCCAAAAACAGCTTCTTCGGAATTAAGCCAAAAAGCTGTTTTTGGATCACCATTTATTCAGAATAAAGGAGCTGTGACAAAAATTTGTCACAGCTCCTATTTTTATCTTTAAATTAATTCATCAAGTGGTGTATATGCTCGTTCTTGGTCTTTGGCAACTCCTGCATCTGTTAATTGGAATGCTAAAGCGCTGACACCTTTTGATAAAGCGATATTTTCTTTAAGCGCTTTCATTACACCTTTATTAGCAATCTCTACTGCATAAGGCATGGTGCTATTTGTTAAGGCGAACGTTGAAGTACGTGGCACTGCACCAGGCATATTCGCTACTGAATAATGAATCACGTCATGTTTGATAAACGTTGGGTTTTCATGTGTTGTCACATGGTCTGTTGTTTCGAAAATACCACCTTGATCAATTGCGATATCAACAATAACAGAACCTGGCTTCATACGTTTCACTAACTCTTCATCCACTAATTTTGGTGCTTTTCTTCCTGGAATCAATACAGCACCAATTACTAAATCAGACTCTAGCACTGACTGTTCAATGGTAAATGGGTTAGACATTAATGTTTGAATACTATTACCAAACAGATCATCCAATTCGGCTAAACGTGATGGATTAACATCTAATATCGTCACTTGTGCCCCTAGTCCTATCGCCATTTTAGCTGCGTTAACACCTGAAACACCACCACCGATAATGGTTACTTTACCACGTTCTACACCTGGAACTCCTGCTAATAGAACTCCTGCTCCACCGTAAAATTTTTGTAAAAACTGTGCGCCGATTTGAACAGACATACGTCCTGCAATTTCAGACATTGGTGTTAATAAAGGTAAGCTACCATTATCTAACTGAACTGTTTCATAGGCAATTGCCGTTACACCTGCGTTGACTAATGCATCTGTTAATTCTTTGACTGGTGCAAGATGTAAATAAGTAAATAAAATAAGATTTTCTCTAAAGTATTGGTATTCTTCTTTTAGTGGTTCTTTAACTTTCATAACCATATCCGCAGACCATACATCACTAACATTTTCCGTAATTTTTGCACCGACTGACAGATACTCTTCATTTGTAAACCCTGATTGAATCCCTGCATTGTGTTCAACGATTACTTCATGACCTTGTTTCACAAACGTCATAACTCCTGCTGGCGTAATCGCTACGCGTCCTTCTTGATCTTTAATTTCTTTAGGTACACCTATTTTCATAACGAATTCCCTTCTTTCTCAAAAAATTAACATTCATTACTACACTTTAGTTATACTACCCTAGAAGAAATGATACAATACTTTCTTTGATTTCCTAATTTTTATTTAATGGAGATTAGCGAACGTTCATTATTTAAAAAAAAAATACCAAACCTAGTTTGACCTAGTTTTGGTATCTTTTCCTATAATATCAACTATCCTTCTACTGAATAGTTAGGTGCTTCTTTTGTAATTTGAACATCATGTGGATGAGATTCTCTTAATCCAGCTCCACTCATGATAACAAATTGTGCATTTTCATGTAGAGCATCGATAGTTGGTGCGCCCACATAACCCATACCTGATTTTAATCCACCGATCATTTGGAAGACGATATCTGATACAGCCCCTTTATAAGCGACACGTCCTTCAATACCTTCTGGCACTAATTTGTTGGCTTCATTCACACTACCTTGGAAGTAACGGTCACTTGAACCTTTTTCCATCGCACCTAATGAGCCCATACCACGATATGTTTTGAAACGACGACCTTGATAAATTTCGAATTCACCTGGTGATTCGTCTGTACCTGCCAACATACTTCCTAGCATTACCGCATTACCACCAGCTGCTAATGCTTTCACGATATCACCTGAGTATTTAATTCCACCATCAGCAATAATTGTCTTACCATATTTACGTGCCATTGATGCCGCATCATAAATCGCTGTTAATTGAGGAACCCCAACACCAGCTACAACACGTGTTGTACAAATTGAACCAGGTCCAATCCCTACTTTTACCACGTCAACACCCGCTTCATATAAAGCTTGTGTGCCTTCAGCTGTCGCTACATTCCCAGCAATTAATGTTGCTTCTGGAAATTTCGCACGAATTTCTGAAATTTTACGTAAAACACCTGCACTATGTCCGTGAGCTGTATCAATGACAATCGCATCTGCTCCTGCATCTAACAATGCCGCTGCACGTTCAAACGTATCACTTGTAACACCCACTGCTGCGGCTGCTAATAAACGACCATGTTCATCTTTAGCGGCTCTTGGGAATTCGATAACTTTTTCAATGTCTTTAATGGTAATTAAACCACTTAAACGATTTTCAGCATCTACTAACGGTAATTTTTCAATTTTATATTTTTGTAAGATTTTTTCAGCATCTTTTAGTGATGTCCCAACTGGTGCTGTTACTAATTCTTCTTTTGTCATTACTTCATGAATAGGCGCTTCATAATCTGAAATGAAACGTAAGTCACGATTAGTTAAAATCCCTACTAATGTACGACTTTCTAATGTCTCTACAATCGGTACTCCTGAAATACGGTAACGTGCCATTAAATCTTCAGCATCTTGTACTTTATGTTCTGGAGTTAAGAAGAAAGGATCAATAATAACGCCACTTTCAGAACGTTTTACTTTACGAACTTCATCAGCTTGTTGTTCAATGGTCATATTTTTGTGAATAACACCTAAACCACCTTGACGTGCCATTGCAATCGCCATACCACTATCTGTTACTGTATCCATACTTGCACTTAAAAATGGAATATTCAAACGGATATTCTTCGCTAGTTGTACACTCATATCAACATCATTTGGTAAAACATGACTTTCTGCTGGAACTAATAAAACATCATCAAATGTGTATCCTTTTTTTGCAAATTTTGATTCCCAATTAGACATTCTTTTCGCCACTTCCTCGAATTATTTTTATATAATAGCATAACAAAACATCATCATATCGTCAAATATTCTTTTCTATTCTCATCTTGATTTAATGAATAATAGTTATCCTTTTTTCAGTTGCTGATTATAACATGTGATTCTTTCCTCCTATAATACACCTACTATCCACAGAAAATGTAATCATATGCTTTATCTTTTTTTATAAGACTAACACGGCTCTTGTTGATGATAATATATTGCTTCAAATTACCACTATGTTAACCATCAAATCATGAAACCGTATTTTTTAACTATTATTTCAACGCATATTCAAATGTTTCACGTGAAACATTTGAATATGCGAAAAAGAGCTTACAAATTGTAAGCTCTTTTGCTATCTTGAAAACATATTGGTCATGATATTATTTTTTTTACGTAAGTAACGTCGAAGTAAGTAAGCACCTACTGATAAAATTAACGTAATAACTGGTTGTAAAACGACGTTAATACTTCCTGGAATTAGCATTGAACCGATGAAGAACACTGACCAACCTAGCATAGCTAACATTGAAATAGCAAAGGTTTTCCCTGCTCCTGGTTTTTGCGAACGATCTGCACCTGGTCTGTCATATTGATATACTTTGTTGTATAAGTAGTAAAACGCCACACCACCTGAAATTGAACCAATAATTAAAGTTAAAATCCCTTGTGGCTGTCCATTTAAGAACATTGGCATAACAACTGACATCACACCTAATAAGGCAAATAATAGCAAGCTATTGTCGATAACCATTTCCTTCATGCCTACTTCTTTTACTTCTACTGGCTCGTTAGCAATCAACTCTAGGCGTTCTGTTACAGTTCCAAACAACTGACGTGCTGTTTGTCCTGTTTTTTGTGTTTCCACTAATTGTGGCAACATATCAGCTAATGCTGTAATTTGCTTTTCATCTGATACATTGGCACCATTCATTGCTTTTCTTAAATCAAAGATATATTGTTGATTTTTTTTCGTTAATTTTTCTTCTAGTTCTAGATTTTTTTCGATTAATGCTCTTAATTCTTGTGCTTCCAAACCTTCTACCTCCAGAATCTCACTATTTTATTAAACATTAAAACGGAATAACATGATGTCGCCATCGTTTACAACGTATTCCTTACCTTCTAAACGAACGCGTCCAGCTTCTTTGGCTGCGTGCATATTACCGTATTGTTTTAAATCTTCAAACGAAACTGTTTCAGCACGAATAAAACCTTTTTCAAAATCGGTATGAATAACGCCAGCACATTGTGGAGCTTTCATTCCTTGCTTAAATGTCCATGCACGCACTTCTTTTTCACCAGCAGTGAAGTAAGTCGCTAGGCCTAACAAGTCATAAGCTTCACGAATTAATTGATCTAATCCTGATTCTTCAATTCCTAATGCTTCTAAAAATTCTTGACGATCTTCTTCGTCTTCTAATTCAGCGATTTCTTCTTCTGCACGTGCACAAACTGTGATAACTTTAGCCCCTTCAGTCGCAGCAAAGTCACGGACCATTTGAACTAATTCATTGCTATCTGGATCTGCAACGTCTTCTTCTGCTACGTTAGCAACATAAAGCATTGGTTTAGATGTTAATAAGAATAAGCCTTTTACAATCGGTAATTCTTCATCATAAAATTCGATACTACGAACGGGTAACCCTTCTTCTAGAACTGGCTTAATTTTATCCAAAACAGCTAGCTCAGCTACTGCGTCTTTATCTTTTGTTTTGGCAATTTTAGCCACACGTGCATGACGTTTAGTCACTGATTCTAAGTCAGCTAATACTAATTCTAAATTGATTGTTTCAATATCGGCTAAAGGATTCACTTTACCTTCAACGTGGGTAATATTTTCATCTTCAAAACAACGTACCACTTGACAAATCGCGTCTACTTGGCGAATATGGCTTAAAAATTGGTTCCCTAATCCTTCACCTTTACTTGCTCCACGTACGATTCCGGCGATATCCGTGAATTCAAACGTTGTTGGCACTGTTTTTTTAGGATTAACTAATTTTGTTAATTCATCTAAACGATAGTCTGGTACTTCTACCATTCCGACGTTTGGGTCAATAGTCGCAAATGGATAGTTTGCTGCTTCTACTCCTGCTTTGGTAATAGCATTGAATAAAGTTGATTTCCCAACGTTAGGTAAACCAACGATTCCTGCTGTTAATGACATAATAATTTCCTCTTTCTTTGGTTAATAGTCACAAGACAATGGGGTGTGACTTGAATCATCACGCCCCATCGGCTTTATTGTTTTAGTTGTGTTCTGTATTGATAAGATGACCTTTTTTGCTGGATTTCGATAGCAACTTTCTAGGTAATAGGTTGTGAATCGAAAGTCAGTCGCCATCTCAATCACCTTTTTATCTGCGGAATTTCGTGGGCTACTTCTTCGGAATTATGAAGAAGTTCTCAAAAGTATTTTCCAATACTTTTGTCACTTCTTGCATATTTCTTGAAGTAAAACACCCATCTCAATCACCTTTTTTTACCAATACGCGTTTGATTTTTTTGTCGAATTCTTTGCGAGGCATCATCACGATATGACGACAGTTCTCACAGCGCATTTTGATGTCCATTCCCATGCGAATTATTTCCCATCGGTTAGTTTGGCAAGCGTGTGGTTTTTTCATCTCCACGATATCGCCTAAGTCATACATATCTTAACCTCCCATTTTAATCATCAAATGAGATATCTAGAATATCTAAAATTCTAGTTAAGTCATCTTTTGATAAGTATTCTATTTCTATTTTTCCTTTACCTGCTTTTTCTTGAAGGCGGACAGCTGTTCCAAATTTATCCATTAAGCGATCTTCACTTGCAGTTAAATAAAATGGGCGTGTTTCCTTTTTAACAGGCTTAGATGGCAATTCTGAGCCTTCTTCGTTCATTTGTGCCACTAACTTTTCTAATTGACGAACTGTTAATTGTTCTTTGACTGCTTTTTTAGCGACAGGTACGATTTGTTGTTCATCTTTTAATGCCAATAATGTACGGGCGATGCCCATTGAGATTTCTTCTGAATGTAACAGCTCTTTCACAAGCGCAGGTAATGTTAGTAGGCGTAAGTAGTTCGTAATGTACGGGCGACTTTTTCCTAATTTTTCAGCGATTTCATTTTGGGTTAATCCCAAATTTTTCATTAGCATCTCGTAAGCTTCTGCTTCTTCTAATGGGCTTAAATCTTCACGTTGTAAGTTTTCTAAAACAGCAACCTGCATCATAGCTGCTTCGTCAAATTCACGAATAATGGCGGGAATTGTTTCTTTGCCAGCTAACAGTGAGGCACGATAGCGACGCTCACCTGCAATAATTTCATAGCCTTTAACATCTGATGCTCTAATAATAATCGGTTGAAAAACACCTGATTGTTCAATCGAACGGGCCAATTCTTTTAATGCTTCCTCATCAAATATTTTACGTGGTTGATAAGGATTTGGTCTTAATTCTGATAAAGGAATCTCAACGATTTCTTCACGTTTAACATCGACTTTTTCAATACTTGAAAAATCTTGGAATAACGCGTCAATACCGCGTCCTAATCCCTTGCTATTTTTATTTGCCTTCGTCATTTCCTAACACTTCCTTTGCTAATGCTAGATATACATCAGCGCCTCGTGAGCGCATATCATAATCAATAATTGATAACCCATGACTTGGTGCTTCTGATAAGCGAACATTTCTTGGGATGATCGTGTCATATACACGTTCTCTGAAATATTTACGGACTTCTTCAACCACTTCTGATCCTAAATTAGTACGTGCATCATACATGGTTAAGAGTACTCCTTCAATTTTCAATTCAGGGTTGAAATGTTTTTGGACCAAACGAATCGTGTTAAGCAATTGGCTTAATCCTTCTAGTGCATAGTACTCACATTGAACAGGAATTAAAATTGAATCACTTGCAGTAAATGAATTAATGGTTAAATGTCCTAATGATGGTGGACAATCAATTAAAATATAATCATACTCGTCTTGAATATCTCTTAATGCGCTTTTTAAGCGTGTTTCTCTAGCCATCATTGGGGTTAATTCAATCTCTGCTCCGGCTAATTGAATCGTTGCAGGCACGATATCAAGGTTTTCTCTTGATGTTTGATGAATCACATTTTTAATTGGCTCTTCATTAACCAGCACATCATAAATATCCTTACCAACGTCTGATTTTTTTATACCAATACCGCTTGTTGCATTTCCCTGCGCATCTATATCAATTAATAGCACCTTTTTGCCATAATAAGACAAACTTGCTCCTAAATTAACGGTTGTTGTTGTTTTCCCAACGCCACCTTTTTGATTGGCTACCGAGATAATCCGTGCCATATAACTTCCTCCGATTCCTCTTACTTATTTTTAGACCTATTTTACCCAACTTTAACATTCCTATTATATCATAACACTGCGAGGATTTCTTCCATCACTTTTGTTATGTATATAGTAGAAAGGGCCTATTAAACAGATGGTTATGAACATTAGAGGTAGTTAATGGACTAAAGTTAGCTGTGTGACTGATCAAAAGCAGAACGCTCACTCAATCACTTTATTCAATCCGGATTTTGTGAGCTGCTTTTTCGGCAATTTCTCCGTACTCTCAAAAAATACTGCGAATTTTTCGACGTCCTACGATTGCTCAAAAGCAGAACGCTCACTCAATCACTTTATATAATCGGTTGTTTGTTTGGGGTGCCGGGTTTTCTTGGGAATTTTTTTGGTGTTTCTTTTTTCTTTTGAATAACAACTAAATTACGACGATCTTCGGTGCCAGGTAAGGCTAAATCGATTTCTTCGATAAATTTACCACCCATCATGGTGATTGCCTTTTTAGCTTCGGTAATTTCTTCTTCGCTTTTGGCTGCTTTTAATGCGACAAAATAGCCCTCTTTTTTAACTAATGGCAGACATAACTCACTTAAAATGTTTAAGCGTGCCACGGCACGCGCTGTAACTAAGTCAAAACTTTCACGGAAGTTTTTGTTTTGACCAAAAGTTTCGGCACGATCGTGGTATAAATGGACATTATCTAATTCCAAGGCCATTGCTAACTCTGATAAAAACTTGATACGCTTATTCAATGAATCAACTATCGTTACTTCTAAGTTTGGAAACGCGATTTTTAGTGGAATACTTGGAAATCCTGCACCGGCTCCAACATCACACATTGAAATATTTTCTTGGAAGACATCTTTTGCTTGTGACAGCATGATAGAGTCATAAAAATGTTTCAAATAAACTTCTTCTTGCTCAGTAATCGCGGTTAAATTAATTTTTTCATTCCACTCAACTAACATCTCGTGGTATAACGCATATTGCTGCATTTGTTTGTCGCTCAGCTCCACGCCAATCTTCGCTAATTGTGCTTTAAATTGTTCTGGTTTCATTCTTTTATCCTCTTTTCTATCATTCATTTCTTACTTTAACGTATCATCCAAGGGAGTTCAACTTTTCTAATGAATAAATCCTTATATACTACATCATAAAATAAAAAAGCCTAAACAATCACTTGTCTAGACTTCCTTATCGGTTTAACAATTTTTAAAAGGGAAAATGTTTGTTGAACAAACATCTTGGGGGGAATGAAAAAAACTATACTCATAATATATAGCGCCTATCTTAAAACAAGCTTAAAAACCAAAAATAAAAAATTTATTAAAATCATTCAGTATCCGATAACTAGTCAAACTTATAGGGTAGAATGAAAAAGTATTATTTGAAAGAATTAGACTTTAACACGAATGAAAGTAGGAAAACTGATGGATTTTATTTGGTTTATTATTGATTTTATTATTCACATTGACCAACACCTCTTACAGATTATTAATCAATTTGGTAGTTGGACGTATTTAATTTTATTTGCCATTATTTTTGTTGAAACAGGCTTAGTTATTTTCCCATTCTTACCCGGTGATTCCCTATTATTTGTAGCGAGCGCTTTAGCAGCCTTGGACCATTCAATTTTGACTATCGGATTACTTTTTGTCATCTTCTTAGCCGCCGCTGTCATTGGTGACACGGTCAACTATGAATTAGGGAAGAAAATTGGACTATCAGTCACCGAGCATCGCGTCTTCGGTAAATTTTTAGACAAAGAAAAAGTTGCTACAGCTGAGGTATTCTTTGATAAACATGGTGGAAAAACGATTATTATCGCACGTTTCATGCCTTTTATCAGAACCTTTGCGCCATTTATTGCCGGTGCAAGTAACATGCATTATGGGCAATTTATTCGCTACAACTTCTTTGGTGGCTTCTTATGGGTCAGCATTTGTTGTATCGCTGGGTACTTCTTTGGAAATATTCCCTTTATCAAAGAACACTTCTCACTTATTGTGTTAGCGGTGATTTTCATCTCGATTTTACCGATGATTATTGCGTTTATTCGTAGCAAGCTAACTAAAAACACAACAAAAGCTAGTTAATATTAAATAAAACGGGCGAGATCCTTATACAAGGTTCTCGCCCGTTTTGTTTGATTCTCTCTCATTTTATATTTCAATTGTTTGATATCGCTATCCAATGTTAAAACATCATATCATCTTTGATAAAAATAAAAAAAGGTGTTTTACGAAGATGAAACTTGTTAACCCTATCACTTATTAAAAAAATAGAGAGACTGCTATAGCACAGCCTTTCTATTTCTTTATTGACTATATTACTAGGGAGATAAACACTCTCTCAAAAATATTTGAAATATTTTCGTCGTATTTGAGATTTTTATCGGAGCTAAACGCACCCTCAATCACTTTTTCTAATCCGGATTTCGAGAGTAACTCTTGCCAAAATAAGTCGAATTGCTACGAAAATTTGAGAGACAATTTCCTTCGCAATTCGCCTTATTTTCCAGAGCTAAACACTCTCTCAATCACTTTAGTCTAATGTCTGGTATTTTCTTTGTTCTAGGTAGACCATCAAGATGCTGATATCTGCTGGGTTAACGCCGCTGATACGGCTAGCTTGGGCAATGGTTTCTGGTTGAATTTGAATTAACTTTTGACGTGCTTCGGTTGCTAAGCTGTCGATACTGTTGTAATCGATATTAGCTGGAATACGTTTGGCTTCTAGGCGTTTTAATTTATCCGCTTTATCCATGGCTTTTTTGATGTAGCCTTCGTATTTGATTTGAATTTCAATTTGTTCAATTACGCGACGATCTAATGGTTCTGGTGCTGGCTCAAAGAATGGCTGTAAGTCCATATACGTTAATTCTGGGCGTTTTAGAATATCTGCTACTAAAATACCATCCTTCAACTCAGCAGAGCCCTTAGAGGATAAGAACGCTTGTAATTCTGCTTGAGGTTTCAAACGAATGCCTCTAATGCGTTCAATTTCTTCTAACACTTGACGTTGCTTTGTTAAGAAACTTTCGTAACGTTCTTCTGGAAGTAAGCCAATCTCGTGACCTTTTTCTGACAAACGTAAATCGGCATTGTCGTGACGCAATAATAAACGATACTCAGCACGAGACGTTAATAAACGGTAAGGTTCATTCGTTCCTTTGGTGACTAAGTCATCAATCATTACCCCAATATAACCATCACTGCGTTTTAATACAAGAGGGTCTTTTCCTTGGTTTTTAAGGGCGGCATTAATCCCTGCCATTAACCCTTGACCAGCTGCTTCTTCGTAACCACTCGTCCCATTTGTTTGACCGGCTGTATATAAGTTCTCGATGATTTTTGTTTCCAGCGTTGGGCGTAATTGATGTGGCACGACTACATCGTATTCAATCGCGTAACCATTACGCATCATCTCAGCGTTTTCTAGACCTGGAATTGATTGAATCATTTTATGTTGGACATCTTCTGGTAACGATGTTGATAGTCCTTGCACATAAACTTCTTCCGTATCACGACCTTCTGGTTCTAAGAAAATTTGATGACGTGGTTTATCGCTAAAACGCACAATCTTATCTTCTATCGATGGACAATATCTTGCCCCAACCCCTTCAACAATTCCGGTAAACATTGGTGCACGATGTAAGTTTTCACGAATAACTTCATGCGTTTTTTCGTTAGAATAGGTTAACCAACAAGGTAATTGTTCCGTTAAATAATCCTCATCTGGTGTTTCAAAACTAAAGTGATTAGGTGCTTCATCTCCTGGTTGAATTTCCGTCACAGAATAATCGATAGACGATGATTTAACACGAGGAGGTGTCCCTGTTTTAAAGCGATCAATCGTTAATCCTAAGGCTTTTAGGTTTTCTGATAATTTTAATGACGGTTGTGAGTTGTTAGGGCCAGAAGAATACTTCAATTCCCCCACGATAATCTCACCACGTAACGCTGTTCCCGCTGTAATAATCACTGATTTACTCAAATATTTAGCACCTGTTGAGGTGATAACCCCTCTACACACACCGTCTTCAACGATTAACTCATCTACTAACCCTTGGCGTAACGTTAAGTTTTCCTGACGTTCAATCGTGTGTTTCATGCTTTCAGCGTAATCATTTTTATCCGCTTGCGCTCTAAGCGCACGCACGGCTGGTCCTTTACCGGTATTTAGCATACGCATTTGAATATAGGTCTTATCGATATTACGACCCATTTCACCACCTAAGGCATCAATTTCGCGCACGACCACACCTTTAGCAGGACCTCCTACTGACGGGTTACATGGCATAAATGCTACCATATCTAAATTAATCGTTAATAATAAGGTTTTTTGACCCATACGTGCGGCAGCCAAAGCAGCTTCTGATCCTGCATGACCAGCGCCGACTACGACAACATCATATTCACCTGCTACATAATATTCCATTTATTCGTTCCTCTCTATTTTCCTAAACAAAATTGGCTAAATAATTGGGTAATTAATTCATCTTGAACACTATCCCCAACGATTTCACCTAACATATCCCACGCGCGTGTCATATCAATTTGGACCAAATCAACTGGCATCTCCATCTCGATTCCCTTTACGACTTCATCAAGCGCTGCTTCAACTTGTTCTAATAAGCCGATATGACGAATATTTGAGACGTATGTTGCATCTTTTTCTTGGACATTTCCATCAAAGAAAATATCAGCAATTTTATCTTCTAATTCATCCACGCCTTGACTATCTAGGACCGAAATTTCCAATACTTCACCTTCTGGCACATGTTGGAACAGGTCTTGACGATCCAATTGACTTGCAAGATCCATTTTATTCAAAATAATAAGACGTGTTAAACCATCCGTTGCTTTAATCAACTCAATATCAGCTTGACTAAGTGGTTTACTTTGATCCAGTAGTAATAAAATAAAATCAGCTTCTTGTAAGGCTTTGCGACTACGCTCCACGCCGATTTTTTCTACAATATCATCCGTTTCACGAATACCCGCTGTATCGATTAATTTTAGTGGCACGCCGCGAACGTTGACAAATTCTTCAATCACATCACGTGTTGTTCCAGCAATTTCTGTTACAATCGCTTTATCTTCTTTTAGCAAGTAATTCAGTAGACTCGATTTCCCCACATTAGGTTGCCCTATAATAGCCGTCGCTAAGCCTTCACGCAAAATCTTGCCTTGTTGTGCGGTACGTAATAAATAACTCACACGCTCTTTGATTTCAAATGCTTTGTCTTTTAATAATTGTGACGTCATTTCTTCGACATCATCGTATTCTGGATAATCAATGTTAACTTCAACTTGTGCTAATGTTTCTAAAATTTCTTGACGTAATGAGCGAATTAATGACGATAAGTTACCATCTAATTGCGTCAAGGCTACATGCATGGCTTTATCTGTTTTGGCACGAATTAAATCCATCACCGCTTCGGCTTGAGACAAGTCCATACGACCATTTAAAAAGGCGCGCTTTGTAAATTCACCTGGTTCGGCAATTCGAGCACCTTCTCGTAATAATAATTGTAAGACTTGATTGGTCACAACCATACCGCCATGACAATTAATTTCAACAATATCTTCACGAGTAAATGTACGCGGTGCACGCATGACAGATACCATCACTTCGTCCAACACCTGCTCACGCTTAGCATCTTTAATATGACCATAATTAATGGTATGACTGGCAACTTCTTCTAAATTATGAGTAGAAACAAAGACACGGCTGGCAATTTTAACCGCCTCATCACCACTCAAACGAACAATACTGATTGCGCCTTCACCAGGTGGTGTTGAAATAGCCGCAATTGTATCAAATTCTTTGGTTACATTCATCAGATTGGCTCCTTTTTAGTTAATTTTTTTCATTAAAAAAAGTGCCCACTCCACCCCAAATAAACATTGGGGTGAATTAGCACTTTGACTGCTGATTCAATTGTCATTCGATTGATTTCGTTAAGATGATACCGTATTTTGTCTGAATAATCAAGGATTTAGACAAAAGCTTAACTAGTCATCCAAGACTAAAAAACGTTACGTTTAAGTTCTACCACCAAATAACGATGGGGTTCTTCACCTTCAGAATGCGTCTCCACATACGGATGTTGCGTTAAATAGCCATGAATAAGTTTACGTTCAAATGCTGGCATTGGTTCTAAGAAAACAGCTTGACCTGTTTCTTCCACCTTACGAGCAGTACGACGAGCTAATCTTTCCATCGCCTCTTGACGACGTTCACGGTAATCACCGACATTCACCACGACATTCAAACGGTCTTTAGAGACACGGTGAATAAATACTTGTGCTAAGTACTGAATAGCATTTAACACACGACCATGTTTTCCGATTAGCATCCCTGATTGTTTAGTATCTAAGTGCATCATCACCAACTCTTTTTGACGCTCCACTCTGACTAATGCAGGTGCACCTAACTCTGCCGTAATATTAGTTAAATATAAGGCTAATTCAGTAATTGTTTGTTGTTCATTTAGATTTTCTAACACCTTAAACGGTTCTTTTGAAACACTAACCTCTTCTTTTGTTTCTTCCACATGATTTGTTTCTTGAGTTGATGATGTAGTCGTTACATCCGAGATTGTTTCTTTTTCTGCTACTGCGGGTAAAATAGACACGATAGCTTCCTTTTTACCAATCCCTAAAAAACCTTTTTTGTCTTCCGATACAATTTGAATACGTGCTGTTTCTTTAGTTAAACCTAGTGTCGCTAAGCCTTTTTCAATTGCTTCATTGACAGTTGCTCCTCTAAATTCTGACACACTCATTACCTCCTTTAGACCTATTTTCATCTTATTATTTTTTACGTTTTTTCTTCGCTTTTTTAGCTTTTTCTAACGCACGCTCTTTTTCTTTAATCAAACGTGCAGCCTCTTCAGCTTCACGACGTTGTTTAAATGGATTATTAATAAATAATGTTTGAATCACTTGGAAACCGTTTGAGATTACCCAGTATAGTGATAAACCACTTGCTAAATTAATCCCCATGAATAAAATCATTAATGGCATGACATAATTCATTACTGTAATAGAAGGATTGGACTCCGTTTGCGACATACTCGCTAACTTACTGCTGGCAAATGTAAAAATCGCGGCAATAATCGGTAAAATCAATGTTTTATCCGGTGTACCTAGTTCAACCCATAAAAATTTTCCTTGTGTTAATTCTGGTACACGAGAAATAGCTTGCCAAACAGCCATCATAATCGGCATTTGAACTAACAACGGTAAACAACCAGCCATTGGATTAACTCCATGATCAGCGTACAAACGTTGTTGTTCTTCTTGCATTTTACGTTTTGATTCTGCGTCTTTTCCTGGATACTTTTCTTGCAACTCTTTTAATTTCGGTTGTAACTTCTGTGTTGCTTTCATTGAATCTGTTTGGAATTTCATTAGTGGTAATAAGATAATACGTACTAAAATCGTGAATAAAATAATCCCGACTCCTGTATGACCACCTAAGGACAGCGCTTTAATTACTCTGGCAAAATTATAAACAATATAATGATCCCAAATCCCTGTACTTCCCGCATCAATCTTATCTGTACCGCAGGCAGTTAGTACCATCACTAATCCTAACATGCTAATGAACAACAATAATTTCTTTTTATTTTTTTTCACCCTTACGCTCCTTTATTTTCCTTTTCTTCTATAACAACGCCTGCCAAATTTAACACATGACGAACATTTTTTTGAACTTCTTCATAGGATAAATTTTTAATCGCAGGGCGTGCAATTAATACAAACTCTAAATCATTTATAATTTGAGGCTTCATTTGTTTTAATGATAAACGTAATAAACGTTTCACTCTATTTCGTTCGACGGCGTTCCCCACTTTTTTACCAACCGATAAGCCCACTTTAAAATGTGGTTGTGATGTTTTTCTGATGTACACCACTAAATGACGATTCGCAAAAGACTGGCGTTCACTCATAATATCTCGAAAATCGGCCTCTTTTTTAATTCGATAGTCTTTTTTCATACAGATTTCCTTTCATCTGCACTGTATAGTCTTTTTATTTCTTTATAATGATAGCATAAAACAAGGTCTAAAGCCTTAAACTTCTATAAAAATAAAAAAAAACCACTGAATAGGTTCAGCGGCTTAAGCAGATAATACTTTTCTTCCTTTACGACGACGGCTTGCTAATACGCGACGACCATTTTTAGTACTCATACGTTTACGGAATCCATGTACTCTTTTATGTTTACGTTTGCTTGGTTGGTATGTTCTTTTCATTCTAAAAACACCTCCTTGATGTATTTATATCTATTCTCTATAAAATACCTAGACAGACCCCAATATTATACGAATAAAACAAGCAGTTGTCAAATTTTTAATTAAAAAGACGAAAATACCTCTAATATTATAATACATAAAGTTTTCCACAATGATTTTTTTATTATTTATTTCCTGTGGATATCTATTTGTTTTTATCTTTCAACCCCTCAGTTTAGCTCCCCTTTTTTCACAAAATACCACTTGTGTAAAACTTTATCCACAAGAAAAATAACCTTGTTGAAAAGAACCTTCACTCCTTGGTATATACGAGAAAAGTTTTCCACATATCATGTGTTTTTTTCTCTTTTATTTTCAATAGTCCACTAATTGAACTCTCTTGTGGATAACTTTATTCACTCCTTCTTAATTTCTTTTCCACACCTATTAAATGTAGTGGAAAACTTTTTATAATAGTGCTAGAATAAAAAAGACATTCTATAGAGTTAGGAGGAAATCGAATGCCAAATATTGATTATATTTGGAGAGAATTAGAAGAAAGTTACCGAAAAATCTTAACTGTTCCTAGTTTTAATGCTTGGATTGACCAAGCAACGCCGATTAGTTTGGTTAACAATCAATTAACAATCGAAGTTCCTTCCTCATTACATAAAGAATATTGGGAAAAAAACTTATCCACAAAAATAGTTGAAACAGGCTTTAAATTAACGGGTGAAGAGATCACTCCTGTTTTTGTCATCCAAAATAATGAACCTGTTATGGAAGAACGACCTAAAGAAGAAACAACTATTTTACCTGAACAAGCAATGAAAAACGGCAAAAAAGCGTATTTAAATCCTAAATACACGTTTGATACGTTTGTTATTGGAAAAGGTAATCAGATGGCACATGCTGCTGCACTTGTTGTAGCTGAAGATCCCGGTGCTACCTATAATCCTTTATTCTTTTATGGAGGCGTTGGGCTAGGAAAAACCCATTTAATGCACGCAATTGGACACCAAATGTTGATGAATAATCCTGAGGCAAAAGTAAAATACGTCAGCAGCGAAAGCTTTGCTAACGATTTTATTAATTCCATCAAAAACGGGACATCTGAACAATTTAGACAAGATTATCGTAATGTTGATCTATTATTAGTCGATGATATTCAATTTTTTGCTGAAAAAGAGGGAACACAAGAAGAATTTTTCCATACATTTAATTCTTTATACAATGAAGGACGTCAGATCGTTCTAACAAGTGATCGTTTACCAAATGAAATCCCTAAATTACAAGAGCGTTTAGTTTCACGCTTTGCTTGGGGGCTTTCCGTTGATATTACGCCACCAGATCTTGAAACAAGAATTGCGATTCTAAGGAAAAAAGCAGATGCTGAGCGTCTAGAAATTCCTGAAGATACCCTAAGCTATATCGCTGGTCAAATTGATTCAAATATTCGTGAACTAGAAGGGGCACTTGTACGTGTACAAGCCTTTGCTACTATGAATAGTGAAGATATTACGACGAGTTTAGCTGCCGATTCACTAAAAAGTTTGCGACCTATTTCGCCAAAAAATCAATTATCTATTTTAGCGATTCAAGAAAAAGTTTGCGAATATTACCATATCGATCTTAAAGATCTTAAAGGAAAACGACGTGTCAAATCAATCGTTTTACCTAGACAAATCGCTATGTATCTTTCACGAGAGCTAACAGATAATTCTTTACCTAAAATTGGAGCAGAATTTGGCGGAAAAGACCATACAACTGTGATTCACTCACATGAAAAAATTCAGCAACTGCTAGAAACCGATATCAGTTTGCAAAGAGAAGTCAAAGATATCAAAGATTTATTAACACATTAATCGTGTGGAAAACACGCGAAAAACCATTAACTTATGCACAGGTTATTCACAAGTGGAAAACTCTAGGTATCACAACTTCGAACTAACTTTTCCACAGAATTAACAGTGCCTACTACTACTATTATTTTTATTTATTATATATATTTATATTAAGAAAGGATTCATGAACATTATGAAATTTACAATGAATCGCGCAGTATTTATTAATGAATTAAGTGTTGTGCAACGTGCAATTCCTTCAAAATCAACGATTCCCATTTTAAGTGGTTTAAAAATGGTATTATCTGATGAAGGATTAGCTTTAACAGGAAGTAACGGAGATATTTCAATTGAAACCTTCTTAAGTTCTCAAAATGAAAAAGCTGAAATGACCATTGAATCAACAGGTTCTATTGTCTTACAAGCAAAATTCTTTGGAGAGATTGTCAGAAAATTACCTGATAATCACTTTAGCTTTGAAGTATTAGATAATTTACAAGTCAAAATCAATTCAGGAACTGCTGAATTTGTCGTAAATGGTTTAAGTTCTGATAATTACCCACATTTACCAATTATTGAAGAACAAAATCAATTAAAATTACCTGCTCGTGTCTTAAATAAAATCATTAACGAAACAGTTTTTTCTGTTTCATTACATGAAAGCCGTCCAATCTTAACAGGTGTCCACTTTACGTTAGATACAGGGGTCTTAACAGCTGTTGCAACAGATAGTCATCGTCTATCTCAACGTCAAATCATGATGCCAAGTACTACAGAAAGTTTTGATATCGTTGTACCAGGTAAGAGTTTAACCGAATTATCTAAGTCATTTGCTGATGAAGAAGAGATGGTTGAAATCAATATTATGGAAAATCAAGTATTATTCAGAACAGAAAATATGAATTTCTATTCTCGCTTACTTGAAGGTAAATATCCTGATACTAAACGTTTAATTCCAACATCATTTGAAACGGAAGTTGAATTTAACGTACCGTCATTAATGGCAGCAATTGATCGTGCGTCATTATTGTCACATGAAGGTCGTAATAATATCGTCAAATTATCCATTGAAGCCGATAAAGTAACCATTTATGGTAATTCTCCAGAAATTGGTAACGTTCAAGAAGACTTAACGTTTAACAAAATCAGTGGTCAACCGTTAGATATTTCGTTCAACCCGGATTATATGAAGGCGGCCCTTAAAGCGTTTGGTGCAATTGATATCAACATTCGCTTTATTTCACCAATTCGTCCGTTTACTTTAGAACCAACTGATTCAGAAATTTCATTTGTTCAACTGATTACACCAGTTCGTACCAGTTGATTGGTTTATTTTTAGAGTTCAACGTGCAAAATATGCGCGTTGAACTCTTTTTTTACGCTTAAAAAGCGATTTTAGGCTTTTTAATGGAAATAGATAAAAGACTTGATTTTTATATAAGTAGCCTTAAATCTAACAATATCGGATGAATATTTCCTTTTATCCCCAAAAAATGGTATAATTAGACTATTATCCACGAGGAAAAGAAGGTGAAGAGTTTGAAACAAAAGTTTCTAATTGATAAAGAATTTATTACCCTAGGACAATTTCTAAAAGAGGTTGACGAGATACCAAGTGGGGGTATGGCGAAATGGTATTTACAAGAGCATGTCGTACTTGTTGACGGTGAAGTTGAGAATCGTCGAGGACGAAAATTACGCGCTGGCACAATGGTTGAACTACCTGATGGGGGTATTTTTTTTATGGACCAAAAGCCAACAGGAAAGACCATTAACCAGGACGAGCTAAATGAAACTATCTAAGTTACATTTAGAAAATTATCGCAATTATCAAGCGGTTGATTTAGCATTCTCACCGTCGTTAAATATTTTTCTAGGAGAGAATGCGCAAGGAAAGACTAATTTACTTGAAAGTATTTATGTCTTGGCTTTAACACGTAGCCATCGAACAAATCAAGAAAAAGAATTTATTCGTTTTGGCAGTGAGTTTGCCCGTTTAGTGGCAAAAATAGAAAAAAATAACACATCCCTTACATTAGAAATGTCAATCTCATCTAAAGGGAAGAAAACAAAGGTTAATCATTTAGAGCAACGAAAGCTAAGTGATTATATTGGTGAATTAAACGTGGTGTTATTTGCACCAGAAGATTTGTTACTAATCAAAGGTGCGCCTCAATTGAGACGCCGTTTTATTGATATGGAATTAGGTCAGATTAATCCTCTTTACTTGTATCATTTGACGGTATATCAAAAGGTTTTAAAACAACGTAACAAATATTTAAAAGAACTAGACAGTCAGCCTAACGAAGCTGCCTTAACTTTTTTGGATGTCTTATCGGATCAGTTAATTGATGCAGGGAGTCAGGTGATGTTTATGCGCATGTCTTTTATTAAAAAGCTTGAAAAATGGGCGCAAACAACACACGAAAAAATTAGTAATCATAAAGAATGCTTAACATTGAATTATGCGACATCGTTTGAAATAGAAGAGGCCGCCACTGTAGAGACAATTCGCCAACGTTTCAAAGAGAGTTTAGATAAAAACAGAAAACGTGAATTGTTCAATCGAAGTACCAGTGTTGGGCCTCATCGAGATGATTTATTGTTTTTTATTAACGATAAAGAAGTCCAGACATTTGGTTCTCAAGGACAGCAACGGACAACGGCTCTTAGTATCAAACTAGCCGAGTTAGAGCTGATACATGAAGAATTGAATGAATATCCGATTTTGCTGTTAGATGATGTGATGAGTGAATTAGATGATGAACGTCAAATTCATTTGTTAGAAACCATTGATGGCAAAGTCCAAACGTTTATTTCTACGACGACATTAAAACATTTAAGCAATAAATTAACGACTAATCCAGAAATTTTTAAAGTAGCCAGCGGTACAGTTACTCGTTCGGAATTGATTTAAGATAGAAGCGATAGTGAAAGGATTTGAATAAGATAAATGACGGAAGAATTAAATAATCAACAACATGAATATGATGCTAGTCAGATTCAAGTGTTGGAAGGTTTAGAAGCGGTTAGAAAACGTCCCGGAATGTATATTGGTTCAACAAGTGTTCAAGGGTTACATCACTTGGTTTGGGAAATAGTTGATAACTCAATCGACGAAGCATTAGCGGGTTATTGTGATGAAATCAACGTCATTATTGAAGCAGACGGTAGTTGTACGGTCATTGATAATGGACGAGGTATTCCTATTGGTATTCAAGCTAAAACGGGTCGTCCAGCTGTAGAGACAGTTTTTACTGTGCTACATGCGGGTGGTAAATTTGGCGGTGGCGGATACAAAGTATCAGGAGGACTGCATGGTGTAGGTTCTTCGGTTGTTAATGCCTTATCAACAACACTTGATGTAAAAGTTTATAAAGATGGGAAAATTCATTACCAAGAATTTCATCGTGGGAAAGTTAAAGATGACTTAAAAGTTATTGGTGAAACAGATCGTCGTGGTACAACGGTTCACTTTGTACCTGATCCAGAAATTTTCCAAGAAACAGTTGAATTTGAATTTGATAAATTAAAAACACGTGTCCGTGAATTAGCCTTTTTGAATCGTGGGCTTAAATTGACGATAGAGGACCTTAGAGAGGGTCAAGAGCAACGTAAGGAATATCACTTCGAAGGTGGTATTCAAAGCTATGTAGAGTATTTAAATGCGTCTAAGACGGTTTTATTTGATACACCGGTCTATATCGAGGGTGAACAAGACGATATCGTTATTGAAGTCGCGTTACAGTATACAGATGGTTATCATTCAAGTGTCTTAAGTTTTGCTAATAATATTCACACGTATGAAGGTGGAACGCATGAGGTCGGTTTTAAATCTGCTTTAACACGTGCTATCAATGATTATGCAAAAAAACAAGGTACATTAAAAGACAATGATGAAAAATTAACGGGTGAAGATGTTCGTGAAGGTATCACAGCAGTTATTTCTGTTAAACATCCTGATCCACAGTTTGAAGGACAAACGAAAACAAAATTAGGAAACTCTGAAGTGCGTGGAGTAACCGATCGTCTTTTCTCAGAAGCGTTATCTAAATTCTTGATGGAAAACCCACCTGTTGCGCGTCAAATCGTTGAAAAAGGGATGTTAGCGTCTAAAGCACGAATGGCTGCTAAACGTGCCCGTGAGATGACACGTCGTAAAGGTGCGCTAGAAATTAGTAATTTACCGGGTAAATTAGCCGATTGTTCTAGTAAAGTGCCTGAACAATGCGAATTGTTTATCGTCGAAGGAGATTCTGCCGGTGGATCAGCAAAACAAGGACGTAGCCGTGAGTTCCAAGCGATTTTACCGATTCGTGGGAAAATTTTAAACGTTGAAAAAGCGTCCATGGATAAAATTTTAGCTAACGAAGAAATTCGTTCATTATTTACGGCAATGGGGACTGGTTTTGGTTCAGAATTTGATGTTAGTAAAGCACGTTATCATAAATTAGTGATCATGACCGATGCCGATGTGGATGGTGCGCATATTAGAACGCTATTATTAACGTTATTTTATCGCTATATGCGTCCTATTGTCGAAGCTGGTTATGTTTATATTGCACAACCGCCTTTGTATGGTGTGAAACAAGGGAAAAAAATCACTTATATTCAACCCGGAAAAGATGCCGATCAACGTTTGGCCGATACGTTAGCTTCATTGCCACAGTCGCCTAAAGCCACTGTTCAACGATACAAAGGTTTGGGAGAGATGGATTTCCACCAATTATGGGAAACAACCATGGATCCAGAAAATCGTATGATGTTACGTGTTACAGTAGACGATGCTATTGCGGCAAATGCAGTATTCGAACGATTAATGGGTGATAAAGTAGAACCTCGTCGTGAATTCATCGAGCAAAATGCTCGTTACGTTGAGAACTTAGACGTTTAGAAATATAAAAAGTAGGGAGTAGAACTACATGTCAGAAGAACTATTAAACGAAAACATCATAGACGTTAATTTGACAAGCGAAATGGAAAATTCGTTTATCGATTACGCCATGAGTGTTATTGTAGCTCGTGCCTTACCTGATGTAAGAGATGGTTTAAAACCTGTTCATCGCCGTATTTTATACGGAATGCATGAACTAGGCATTACACCAGATAAGCCACATAAAAAATCAGCTAGAATCGTTGGGGATGTTATGGGTAAATACCATCCTCATGGTGATAGTGCGATTTATGAATCAATGGTACGTATGGCACAACCGTTTAGTTATCGTCAAATGTTAGTTGACGGTCACGGAAACTTTGGCTCAGTCGATGGTGATGGTGCCGCTGCGATGCGTTATACCGAAGCACGTATGAGTAAGATTGCGTTAGAATTATTGCGTGATTTGAATAAGAATACAGTAGATTTCCAAAAGAACTATGATGAATCTGAAAAAGAACCAACTGTCTTACCTGCTCGTTTCCCTAACTTATTAGTGAACGGTACAACAGGGATTGCAGTTGGTATGGCAACTAATATTCCGCCACATAACTTAGAAGAGGTTATCAATGCCATTAAAGTGTTGATGGCTAATCCTGATGCAACGACGATGGACTTGATGGAAGTGTTACCAGGCCCTGACTTCCCAACAGGTGGTTTGGTTATGGGTAAATCAGGTATTCGTAAAGCTTACGAAACAGGTAAAGGCTCGATTATCGTTCGAGCGCGTGTTGAAATCGAAATTATGCCAAATGGTAAAGAACGTATTATCGTTACTGAATTACCGTATATGGTTAATAAGGCGAAATTAATTGAGCGTATTTCAGAATTACATCGCGACAAACGCATCGAAGGAATTACTGATTTACGAGATGAATCTAATCGCGAAGGTATGCGTATTGTGATTGAGGTTCGTCGTGATGTGAGTGCCTCAGTTATTTTAAATAACTTATACAAGATGACAGCTCTACAAACATCATTTGGCTTCAATATGTTAGCGATTGTTAGCGGAGAACCAAAGATTTTAAGTCTAAAACAAATTTTAGAACATTATTTAGCCCATCAAGAAGACGTGATTCGTCGTCGTACCGCGTTTGATAAAAAACGTGCAGAAGATCGTGCGCACATCTTAGAAGGACTACGTATTGCTCTAGATCACATTGATGAAATTATTCGTATTATTCGTTCATCAGATACAGATGACATTGCAAAAAATACGATGATGGAAAAATTTGCCTTGTCAGATCGCCAAGCGCAAGCTATCTTGGATATGCGTTTACGCCGATTAACAGGCTTGGAACGTGACAAGATTGAAAAAGAATACCAAGAATTATTGGCAACCATTGAAGATTTGACTGATATTTTAGCGAACCACCATCGTGTGTTAGATATTATTGCAACAGAATTAGAGGAAATTCAAACTAAATTTAGTGATGCACGTCGTACGGAGTTATTAGTTGGTGAAGTCTTGAGTTTAGAAGATGAAGACTTGATTGAAGAAGAAGATGTCGTCATTACTTTAACGCATAATGGTTATATTAAACGTTTAGCAAGTACGGAATTCCGTAGTCAAAAACGTGGAGGACGAGGGGTTCAAGGCATGGGAATCAACGATGATGACTTTGTTGAAACCTTAGTATCATGTTCAACACATGACACGTTATTATTCTTCACTAATACAGGAAAAGTTTATCGTGCTAAAGGATATGAAATTCCTGAATATGGCCGTACCGCTAAAGGTATCCCAATCATTAACTTATTGGGAATTGATTCGACTGAAAAAGTTCAAGCCATTATCAATGTATCAGGTGGCGCTAAAGAGGAAGAATACCTATTCTTTACAACACGTTTAGGAGTAGTGAAACGTACTAATTCTAAACATTTTGCCAATATCCGAAGTAACGGTCTAATCGCCATTGGTCTTAAAGACGGAGATGAGTTGATTAACGTTACAGTAACAAACGGTCAACAAAATATTATCATCGGAACGAATAAAGGTTATTCTGTGACGTTTGATGAGAACACGGTTCGTGATATGGGACGTACGGCAACAGGTGTGCGTGGTATTCGTTTACGTGAAGAAGATTTCGTTGTAGGAATGGATGTTATCAATCCAGGAGATGAAGTCTTTATTATCACTGAGAACGGCTATGGTAAGCGTACAGCGGCTTCTGAATACCCAGTTAAGGGTAGAGGAGGTAAAGGGATTAAAACGGCTAATATCACCGATAAAAACGGTTCTCTGGTTGGTTTAACAACTGTAGATGGTTCTGAAGATATTTTAGTCATTACCAACCAAGGGGTTATTATTCGTTTTGCAGTCGAAACTGTGTCTCAAACAGGTCGTGCGACACAAGGTGTTCGTTTGATTCGTGTCGATAATGGAGCAAAAGTAGCCACAATGGCTAAAGTTGAAGCGGCGTCTGAAGAAGAAGTTGAGGTACAAGCTGAAACGAGTGAATCGACAATTGATCAAGATATTAAAGTAACACCACAAGAAGTCGTTGAACCTAAGAGCGACTTAATTGAAGTAGAAGATGGTATTCAAGTTTCAACATTAGACGAAGAATACTTAGCAGAAAACGAAGAAGTTGAAGAAGAAAACGATGTTATCGATGATATCTTTGACGATGTATTGGATGAGGAAGAATAAGTTTAAAAAAATAAAGCAAAGATAGGAGAAATGCTAAGCATTTCTCCTATCTTTTTTTATATGTTTTGAAAACCACCTGCTATGCGGGTGGTTCAGGGAGCTTCCAGCGTGGTAACAAAAAAAACTCCTAAAATGATAAGATAAAGTTGGTTTCCCGACCACAACATCAAATCATTTAGGAGGTGTCTTTTATGAGAAAAGACAATCAAAGTTTATCACATACAACCTGGAAATGTAAGTATCATATAGTATTTGCACCGAAATATCGACGCCAAATCATATATGGGAAGTATAAAAAAAGTATCGGAGAAATATTAAGAGCATTATGTGACAGAAAAGGTGTAGAAATTATTGAAGCTAACGCATGTAAAGATCATATCCATATGTTGGTAAGTATTCCACCAAAAACGAGTGTCTCGGAATTTATAGGATATTTAAAAGGAAAAAGTAGTTTAATGATATTCGATAGACATGCCGAGTTGAAATATCGTTATGGGAATAGAAAATTTTGGTGTAGAGGATATTATGTAGATACGGTAGGTCGAAATAAAAAACAGATAGAAGAATATATTAGAAATCAAATAACGGAAGATTATGTAGCGGATCAATTAACCTTATTCGAAGAATACGATCCGTTTACAGGACAAAAAAATAAGAGAAAATAAAGTGATTCTTTAAGAATCAGTGAGTAAGTGTGGTGCAAAAGGGAGACCAATCGGTAGGCCTTTTAGGCCCAGGCCGGTAAAAGAGGCTTTCAGCCGCAGAGCAAACCTCCAGTTCACACTGGAGGTTTTGATTGGTAGATACAATACTTGCAAAAAAGATATAAGTGTTGTATCATAGTTAGATGTGAGTAGTGCAAACTACTCTTCCTTGCTCTAATTCATATTAGAGCCAGAGACCATAAGGAGGTGAAATCAATGAACAAAGTTACGAATTATGAAATTACTTATATCATTCGTCCAAACATTGATGAAGAAGCTAAAGCTGCTTTAGTAGAACGTTTTGATTCTATCTTAAAAGACAACGGTACTGAGGTTTTAGAATCTAAAGATTGGGAAAAACGCCGTCTTGCTTACGAAATCAAAGATTTTCGTGAAGGCATTTACCGAATCGTTAAAGTTTCTTCTGAAAATGCTGAAGGTATCAACGAGTTTGATCGTTTAGCTAAAATCAATGACGATATTTTACGTCATATGATCATCAAAGAAGAAAACTAAGAATGTTTCACGTGAAACATTTTTGAAACGGAAGGGCTGTAAATGTGATTAATAATGTTGTTCTTGTAGGACGATTAACGAAAGACCCTGACTTAAGATACACAGCCAATGGACAAGCAACTGCCAACTTTACGTTAGCGGTGAACCGTTCATACAAAAATGCAAATGGTCAATATGACGCAGACTTCATTAATGTTGTTATTTGGCGTAAACCAGCTGAGACTTTAGCGCAATATGCGAAAAAAGGAACATTGTTAGGTGTAACTGGACGTATCCAAACACGTAATTATGAAAATCAGCAAGGTCAACGTGTTTATGTAACAGAAGTTGTTTGCGAAAACTTCCAATTACTAGAGTCTCGTGCTTCTAGTGAAAGAAGACAAAGTAACGATCAATCATTTGATGGTGGTGGATTCAGTGGTGGTCAATCATTTAATCAATCATTTAACCAATCTTCAACTCAAGCGTCACAGAACACAATGCCAGATTTTGGTAGAGATGCAGACCCGTTTGCATCATCGGCTCAAATCGACATTTCTGATGATGACTTACCATTCTAAACCTAGGGAGGGAATACCATGGCTCAACAAAGAAGAGGCGGAAGAAAACCACGTCGTAAAGTGTGTTATTTCTGTGCTAACCATGTAGACCACGTTGATTACAAAAACGTTGATTTATTAAAAGCTAAATTTGTTTCAGAACGCGGTAAAATTTTACCACGTCGTGTAACAGGTACATGTGCTAAACACCAACGTACTTTAACTGCAACAATCAAACGTGCTAGAATTATGGCTTTACTACCATTCGTAGCAGAAGACTAAAAAGTAATTTAAGAGGTTTGTCCTTAAAGGGCAAACCTCTTTTTCTATGCAAATAAATAGAACATGGTTATTTAGTTTATAGCAAGTGCTATTTATGCTAAAATAAGGAATAGAACAGTAAAAGAAAAGGTTGTGAATATTAATGAAAGTTATTTTTTTATCAGATGTTAAAGGCCAAGGGAAAAAAGGCGAAGTCAAAGAAGTATCTTCAGGTTACGCGCAAAACTTTTTAATTAAAAAAGGATTAGCAAAGGAAGCAACAGCGACTAGCTTGTCAGAACTTAAAGGACAAGAAAAAGCTAAAGAAAAAGAAGAAGCAGCTAATAAAGCTAAAGCAGAAGAATTGAAAGCAATATTTGAAGCAGAAGATTTTGTCGTAGAAATGAAAGCTAAAGCAGGTGAAGATAGCCGTTTATTTGGTTCTATTACATCAAAACAAATCGCAGAAGCTTTACAAAAACAACATGGTTATAAAGTAGATAAACGTAAAATGGAATTAAGCACACCAATTCGTAACTTAGGCTACAAAAATGTGCCAATTAAATTACATCCAGAAGTAACAGCAACATTACGTGTCCATGTTGTGAGCCAATAATTGGAATTAGAGGAGTCAAATAATGAATGAGGTCTTACAAGAGAGAATACCACCTCAAAATATAGAAGCAGAGCAAGCGGTATTAGGGTCGGTTTTCTTAGAAGCAGATGCCATTGTTGAAGCGATGGAATATATTACGGATCAAGATTTTTATCGTAGAAGTCATCAATTGATTTTTCAAACAATGTTGGCGTTGAATGAGCGTAACGAAGCAATCGACGTGATTACTGTAAAAGACCAATTAGAGTCACTTAATTTGTTAGAAGATATTGGTGGATTGAATTATTTAACGGAGCTTGCCTTAATTGTGCCAACAGCTGCTAACGTTGCACATTATGCGAAAATCGTTGAACAAAAGTCATTATTAAGAAATCTGATTACAACGGCGACTGATATTGTGACCAAAGGCTTTGAACAGTCAGATAGTGTTGAAACAATCTTAGATGACGCCGAAAAACGTATTTTAGAAGTATCCGAAAAAAGAAATCGTTCAGGGTTCTTATCAATTTCAGACGTGTTGAATACGTCGTTTGCTGAAATCGAACGTTTATCTCGTGTGGATGAATCAATTACAGGATTGCCAACTGGTTATCATGCATTAGATAAAATGACCGCTGGCTTACAGCCAGAAGAGTTAATAATTTTAGCGGCACGTCCTGCGGTAGGGAAAACAGCTTTTGCATTAAATATTGCGCAAAATGTTGGGACAAAAACGGATAAAGGTGTGGCAATTTTTAGTCTGGAAATGGGGGCTGAGTCGTTAGTGAACCGAATGCTTTGTGCAGAAGGAACAATTGAAGCAAGTCACTTGAGAACGGGTCAGTTAACCGAAGAAGAATGGTCTAATTTAATCATGGCGATGGGAAGTTTATCAAAAGCGAACATTTACATTGATGATACCCCAGGGATTAAGATTACTGAAATCCGTGCTAAATGTCGTAAGCTAGCACAAGAAAAAGGGAACTTAGGGTTGATTTTAATTGACTACTTACAGTTAATTGAAGGAACGGACGTGAGAATCGACAACAAGAAGTATCTGAAATTTCACGTCAGTTAAAGAAATTAGCCAAAGAATTAAAAGTGCCTGTTATTGCGCTATCTCAGTTGTCACGTGGTGTAGAACAGCGACAAGATAAACGTCCCGTACTAAGTGATATTAGGGAATCAGGATCGATTGAGCAGGATGCCGATATTGTAGCCTTCTTATATCGTGATGATTATTATCAACGTGATAGTGATGATGATGCTGATGAGCGTGAAGAAAATAATGTCATCGAAGTCATAATTGAAAAAAACCGTAGTGGTTCACGAGGAACGGTAGAGTTGTTATTTATTAAGGAATTTAATAAGTTTTCTTCTATAACAAATCGTAGTGAATTTTAGTTTAACTGGAATTCCTATGATTAATGTTTGATAAATGAAAAACGTTCGTGTTTTAGTTTTTATTTAAAAAATTAAAAAATTAATGTTCGAATTTTATTGATTTTTGAGTGGTAAATTGGTACGATAGTCAAGGATTTTAAAATAAATTGAAGAGGTGTAATATTATGTCATCAGTAGTAGTAGTTGGTACACAATGGGGCGATGAAGGTAAAGGGAAAATCACGGACTTTTTAAGTGAAAACGCTGAAGTAATTGCTCGTTATCAAGTGGCGATAATGCCGGACATACTATCAAATTTGATGGTGTTACTTACAAATTGCATTTAATTCCTTCTGGTATTTTTTATAAAGAAAAAATCAGTGTTATTGGAATGGTGTAGTGGTTAACCCTAAATCATTAGTAAAAGAATTAAAATACTTAGCAGATCATAACGTTTCAACTGAAAACTTAAGAATTTCAGATCGTGCACATGTTATCTTACCTTACCATATTAAATTAGATCAATTACAAGAAGATGCTAAAGGTGAAAATAAAATTGGTACAACAATTAAAGTATCGGACCTGCGTACATGGATAAAGCAGCGCGTGTTGGTATCCGTATTGCTGATTTATTAGATAAAGAAATTTTTGCTGAACGTCTACAAATTAATTTAGAAGAAAAAAATCGTCAATTTGTTAAAATGTTTGATGACACAGCGATTGATTTTGATGATATTTTTGAAGAATACTATGAATATGGTCAACAAATCAAAAAATATGTCACTGACACTTCAGTTATCTTAAATGATGCGTTAGACAATGGTAAACGTGTCTTATTTGAAGGAGCTCAAGGGTTATGTTAGACATCGACCAAGGAACATACCCATTTGTAACATCATCTAATCCAGTAGCGGGTGGCGTAACAATCGTAGTGGTGTGGTCCTTCTAAAATCGATAAAGTAGTCGGTGTATGTAAAGCTTACACATCACGTGTTGGTGATGGTCCATTCCCAACTGAATTATTCGATGAAACAGGGAACCAAATTCGTGAAGTTGGTAAAGAATACGGAACAACTACTGGACGTCCTCGTCGTGTGGGTTGGTTTGATACAGTGGTTATGCGTCATTCTCGTCGTGTATCAGGTATTACTAACCTATCATTAAACTCAATTGACGTATTAAGTGGTTTAGACACAGTTAAAATTTGTACAGCTTATGATTTAGATGGTGAAGAAATTTATCACTATCCAGCAAGCTTAAAAGAATTATCAAGATGTAAACCAATCTATGAAGAGTTACCAGGTTGGAGTGAAGATATTACTGAATGTAAAACATTAGCGGACTTACCAGAAAATGCTAGAAACTATGTTCACCGTATTTCAGAATTAGTCGGTGTACGCATTTCTACATTCTCAGTAGGACCAGATCGCTCACAAACAAACGTATTAGAAAGCGTGTGGAGCCAAATCTAACTTAGAAAAGGGATGAAAGAATGAACTTTAGAATAGTAACTGAGTCATGTTGTGATTTACCTTATAACGTATTAGAGAGTGAACATGTACATGTGATTCCGATGGTCGTAACAGTTGATGGCAAAGAATATATTGATGATTCTGGCAAAACCTTTGATAGCCAATGGTTAATGGAAGAGGTTCAAGCAGGTAAAACTGCTTCCACTTCTCAAGTTAATGTAGGAACCTACTTAGAAATGTTTAAATCTTTAATAAAGGAAGATACAACACCAGTTATCTATCTAGGTTTTTCATCTGGATTGAGTGGTTCCTTTAATAACGCGATGACCGCTTTAAACATGTTAAAAGAAGAGTATGTTAAAGTACCCATTACATTAATTGACTCAAAACAAGCCTGTTTGGGTGAAGGGTTATTAGTAGATAAACTAATTACCCTACGTAATGAAGGTAAAACAGCTCAAGAAGCTACGTTAATTATTGATAAATTGTCAAAACGTGTACAATCATGGGTAACCGTGGATGATTTAAAGCATTTAGAACGCGGTGGACGTGTATCTAAAACGGCTGCTACAGTCGGCACGTTAATTAATATCAAACCGATTCTGGTTATCACAGAAGAAGGTAAGTTAGTAAGTAACGGTAAAACACGTGACGTAAGAAATCTATCGCTAAAATTGCCGATGAAACACGCCAAAATATTTCGATAGAAGATACAGATAAAATCTTTATTGCCTATGCTGGCGATAAAGAAGCTGCTGAAGTCGCTAAAGAACGATTAAGTGATTTAACTATTCCTATTGAGGTTTATCCAATGGTCCAACCATTGCATGCCATACTGGTTTTGGTGGGTTAGCTATTTTTTCAATTAAAGACTAATGATTAATTAATAGGAGCTGTGACAACTTTTTGTCACGGCTTCTATTTAGTTTGTTATAGGCTAAATGTGTTTGTTTTATAAAAAAAGATGTTAAAATGAAAATAAAGATGGCAAGTGTTATAAAGTGATAGGAGGAAGAAATTATGAAGGAACTCTTAGTACTAATTATTTCCCTAATCGTTATTGTTAGCTTCTGTCAGCTAGTTGCCCGTATTATTAAAACAAATGATAAGTCTCCTTTTTAATGCAAAACCTATAGGACTATTTTTATACATAATAAAAAGCATTGAGCCATAGCTCAATGCTTTTTGTATTATTCAGCGTATAACGCTTTTACTTTTTCTTGTACGCGTTTGTTGTTTAAGAATTCTTCATAGGTTGAATCTGGATGATCCACAACCCCTTTAGCAGAAACAGCAATGACGCGATTAGCTAATGTTTCAGTAAATTGATTGTCATGTGATGAAAACAGAATAGAACCAGTAAAGGCAATTAAGCCATCATTTAGTGCAGTGATTGATTCTAAGTCTAAGTGATTGGTTGGATCGTCTAATACTAATACATTAATTTAGATAGCATCAATTTAGATAGCATACAACGGACTTTTCTCCCCCTGATAAGACGTTAACAGATTTCATAACATCTTCACCAGAGAATAACATACGACCTAAGAAGCTACGTAAGAAGGTATTGTCGTTTTCTTCTTTTGAAGCATATTGACGTAACCAATCTAGAATAGGAATATCTGTTGCGAATTCTTCAGAGTTATCTTTTGTAAGTAAGCTTGTGATGTGGTTACACCCCAACGAACTGAACCAGTATCAGGTTCGATTTCACCCATCAAGATTTTGAATAAAGTGTCGTTGTAATATCGTTATTTGATAAGAAAGCTACTTTGTCATCTTTAGATAATGTGAACGTCACATTGTCTAAAATTTTCTTGCCATCGATTGTTTTTGAAACATTCTCAACGTGTAATAAATCATTTCCAATTTCACGTTCTGGAGAGAAACCTACGAATGGTAACGACGAGAAGAAGGTTGGATATCATCAAGAGTGATTTTATCTAACATTTTTTTACGAGACGTTGCTTGTTTTGATTTCGAAGCATTTGCACTGAATCGTGCAATAAAGTCTTGTAATTCTTTGATTTTTTCTTCTTTTTTTAGAGTTTGAGTCTGCTTGTAATTTCGCAGCTAATTGACTAGATTCTAACCAGAAATCGTAGTTACCAATGTATAATTGGATTTTTCCAAGTCTAAATCAGCCATATGCGTACATACTGTGTTTAAGAAATGACGGTCATGGGAATACAACGATAACCGGTATTCTCAAAGTTAATTAAGAATTCTTGCAACCATTCGATTCACCCTGTATCAAGACATTCGTTGGCTCGTCTAGTAAAAAACATCTGTTTGCCAAATAGTGCTTGTGCTAGTAAGACTTTCACTTTTTGACCTTCGGGTAGTTCACTCATTTTAACGTCAAGTAAGCTATCAGGAATGTTTAATCCTTGTAAAAGAGTCGCGGCTTCTGGTTCAGCTTCCCAACCATTTAATTCGGCAAATTCCCCTTCAAGTTCGCAGCTTTATTACCGTCTTCTTCGGTGAAATCTTCTTTCATGTAAATCGCATCTTTTTCTTTCATTACTTGGTATAAGCGATCATGTCCCATGATAACTGTTTCGATGACAGTATAGTCTTCAAAAGCAAAGTGATCTTGGCTAAAGTAGTTAAACGTTCGTCAGTTCCTAAAGAAACATTACCTGTTGTGGGTTCTAATGTCCCAGCTAAAATCTTTAAGAAAGTTGAATTTACCGGCACCATTAGCACGATAAGTCCGTAGCAATTACCGGGAGTGAATTTGATATTTACGTTGTCAAAAAGTTTTACGATCTGAAAGTTGTAAACTAATATCTGTTACTGTAAGCATGTGTAGCTCCTTTTCTTTTATAAAATTTATCCTTCTAAAGCATTATAACGATTAAAAATGCCTTTAGCAAGTAAGGGGTAAGACTAGAAAAAAACTGCCAGTGACAAAGTCAGAAGCAGTTCCTTTTTATTGTGAGCGTTTAAGTAGTGAGAGTGTCAACTGACTTAATATCTCTTTTGTTTGTTCGTTATTTTTGGGTAATTTATTAATACTCGTTAACGCTTTTTCTGTGTATGATTGTGCTAAATGACGTGCTTTTTCAACCGCATCGGCTTCTTGGATGATGGTATACACCGTTTGCGTGTCGCTATCTGTCATGGCGTGTTTTTTCTCTAACAGAGGAATTAGTGCCTCTTGATGTGTTTCTAATGCACATAATAAGGGCAATGAGTAGACGCCTTGTTTCATATCTTCTAATACTGGCTTGCCAATGGTTGCTTCTGATTGTGAATAATCCAGAATATCGTCTAGAATTTGAAAGGCCATGCCGATATTAAAGCCGATATCTTTAGCTGATTTTGAGACAAGCGTTGGAGCACCCGATTCAAAAGCCCCTAGAAAACAACTTAGTGAAAAAAGCTCGGCTGTTTTGCCCGATATATTGGTTAAATAGTCATCAACGGTTACTTCATAGTTATAACGTTGATTCATTTGACCTAATTCGCCATTTAGTACTTTTTCCATACTATCAACGTTTAGTTGGACGCTTTTCAAAGAAGAGGCATATTTTGCGACTAATTTGAAACAACTAACAAAGAGATAGTCACCGGCGTAAACCGCGACATCTTTACCAAAGTTGATTGAACGGTTGGTAAATTTCTTCTTGTATCGGCCTCGTCTACAATATCATCATGAATTAAAGTCTGTATGCAAGGTTTCCATTGAAGCGGCTAGTGCCATCATTTTATTTAGCTCACGTTTTTTTCCAAATTGAGAAAAAAGTAATAAGTAAGCAGGGCGTAATAATTTGCCACCTGAATTGATCATATCCAGTATCGCTGTTTCTACTTCTTTATTCGCTAAATTAATGGAAGTTGCCATAAGTGTTAACGTTTGCTCTAATTCTTTTTTGAGTGAGGATACTGATTCCATAGAGGATGTACGTTCACATGGTTCACTCCTTCGTTTTAATAAGTAATCGTTGGTTTAGTTACGTTGGAAATGATGAAACACTTTGACGTGTTCTAATAAATAATTTGCCGCATACCCACCGCAATTCCGGCTATATGCCGATCAACGACAAGACGGGAAGGTACATCAACACTGTCCACGAACGGGCAATGAAGCTGGCGACTAATAACTGTCCAACATTTATGCAGAAATCCTCCTGTTGAGCTGATTCCGATTACACTGACACGTTTAGGCCCAAGTTGTTTCACTAGCAACATGCCGAAATAACTTAAAAGAGCTCCGGCTGCACTATAAAGGAAGGTTGAAATAGTTCCTCCAAGTAACGTTGTTAGAATAAGTCGCATACATACTAAGGCAAAACTTTCTTTGTTAGATAAGGTAAACAGTGCAATGATGGTAATCAGATTAGCTAGTCCTAATTTTGCTCCAGGAGCAAAAGCGAATGGAAAAGGAATCATATTTTCTAGTAAACCAATGATGACACCTTGAGCCACTAGCAAAGAGATATAGATGAGTTTTTTATTTTTACTTTGCATAAACTCCTCCTTAAAAGTTAATCTAGTCTAGCTCATATTTGGCAAGAATAAAAAATAAAGTTCTAGGAAAAGCATTCCCTAGAACTTTATTGAAATATTGGGTTTGCTATTTAGCTTGGCCGTAGCGAGATTTGATATCGCCATACCACCATTTGCTCAATTTACGTTGTACCCAAGGTTGTACCCATTTGTCTAAACCTAATGCACGGCCTGAACCGTTCATTAAAGCAAAAGCAACAGGGATGAACCACATGTTTACCCAATAGAACATACCTGATAAACAGAATGTTGCAACTAAAGCAATTGTGACACCATTAGCTAACCAAGTGAATAAACCAAAGATAATCGCTAAGGCTAATAATACTTCAAAGACTGACATGAATTTTTGGAAGAACAAGGCAACTTCTTGGTTAGGCATCATGAATTTCATTACTGATTCAAACCATTTTGGCATGTGATCGAAGACCATCATAGGCTCGTTACCGTAAGCGTAGCTTAAACCAAATGCTTGGTGAGCTACTTCGGCAGTTGCTTCAGCACCATCACCTGCAGCAGAAGCACCAGTTGTTGCTTCTTGTAACCATGGGAATGGGAAGGCTACAGCATTTGTAAACCAAGATCCTTCACCGAACCAAGTAGATGGTTTTAACCATTCACCGTTACCACGATTTTGTGCATTGCTTCGATTAACCAAGTTAAACCGTAGAAGATACGTAATGGCACGCTCCATAAAACATTGCTGTTTCGAGAAGAATGTCCACGTAATACGTTTCTTTCATCTTTTACATGGAAGAATTCATGCATGATGTATTGGAACATATAGTGACCTGAACGAATATCAAAGAAGTATTTCAAGTTAACGATATGTTTCATGATGATTGACATTGCACCACTTAAATGGATTTTGTCGAATAAGCATGCGACACCATATTTAGCACCGATAGATACCATGAATCCTTGGTAGTTACCTTTGTAAGGTTTTTTATCCGTACCGTTAATTTCAGCTACAATGTTTTCAGCAGCATAATGACCTGTTCCTTCAGCTGCTTGAACGATTTGAGGTGTTGGTGTGTTAGGTGTTTCTTCATAATAAACTAAGTCACCTACAACATAAATACCTTTATCTTCGTAACCTTTAGCTTGTAAGAATTCGTTCGCTACTAAACGGTTAGCACGAGCAGATTCCATTTCAAATGCTTTTGCGTCACTGTTAGCTTGAACACCAGCAGTCCAGATTAATGTGTGAGTTGGAATAGTATCACCATTTTTTAGTGTGATTTCTTCAGCACCAACTTCAACGATTGGAGAAGCTTTAATGATTTCAACACCTTTTTTAACTAGGTAACGTTCAGCAATATCAGCATCGTAACGATCTAGCATGTTTAAGATAGTTGGTGCAGCTTCTACTACTTTAATGGTAATTTCATCTGGAGAAAGTTTGTTTTTCTTCGCAATGATTTCTTTTTGATCGACTAATTCACCGACCATTTCGATTCCTGTGAAACCAGATCCACAAACGACAAATGTTAACATAGCACGACGTTTTGCTTCATCAGCTTCTAAAGCAGCAGCTTTTACAGTAACTTCAATGTGTTCGCGTAAACGAATCGCATCTTCCATTGACCATAATGTGAAACCATTCTCTTTGACACCTGGTGTGCCAAAGTCATTAGGTTCGCCACCCATTCCTAACATAACATAGTCGAATGGATATTCACCGTTTTCAGTGAAGACAACTTTTTTTTCTTATCAATGTTTGTTACGTTATCTGTGACGATTTAACATTCTTTCTGCGACAGAATAAACGTTGTAGATCATATTGAATTGCTTCAGGTTCAACACGTCCACCTGCAACTTCATGTAACTCAGTCATCATTGTTTGATATGAATGACGGTCGATTAGCGTGATTTCAACATCTGGGTTCTTTTTAAGTTTTTTGATAAAAACTTAGTACCAAAGACTCCAGCGTAACCAGCACCGACTACGACGATTTTTGTTTTAGCCATAGTTTGTTCTCTCCTTTATTAAATACGTAATAATAACAAATAAATGCAATAATTATGTTTGAATAAAATTACACATACACCTTATTATAGAGCTTTTCCAGAAAAAAGTCTATCTTAATACGAGGATTTTCATAGGAGAAGGTTATTTTTTTCACAAAAAAAACAAATTAGTTATTGCAAGCGTTTGAAAGATGTTGTATGATGAGTATGTAGGATTTTTCACAAACGTTTAACGTAATTAAAAAATTAAAAGGTGGACATTAAAATGAAAAAAACTAAATTATTATCTGGTATGGCAGTTGCAGCAATGGCAACATTATTATTAGCAGGTTGCTCAAGTGATCAAGAAAAAGAAACAACTAAAGAAAGTTCAGCAACAACTGAACAAACTTCATCATCAGCTGCAACTGAAGAAACTGCTGCAGAAAAAGTAGCAGGCGCTGACTTACAAGATGGTACATATAAATTAGAAGAGAAAAATGAATCAAACGGTTACCGTGCAGTTTTCTCAATCGATGTTAAAGATGGTAAAATCACTGCTTCAAACTTTGACTACGTAGATGCTGATGGCAACTCTAAAAAAGACGATAAAGATTACAATACTAACATGAAAGATAAAGCAGGCGTGAGTCCAGCAGAATTCATTCCAGCATTAAATGACGCATTCGTTGCCGCTCAAAGTGCTGATGTTGAAGCTGTAACAGGTGCTACACATTCAAGCCATAGTTTTGTAAACTACGCACAACAATTAATCCAAGCAGCTCAAGCTGGTAATACTGAAACAATCGAAATCAACAATGGTGCTGACTTAGTAGACGGTACTTATAACTTAGAAGAGAAAAACGAATCAAATGGCTACCGTGTAGTCTTCTCAATCGACGTTAAAGACGGAAAAATCTCAGCTTCAAACTTTGACTATGTTAATGCAGATGGTAAATCTAAAAAAGATGATGCTGACTACAACAAAATGATGGAAGAAAAATCAGGTGTAGGTCCAGCGACATTCATTCCTGAATTAAACGAATCATTAGTTAAAGCTGAATCAGTTGGTGATGTTGAAGTCGTAACAGGTGCTACTCACTCAAGCCATAACTTCCAAACATACGCACAACAATTAGTAAATGCTGCTGAAAAAGGCGACACTGCTAAAATCGAAGTAGACAATATTGTCATGGCAAAATAATTTTATCATTTAAGAAAAGAGGGTGACAATTATCGTCACCCCTCTTTTATTATGTAGATAGATAACAAATTCACAAAATGGCGCTTGTTCGTTTGTGAATAAATTAATTTAATTTGCTCTTGTTTTTAGAAGGTAAACTCTTTAATTAAGTATGATAAAATAGTAGGATAAAAGAAACGATTTTGTGAAAGTGGGACGAAAAATGAAAT